>CAYFZR010000013.1:0-7236 GCA_964347835.1 uncultured archaeon
GCTAACATGATTGGTTCCATTATAACAAAAAAATAGGTGATGGCATGATTGGAGCAATCCTTTGTGGAGGGTATGGTAAAAGATTGAAACCTTTAACTGACCATATTCCAAAGCCTTTAATAGAATTGAGAGATGGTTACACAATTTTGGACAAGCAATTATTTGATTTCCTCAGTGCTAATTTCGATAAGGTGGTTCTTCTAACTGGTTATATGTCTGAGATGATCGAGGAGAGATACGGCTCTAATTGGAAGGGTATGGATATAGAGTATAGTATCGAGGATGAGCCTCTAGGCACGTTGAATGCGGTTCGTATTGGTTTGGAGGGCATAGAAGAGCCTGTGGTCATTAGAAATGGAGACGTAGTTTGTGATGTTAATATAAGGAGAATGTATACCGAGGCTATAAATTCCGATTTCGTAGCGACCGTGTTTGTTTCAAGGATGAAAAGCCCTTACGGGATCGTAGAATTAGGTGATAATTATATTAAATCTTTTAAAGAAAAGCCATTCTTATCCTATTATATTAACGGAGGTATATATGTATTCAATGAACTATTACTTGGAGGGTTCGAATCAGGTGAGATCGAAAAGACTGTTTTCCCTCAACTTGCTAAGAACAGGCAACTTGGCTTCTATCAAGAAGATGGCTCATTCTGGATGTCTATCGATACGACAAAGGATTTGGAAGAGGTGAGAAAAGAGTATAATCATAGAAAGGATAAGCCTTGGGGCTATGAAAAAATCTTAATAACTACAGAAAAGTATCTTACAAAGGAACTATTTATAAGAGAGGGGTATCAGACCAGTTACCACTACCATGAGGAAAAAGATGAGACTTTGTATATAGTGAAGGGATCAGGGCACATCGAGTTTGAGGATAGGAAAGAATATTTCGGGGTTAATGATACCTTGAGGATAAAACCCCAAATTCCTCACACCATTGTAGGCGCCGAAAACACCATTCTCCACGAAGTGTCTACTCCTCATCCCGAGGATACTGTAAGAATAAAAGACTTCTACACAAGGTGATACTATGAAGGTATTAATAACTGGTATAACAGGCTTCGTTGGTAGTCATCTGACTGAATATTTGCTTAGTAAAGAATACGAAGTCTGTGGAGCTGTTCGTAGAAGAAGTAGGACTGAGTACATAGATGGGATTAAGGATGAGTTAAACTTAATTGAGTGTGATATCACAGATCAAAACTCTGTGGAACCTACCTTGAAGGAGGCATCTCCAGATATAATATTTCATCTGGCGGCGCAATCATTTGTTCCAACTAGCTGGAGAGCCCCTTTAGAGACTTTCGATGTAAATGTAAAGGGAACGGTAAATCTCTTCGAGGCGGTAAGAAAATCAGATTTTGATCCTGTGGTTCATGTTGCTGGAAGCAGCGAAGAGTATGGGATGATCTACCCGGATGAAATTCCAATTAAAGAAGAAAATCCCTTAAGACCTTTATCTCCCTATGGGGTAAGTAAAGTAGCCGCCGATCTCCTCGCATACCAATACCACAAAAGTTATGGTATAAAAAGCATTAGAACTAGGGCCTTCAATCATACAGGTCCTCGAAGAGGAGAAATGTTCGTCACATCAAACTTTGCAAAGCAAATAGTTGAGATAGAAAAAGGATTAAAAGAACCAGTCATCTATGTAGGTAATCTGAAGGCTAAGAGGGATTTTACAGATGTGAGAGACACAGTGAGAGCTTATCATCTAGCTGTTGAAAAATGTGACTACGGAGAAGTTTATAATATTTGTTCCGGAAATGCCCTAAAAATAAGAGAAGTCTTAAATACTCTTCTAGGTCTTACTGATCTATCTATCACGATTAAACAAGATCCGAACAGAATGCGCCCCTCGGATGTAGAAATTCTTGAGGGAGATTATTCAAAATTTAATAAAAAGACTGGTTGGACACCTACTATACCTTTTGAGAAGACCATGGAGGATCTGTTAACCTACTGGCGCGATACCCTATAATGGATTGAATAAGATGACCTCATCTAGAGAGGCAATTATATTAAAAAATGGTTGTAAATTTGGTATATTTCTTATAATCCTTTTATTTTTAAGTACATATCCGATATCTGCTCAAAGATTGCCAAATTGTGTAAAAAAATATCATGTGGCTTTCTGGTACACCGATTCTACAACTTCGGAAATCGCCAAAAGAGAATTAACCAATCTGCAAGAAGAACTAGAAGATCATGGAATAAACCTAGTTATAGATAGAATTCATGGTGATTATAAAGAACACAGGGCACGTATGAATTACCTCTCATCAAAGGGTTTGTTGCTTACTGCACCCTACTTCGTTACAGAGGAGGGAGATATTTTCGTTTACGGAGATTATAGAGAGGGAGATGCCGATGATTATGCGGCGAAAGCTTTGATACTCCAGCGAATAATTGATAAAGGTCTTTATTACCCATGCGATTTTCCAGAAGAAGCAATAAAACTCACCAAGAAATCTAAGAGTTTTTTACAAACTTATGCAAAGGTTTTGAATGAAACGGTTCTAATCGAATACAATTTCAATAGAAATACAGAAGGATTCGTTGAAACGAAACTAAATTATTCTTTACCTATTAGGATAGATAATGAAAATGATGCCCTAAAAATAAATGTCAATTACACTGGAAATAAAACCAATGAAATAGTTATAGCTAAAACTGATTTTATTGATCAAGGACTTCATGACTGGTCGCAGTATTCAACACTATCTTTTGACGTGTTTATCCCAAAAGAAGCTGCGAAGGATATTTTGATTTCAAATATAACGACCATTGGAAATTATTCCACTGATCGTCGTTTAACGATATACAGGGAATGGATTCCCATGACGACATCAACGATGATCATAGATAGGAGCAATCCAAATTATTTGCAGGAAGAAGAGGATTCAACGGATATAATACCAGGAAAATGGAATGCCATAGAAAGAGATATATCTAAAATTAAAAAGGACAATGTGATTGCATTAGTCATAAAGATAAAATTTAATGGAGAAAAAGACTATTTTAAGAAAAATAAAAGCTATTCGGGTCCGGTTTATATCGATAAACTCAAAATCTGGAGTGATAAATTTGATTTTTTCAAGCCTGGATCCTACAATAAAATAGTTAAAGCCCACGTATACATAATGAGAAGTGCTCCTGATCTTATGAACGCGAGAATATCCTATCAATATATGAAATTAGCTCTCGGATCCATTTTTCGCGAAGAAGAAAAAGGAATTGCCTACCAAAAAAAGATTCAAATGGAACCTTCTGAGGAAGAGGTCGTGAAAAGAACTAAAAAAGGAATAGAAGTGTCAATGACAGTTCCTAGAACAAGATATTCTGAAGGAGATATCTTAGAAACCGGTATCAAAGTTTCGAATCTTAAATCCGCTGGAAAAACAAATACCAATTCCATCATATATTTGGCAGAGAACACAACGTGCAACGCGCCATTATCCACCAATGAATTCGATTTTGATGTAGCGGCTTTTAGAAACGAAAGATTCAGTACAAAATATGCATTAAACAAAGCCGGTACCTATCATGTAATAGTAAAAACTTTTTTTGATAACGATCAAATACTTTTGAATCAAAAAATCACAGTTGAACCGGTATTTGAGCCTAAAAGAAATATTTTGGTTTCTCAATTAAAAGATGCAGAGAATTTAGAAAAGGCATTAAGTAAAAAAGGATACAATACCGAAGAAGCTCTTGGATATCTCAAAAAGGCCCATCAAAAGATAACTATTGCAACTTCTCTTCATGAGAAGTGCGACTATTCTAATGCCATGGAAGAATTGAACGAGGCGCAATCCGATCTTACGTTCGCTACAATAAGACTTAATTTAATTAGCAGTTTACCAATACCAGAAGTAGATAATTTAAAATACAAAAATTGGATTGTTGTCTATGGAAAAAAGGCACCTTATAGCGATAAAAAAGTTGCATTTGAATTGGCTACGAAAATGGGTTTCAAAGTTGTTTCAGATCAAAATATCACACTCTCAGAGATACGCGACAAAAATGTTGTTTTGATAGGCGGACCTGATGCAAACTCATACTCTAATTTATTTAAAACCGAAACCTGTTCTAAGTTCGAAAAAATAGATGATAACTGGTATATAATTTCTGATTGTAATTTGATTGATGATGAAGGCTATGGTTTCTATTCAAAGACTTTTGGTGAAGTATACTTGGTGGCCGGACTTTCAAGATGGGGTACAATTAGCGCATACAATAAATTTGTCAAAGACGAAGTCTGGAAAGGTAGAAATAAAGGCTTCAAAATTAGATTATCAGATGAATCTGGGAATCCTTTAAATGATCTGACTATATCTTTAGGAGATCCTAAATCTGGTGAATCAGAAAGATACAAAACTGACGAAAATGGCTACATCTTAGATTGGCTTATTCTAAGTCCCTATAATAATGATATCGATCCAAAAATTGCTCCAAATCCTAATGATGGGCCCTTGGTCTCTGCATGCTGCGAAAAAATTTACTGGAGAGAGGTGCATTCCTCCAGCGAATTCGTGAATACTCATAATCATATTTCCTCAGATAATTTTGCTTCCTACGCATTTATCTACCTCTATTCCCCAGAAAGCCAAAAAATTAACCTAATAATTGAAAATGAAGGTAAAAAAACTCTCTGGTTGAACGAAGTTGAAGAATCGACTGAGGAGGTAACCCTACAAATGGGATGGAACAAACTTTTATTCAAATTGTATTAATTAATAATGTTGGTTAGAATGCGCCTTATACTTGTATTACTTGTACTTGTCATGGCACCGGCGGGATCTCAAAAGTTTCTGTGCGAATTTGTCCAAGATTATCACGTTGATGTTTTTTTTGACATTTCAAAGAAAACTAAGAATGTAATGGACGCACTAGAAGATCTCAAAGGAGATTTGGCTGAAACTGAGGTTAATTTGGTTGTAAATCGAAAAAGTTTCGTTAATTATCCTGATGAATACGTATCACACCTCAGATATTGTTCTTCTCAAGGTATTAAACTTTCTGTCCCTTATTTGGTTACTGAAGATGGAGATATTATAATTCTGGGAGGATACGAGACAGATGAATATTTAGTAAAGGCGCTGATATTCCAAAATATTTTCAGGAGAAGTTGTGATTTAACTGCAGCTGCCAATGAGCTATTGAATCAATCTAGAAGATATAACCTCATTTATGAAACTCAGGAAGGAATATATGACCTTAGAGAGGTTTATGATTATACAGACGCGAAGGAGTGGTACCAGTTTTTAAAACTTTCATACTTATTCGTTGTTAGGTCAGAATCCACGCAGAAAGAATCTCAAAAAATTGCTGAAGAAGAAAGAAGGAGAGAACTTAGGTCTCAGGGAAATTTAGATAACGTTGATATTACCTTCAAGGTCTCTGGATTAGAATTTGAAGAGGGAGATACCCTTATAGGTTCATTAGAAATGTTTAATCAGGGACCTTCGATTAAAACGAAAACACGATTGTATTTTGGAGGAAACCCCTCTTGCATCTTAGCTAAAGATCTGACAGAGTTTGAGGACGAGATCCCGCTCCATGGAAGTAAGAATTATGCAGTAAGATATGAGTTAAATAAGGCAGGAACATTTCATCTATTCGCTGAAGTTGGAAACGAAAGAAAAATACTTTTCAAAAAGGAAATAAATGTAAGGATAAACGGGGATTATGAAACCCTAAGAAGGAATGTTGAAAGAAATTTTAGCTATATTAAGATAAAACTAAGTGAGTTGGAAAGCAAAAGATATGAAGTTAAAGATATAAGGCAAGCTGTAGAGAATCTAGAACAGGATTTAGTTAGATCGGTTCAGCTTCACGAGGATTGTCAATTAAGTTTAGCTATTGAGAGATTGCAAAAAATCTCTGGAGATCTCACAAGGTATAAATACAAATTAGAGCTCGTACCACAAATCAGAAAACCTAGACCAGTCCAATGGATAGTTGTTTTTGGATTGAATGCCCCAAAAGGGGATCGTGATATTGCGATTGAGTTAGCTGAGAAATTAAACGGATCTGCCGTCTCTGATAAAGACATTATTCCAGGTGCATTAGAAGATAAGAATGTGGTACTCATCGGAGGGCCTGCAGTAAACGTTTACTCCAACACGTATAGAGATAGTACAAACCCCAGATTCGTTTTTCTCAATGAAAATTGGTATATTCTCACGAATAAAACCCTGATATTGGATGAAAACTATGGCTTTTATTCAAGTATTTCATTCCATGGGAGCGAAATGTATATGATAGCTGGGTTATCTCACGGTGGAACTCTTAAAGCATATAACCAATTCTTAAATGATAAATTTTCGCCTAAAGAAAAAAAAGAAATCCAAATAGAAGAAGTAAAGATCGAAGAAGCTATAGAATTAAAGGAGGAAAAAATCGAGATCGGTAAAAAATTACCAGATAAAACTGTCAGGTGGTTCGCTATCGGAGTTTATGCATTCCTTTTTATTTTCCTTATCTATACAATCTTAAGATTCTTTAGAGGAGTTAAGATCGAATGGGAAGGATAGTAATTTTTTGTAGGTTAATTGAAATGCAAACAAATATAAACATATGTTCATAAAAACTTAAAACTTGTTCTGTTTTACAATACAAAGTCATTTCTGCGGGCATTTTCACAAAATAAAAACGATAAGTTATTTATACTAGTTCCTAACCAATTTTGGTACCGGAAAATTAGATTTTTTAGAAGTTATTCAAAAGGGAGGGTGAGTATGAAAAAGAAGAAAAAAAAATTCACAAAACCTGAAATTTTTACTCACAGCGTAGATGAAATTTTAGAGGCAGCTGCAATGTTTCCCTGTGACACTAATGTTGATGGGTACGCCGCTTGCGTCGATCCTTACGTTGATTATTGCGACACGCCTACCAATGGTTTCGGTTGTGGATAGTTTTCATTATGATTAAAAAAAGTTGAACACATACACAATATCCGGAGACAAATTGATGGATCCTGATTTTGTTCCTTTTACTTCTGATAAATTACTTATAGAAAGACACAAACGCCGATTCTTGCTCATAGATCCAAATAAAAGTGATTGGGCTGTTGTTAACGAAATAGGAAAGGAAATAGTTGATTTATGCAATGGAAAAAGATCTATCAAAGAAATTGCAGGTATCCTGAGCGAAAAATACGACGAAGACAAAGATGTTATATTTCGATATGTTTTTGAATACATTGAGAGATTAAAAGAAATTGGAA
>CAYFZR010000014.1:0-49082 GCA_964347835.1 uncultured archaeon
TGGGTCGCGTTCTTTTCGTTGGAATGGGTCATATGGTCTCCAACCTTAATCGTACAAAAATTTAATGTTGTAAAAATATTTAAAATTAGAAAAAAAACATTTATTAATTTATATTTCCATATAATTTATTGATTCAGGTGATAAAGTGATGAGGCAGAAGAATGTCTGGAAAGTTGCATTAGTCTTAATTCTATGCTTAATTGTTGCAGGTTGTGCACAGATAAAACTCTATAAAGAAACTCTAGAAGAAAAAATTCCTCCAATAAACGCGACGCACAAAAAATTTGCAGATGATATAGCCAAAAAAATCAAAAAAATTGGTGTTTTGAATGAGGAATTTTTCGAGGATAATGCATTTCAGTTACGAAAACTTAATGTTGCAAAAAAATTTTGAAAAAGTAAAAAATTATAATTTTTTTCGATTTTTGTTGAACTTTTTTATTATTAGAGCCGGAATCATGAATAGAGCCAATATTGCAGTTGGTCCACAGACACCTTTGGTAGTTTCAGCGCCCTTTTTCTTGGTTACTTCGAGGGTTTCAATGTCATTCTTCATGCTTTGAAGGTTTCTGTTGAGTTCCCACCATCCATTTTTAAAGGTGGCATAGTCTGGAGCCCCTGTCATAGCCGAGGCATATCTTATGCTATTTGCATAGAATAGCCATTGTTCAACCCATTTTTTCTCGATTTCCTCATCAAAGGGATTTGCTTTATCTGCTAATCCTCTGTTCCATGCTTCTACCAATAATAGAGTCGCGGTTAATACCATCTCATCTGTTTCTTCGATTGTTTTGTCCATCTTCTCGAAGTGTTTTTGGACCCATTGTGTGCTGTGACATTCTTTGCATATAGACATCATTTCCTGCTTTCTTTTGCTTTGTTCATCTTCATCAATGAGAAATTCTGACGCTACCTTTTTGTCGAATGTTGTTGGTAGAGGTAAACCATCTTGATTCTTTATTTTGTGCGTAGCGCCTTCTTTTGGATGAGGATGGGTGTATATCAGTCCAAATATCCTTACCCAGAGTCTTGAACCAAAATCGTGTGTTCTCTCAACGATGACCTTGCCATTTTCATCTACGAGTAGCGAGTTATGACATGTCGCGCAAGTTGGCGCCTTGAAGTCTTTTCCAGGTACCCATGGAACTTTTTCGAAGTTCCAGTGCTTCCATCTTGCAGAATAGATATTCCCGTGCTTGCTCTCCTTGTAAACGTTCCATGCGGGAACGTCGGGATCGAGGTGACATTGAGCACACGTATAAGGTTTCCGAGCATCTTCAAGCGAAAACTTGTGCCTTGGATGACAGGAAGAACAGGAACCCTTGCTTCCATCCGGGTTTATCCTTCCGACTCCTTGGCTGGGCCAGCCCTTAATATCTGGAACCTCGACCCTTAAACCTTTGGAGATCACCTCTTTCGTACCCACTACCTCCAACTTTGTTCCGTGGCAGCCTAAGCATGTCTCATGCTTGGTATTTTCGCTCGACTCTCCTATCTTCAACTCTCCTGTCTCGAATTTTGCTAGATTAGTAGTCGTCTCCACCAGAGTCATGTAAACAGGATTTTTAATCAGATTATCATATGCATTTGCTTTTATACTACCGGAGTACTGTTCTACCTCTTTTTCATGGCAGGTGGCACAATCCTTTGGCGTTACAACGGGATGTACCTTAAAGCCAAAGTGATCAAAGGTGTCTTCATGATCATCAGAATTCATCGTATGACACTCATAGCAGCCTACTTTATTATCTAGGAACCTTTCGGGTACTTTATCACTCGATACTCTTTTTTCAAGAATTGATTTTCCCATACCTTCTCCAGGAGTTACTGCTGCGTGTCTGCTGACCATCCAGTCTTTGTATATTCCTGGGGTGTATTTCTCATGACAACCTATGCAAGTTTTTGTTTCTTGGCTAATTTTCTCAGGTATTTGAGCATTTACATTTGAGATAATGAATAAAGAAAACAGAATACTCGCAAAAATTATTTTTTTATCATTTAATTTGATCACCCCCCTTACCGTATACTTGTCGAATTAGTCGTCTCACTCCTTCATTATATAATATTTTTCATCCGAAGTTAGGAGGTTAAATTAACAAACTTTTTTCAATTTGTAAAAAGGATATAATGGTTAATTTATCTCGCATTCGTTAAGATAAAGACAACACATGAACGGATCTTTCCCGTAAAATCCCCTATTTTTCCAAGCTCTGTATCTACAACCGCCCCTACAAGTTTTTAAAACTTTACAATTCCTGCAATCAAGTTCAGTGAGTTTGGGCAAATATTTTTGGACGATTATTTTCCAAAAATCTTCTAAATTTCCTTCTCTTATGTTACCGACACTATCAACGAAGAATCCACATTTTGTAGTCTCTCCATCTACATTAATTGAGCATAGATTGGCTCCACAAGAATAATCTTCCTCACCAGTATGAATTCCTGAGGTATATCCGTATTTTTTAAATATTTTGGCGGCATTAAGAAAATCAACGCTTAATTTCTTATTTTTTGATAGATTTCCGCATTCCGATGGAATATCAAGAATCCATTCGTCTATCATTAGTTCTTTCATTAATTTATTCATTCTATCGAATTCTAATGTATTTACTGAATGTATCATCGTGGCGATTGTAACATTAAGGTATCTTTTTGCATTCTTTATTCCCTTTAATGTATCATGAAAAGTTCCTTTTCCCCTTAAAATTTCATGTCCCTCTTCCATTCCATCCAGACTTATCTGAACACAATGCACATACTTTGAAAGTCTTTCCGCGATATCCTTTGTTACTAATGTTCCGTTTGTCAGTAATTCGACTCTTATTGGAAATTTTTTCGCGAAAGCCAGGATTTCCCAAAAATTTTCGTGTAAAAGTGGCTCTCCGCCTGTAATCAAGAGTTTAAATCCATATTCACCGAATTCTTTCAATATTTTTTGAATTACCTCTAATTCCAAATCTCTATTTCTTTTTTCTCCCAAGTAACAGTGCCTGCAGTTTAGGTTGCATTTTTCTGTGATGTGTAACAGCAGATATTTTAAAGAAGGACTTGAATTCTCCTTCACAGTAATTTTTTCGCTTGCTGATGGGTCTTTTTTGTACTCCAGACATCCTTCGCTCTTTAAATAGTTTATCAATTCGAAACTGTCTTTTTCATTACATCCGGTCTTTTCAATTATATCTTCCAAACTATTTCTCCCGGTGCAATAAATTAAAAATTCGAAGGATTCATCATCTAATTCGTATAACTCATCTTTTTCAAAATTGTAAAGGACTTTATTGTCTATCCATTTTAACGCACAGTTCTTTAACTTTGGATACATTAAAACTCTTCCCACGGATTTTTGATCATATCTTATAATCGATAAATATGGGCGAACACTAAAAAGAGTTTAATAAATACTTTTCGATATAACGTTATAACATCAAGTATAAATATAAATTGCTTATATTTTATATGTAGAAACTTATAAAATCTGTTAAATCTGAAAAAGGAAGTGAATTCGACGACAAATTGGATAATGTTTATATTTTGTAAAAACATAAATAAATATATTTATTCCTGTTGAAAATTCATCGAAAACGCTGCATTTCTTTGTTTTTGCAAAGATTTTAAATTTATGGTGTGATCTCTCATGAATTACGAAGTTACAAAAGTCAATCCACCCGCAAGAGTAATATTACCTCACTTATTTTCAAAGTTGTATCCTGATATTTGTCACGGTTGTTTTAAACGAACCCGAGGAAACTCTTTGGAAAACTGGGGGGAATACAAGTATTGTAAAGACTGTGCAAAGGAAAGACGCGAAAAATATGCTATTGCAAATCCCGATTTCGAGATAGAATTTGTTACTTTCGCTTTACCTACTAAAGGGATGGCTTACAACATGGACGAAGGCGTAATCGAGATTGTGAATTTTTTAACTGAAGATTTTAATAATCTCATAAAAGCTCTCATCCACGAAGCACTTCATCATGTAATCCATTTACATATTGGGGTACAGGAAAGTTACCAATTTGATAACTTGCCAAAGAAGTGGTTTGAAAATGCTAACTAGATAGCAAACGGGATTTTTCTCATATCTTCCTGACTAAGATTATTGAAAATAAGCAGGTAGCAAGGGTTTTATACTGGTTTATTTTTCCACCGTACATGTTCGCCAATGCACTTATACTCACCTTAAAGGATACGCTTGATATATCAAATGACCGAATGCAACTGATACAAGGACAGATAAAAAAGAGTTTGAACGAAATCAATTCAGTGGGGAGGTGTATTTATGGTTAAAACCAACGTTTTAGTTGTTTTTTACAGTATGTACGGCAATACGGCTAAACTCGCGAGGGCAGTTGCGGAGGGCGCCTCAGAGATCGAGGATGTTGAGGTTTCTTTAAGACAAGTTCCTGAATTGATACCTAAAGAGGTAATCGAGGCTAACGAGAGGCTCAAAAAGGTTAAGGAGGAGTTGGCTGATATTCCGATTGCAACCAATGAAGACCTCATAAAAGCCCACGGGATTGTATTTGGTACTCCCACAAGATTTGGAAATATGAGTGCTCAATTGAAACAATTTATAGATAGAACTACGGATATTTGGCTTAAAGGACAGTTAATAGACAAAGTAGCTGGCGTGTTCACGAGCACGAGTACTATCCACGGAGGACAGGAAACAACCATCATAACCTCGATGATTCCACTCTAACATCACGGAATGATTTTAGTTGGAGTTCCATACTCAGAACAGAGACTTTTTTCGTTGGAGGTTGGGGGAGGAAGTCCCTATGGCGCATCTTCTGTTTCAGGTGCCATGGCTGATCACCCACCCACTGAAAACGATCTCGAAATCGCCAAGACCTTGGGAAGAAGAGTGGCTGAAAAAGCAAAGTTGCTATCTACTAAGACTCAATGAATCTATCAATCTTTCCAGAAAAAACTAAAATCAGAGGGGTGGTATTCCATTGACCGTTAAGTTGGAAAGAGCGTAAATTTCACAACTCTTCCCACGTTACTTTACCCTCTCCTACTAATTTTTTAATTACTTTGAATGCATAACACTCTGATGATTCTCCTTCCGTGTAGAAGTCGCATTTCTTACATACGTATGTTCTCAAACGTTCTTCAACCATTTTAACCTCTTTAAGATTTATTTGGTACTTACTTTAACAAAAAACTAATAAAAATAAAAAATTGATGATTTGTACACTGCTGCCCTACATGCAGGTCATCTTGCAGTCGCAGGCGCCGTACCTTATTTCTTTCTTTATTTTTCTGATTTTCATGTTATCACCCGGAAGTAAAGTTACCTTAGCGATGTCATTATATTTGAATCTTTTGTTATCAGCATTTAATTTAGTAATACTAAAGTATATAGAAGTATTATTCCAAAGTAGAGATCTCAAGGAATAAAAAAGCATCGCGGATCACTGTACTTGCTAATTTATTAAAATATACTTTATATAACTATGAAAAAACAATATAGCACGTAATGAATTTTCGAAAGTAATCTATTCAATGTCTAAATAATAACTTCGGAACGAATTTAGTTTTTGAATGATAATGCCTAGAACTGTTTTCTGAGTTCTATGCCCGAATCGGTTATTTCAAAGGGAATTAATTGAGTTAAATGCTTCGTGTTGTGCATTTTAAGTATCTGAAGCTTTCTCTCCCATTTATCTCCCGTCCCAGCGTAGTGTAAAACTATCACTCCCTGGGTAACGTATTCTTCCATGCCAAAGGTGCTTATTTGGTCTTTTCCTCCTATTCCTGATACCAACAAACTGGTAGCGCCTGTATTGCCTAAAGATTTTACTACTGATAATACTTCTCCTCTTACAGCCATTATGCTGTCGTGCTGCAACAACAAGGAAGATATTGGGTCTACCGCTATTCTCTGAGCACCCATTTCCTCTACCGTTTTTTCGATAATTTCCCCTATAGACCTGGCAGAGAATTGTTTAGTTCCCAAAAATCCTGGAGGAGACATTATGTACTCATCTTTAATGGCCGTGCCGATTCTCACAGGAGATGCGTCAATGAATTTTAGTAATCCTTTTTTCTCAAAACCTTCCAAGTCCCAACCAAATCTACGCATGGCCCATCTAATATGAAGAGGACTTAACTCGAGAGAAAGATATACTCCGGGTTCATCGTAAATTGCTGCCCCCTTGTACAAATACTGTACTCCGAATATTGTTTTGCCCGCGCCAGCACCGCCAGATACCAAGACTGTAAGGCCACGTGGTATTCCACCTTCAATCAATTCATCAAGATTTGGAATTCCTGTCTTAACCCTAAATATTGTCATACTATCATCCCCTACAACACCTTACTTTTCTCTTCGATCTCTTTATTTATTACTTTTATTTTGCTTAGTATTTTTGATCTCTTATATTCGTAGTCTCTGACTCCTTTTAATCTATTTAAAGTATCGAGTTTCTCCAATTCTACCCTTAATCTGTCTTCCTCGTGTTTTAATTTAGATATTTTATCCCTTAACTTAATTTCTTCCTCTTCCAAATTTATCAGAGCCGTCTTGTACTCTGTATACAATTCTTCATAAGCTTTTTGCGTAATCTTCCCTTTCTTTAAATCAGAGTTTAATTCTTTAAGTAAATTCGTAATTCTCGTTTTTTCTTTAGATATTTTTCTTTCTTCCTTTTTTTTGCTTATAACATACTTAAAACTTTCTCCATACTTATAAAACTTATTTTTGAAGTTATTCGTGAGTTTAGCACCTATCCTAAGATGCTCGGCTTTAAACAATCTTTGTTTCCCGAAAAAAAACAACAAAACTCCAACGAAAAATAATGATACATATATCACAATTGGGCTGAGAAAAGTAGGAATTTCAGGGTAGAATGCTAAAAAAGGAACTTTTTTATATTTAAATTCGATTTTTCCTGAAATTGGAGAGAATGAGATGAGAGGGGGAGATACAGTTATCTTACAAACAGTAATTGGGTCTCTTTGATACGAAAAATCTTCCTTCTGAACATTAATGTATTTTTCTATTTTTTTCTGGGGAATAACCTCTAAATCATCGCTTTTATAGCCTACAAACAATATACTTAAGGATTTGTCGGGTTTCAACAAAATTGTTATGTTCTTAAGTTTTTTTTCTTCTCCTGGTAGTATATAATCGCTATTAAACCTGATCTTAGGATTCTCTTGTATTTCGACTGGAATCGAATCCTCCCATAAAATTAGATTTGGAATGTCTCTTGGTCTAATAGAAATTGTTATGAATGATTCGCCCAGTGAAGAATTTTTTCTAGTTACTATGCTTAGATGGACGGGTTTATCGGTAACTTCCATAACTTTTTTTAAGTTACCGGGTAGGTAGAATTTATTTTCGTCAAAATCTAAAATTAGCGTTGGTTTTAGTAAATCCAAAGAATGATTGACCTCCAAAACTCCCAAGTCGTTGAATTTTCCGGGATAAGTCTCCAAAACATCAACCAGAGATGGAGTAATTACTACGTCTATGCTCTCTTCTAATCCATTCACCACCAAGGAACAAAAAGATAATGTAAACATGAGTAATATTGCGAATCTAACTTTCATGATTTTAGTTTTGGTACGCATCGAATAAAAATTGTTTTGTATCGGGGCAGAAATCTATATAAATCCCAAGAAAAAAATCAGCGTCAGGCCTTCAAATAATGCTTTAGAGGTAATTATTTAGTAATGTGGGTTAAGGAATGGAAAAAAACAAGATTATACTGTTTATTACAATAACTCTGATTGTAAGCTCGTTAGGATGCATCACATTCGAAAAATCAAGTGAGGATACTTATTCACAAACGTTACATAAGAGACCTGAGAGAATTGTCTCTTTAGCACCAAGTAACACCGAAATTCTCTTCGCCTTAGGATTAGAAGATAAAATAGTTGGCGTAACAGAATACTGCAATTATCCGGAAGAGGCTAAGAAAAAGGAAAAGGTTGGAGGATTTAGTACGGTAAACTTGGAAAAGGTGATTTCATTAAGACCTGATTTGGTCATTGCCTCTCCACTGACTGGAAGAGAGAATATCGAGAGTCTTAGGAGACTTGGTTTTGATGTGGTTGTGATACAATATAACACCTTGGAAGATGTCCTAGTAAAAATTAGGATGATAGGAAATCTAACGGGGAAAAGTGGAGAAGCGTCCATCTTGTTAAAAAATATGGAAAAAAGGATTAACGCTATCACAGAGAAGGCTGGTAATTTACCAGAAAACGAGAGACCCAGAGTTCTCTATTTGCTATGGCACGATCCCTTGAGAACCGCTGGTAAAAACACCTTTGAAGACGATCTTATTAGAGCGGCAGGCGGAATCAATATTGCTGGGAACGCCACGAGATATCCAATTATAAACTTGGAAACTATAATTAAGGAAGACCCACAAGTCATAATAGTCGCTTTGGGTATGTCCAACGAGACTTACGAATACGTTAAAAACGAAGATCGTTTAAAAAATACTGCCGCAATTAGAAACCGCAGGTTATATGTAGTGGACTCCGATATTGTTAACCGGCCTGGTCCAAGGATAGTAGAAGCGCTAGAGGAATTTGCAAAATGCATACACCCAGAATATATCAAAAAATAAAAAAGAAGCACAGTTCGCTTTATGCGAGAGAAGAATATGGAGAACTACAACTCAAAAAATTCTTGAAGTGGAGATCCTCTATTCTGATACTAATCCTAATTCTAGTAATAACGGTCATCCTTACTACTGTCATAGGTCCTGTCCAGATCTCTCCTCTTATCGCGACGAAGATACTAATAAGTAAATTACCTGTTAGCGGCATAATATTTACAAAGACCTGGTCAAGTATAGAAGAAACAATTATATTGGAGATAAGACTTCCACGCATAATCCTTGGAATCCTCGTTGGAGCGTCCCTTGCCGTAGCAGGAGCCACTATGCAAGGTCTCTTCAAAAACCCTATGGCAGATCCCTTTATAATAGGAATATCATCTGGTGCTGCGTTAAGCGTATCTCTTATAATAATCTCTGGCATTGATTTAGGTCTCGGAATGTTTACCCTACCTATCGGCGCTTTTTTAGGTGCTAGTCTTGCTGCTTTCCTTGTTTATAACATTGCCAAGGTCGACGGAAGGGTACCTATTGCTACTCTCCTTTTATCAGGTATTGCAATCGCAGCATTCCTCTCCGCCCTAACATCGTTTGTTATGTACATGGCAGGAGAGAGTCTGCATCAAATCGTTTTCTGGTTAATGGGGGGATTAAGCGGACGTGGTTGGAACCACGTCTTTATGATATTTCTCCCTGTTATAGCAGGAACAGCAGTACTTTTTTTGTTCGCTCGCGATCTTAACTTAATGTTGTTAGGAGAAGAACCTGCTCAACATCTGGGGATTGAGGTTGAAAAAATTAAGAAGATCATACTCCTTTTGGCTTCTCTTTTAACGGGTGTCGCAGTTTCAGTTGGCGGAATAATTGGATTTGTAGGCTTGATAATACCCCACATCATGAGAACTTTGGTTGGTCCAGACCATCGTATACTTCTTCCCGCCTCTGCTTTAGTCGGAGGCATATTCCTTGTTTGGACAGACACCTTGGCTAGATCAATAATTGCTCCTACTGAGATTCCAGTCGGTATAATAACAACATTCTTTGGGGCACCCTTCTTTCTTTATTTATTAAGGGTCAAAAAATCCTCTTTTGGGTGAATCCATGTTAGAAGTAAAAGACGTCCATTCATACTATGGAGGCATGAAAGTTCTTGAAAAGATCAATCTATCTGCTAGTAAGGGCGATTTTATTGGAATAATCGGACCTAATGGCTCTGGAAAGACGACTTTACTCAAAACGATAAGTAAAATCCTTAAACCCCGTATTGGAACGGTATTTCTTGATGAAAGAGATGTATTTGGTATGAAGAGCATAGAAATCGCAAGAAAAATGGCAGTGGTACCCCAACATACATCCATAAATTTCGATTTTACCGTTATCGATATTGTACTCATGGGTCGAAGTCCTCATTTAAGGAGATTCGAAAGCGAAGATCACGAAGACGTAAAAATAGCAAAAAAAGCCATGGAACTAACAAACACATTACATTTAGCGGATCGACTCATTGGAGAGGTAAGCGGAGGTGAGATGCAGAGAATCATAATTGCCAGGGCTCTAACCCAAGAGCCTAAGGTTCTCCTGTTGGACGAGCCTACCGCTAACTTAGACATAAATTATCAAATAGAGATATTGGGCCTAATTAAGAGGCTCGCTCAAGAAGGGCTGACAGTTATAACTGCCATCCATGACCTTAATCTCGCTGCTCGTTACTGTAATACCCTCGTTATTTTAGATCGTGGAAAGATATTGTCAATAGGTACTCCTGAGGAGGTTTTAACAGCAGAAAATATCAAAAAAGCGTTTCATATCGACACAGTTATAAAAAGACACCCAATAACGAGTCTGATATACGTTATTCCCTTTCCAATTAAAGATAAAAGAAAAAAATCCAAGGGGACGGTTCACATTATATGTGGCGGAGGCTCTGGAGCCCAGTTAATGCACCAACTAATAGAGAAGGGATATGAAGTTACGGCGGGAGTGCTTAATGTTCTTGATACAGATTTTGAGGTTGCTCAACACTTTTCTATACAATGCGTTACCGAGGCACCTTTTTCTCCCATAACTCAAGAAGCACACGAAGCTAATATAGAAATGATCGAAAAATCTGATGTTGTAATATTAACGAATATGCCTTTTGGGACGGGTAATTTCAAAAATCTCGAAGCCGCTCTTTTTGCATTAAAAGAAAAGCCCCTAATAATAATTGATGAGACTCCGCCAGAAGATAGAGACTTTACAGGTGGAGAAACCACCGCAATCTTATCCGATCTTAGAAAAAAAGGTGCTATAGTCTTAGAAAAGGAAGAAGATGTTTTAAAAGAACTTAAGAATATTGTTAAATAAGGATGAAATATATAGAATTTTTTCTTTCACTTGGCCAAATATTAAATATGCAGTAACTAATGTTTTTTAGGGTCGGTTAAGTTGACTACTTTTGTTACCGGAGGAACTGGTTTTATTGGCACTAAATTGATTGAAGCCTTAGTAACCTCAGGAGAGGAAGTAAAGGCTCTTACAAGGAAGACCAGCGATGTTAAAACCTTAGAGGGTCTTGGCGTAGAAATAACTTATGGTGATATTTTAGATAGAGGGTCTTTATCCGGCGAGATGAAGGGCTGCGATACTCTTTTTCATCTTGCAAATATTTACGAATGGTGGATTCCGGACATCAATGATTACTATAGGATCAATGTGGAAGGAACTAAGTTCTTGCTGAGTGAGGCTTTAAGTCAGGGGATTAACAAGGCTATTTACGTGTGTACTGCAGCGGCACTTGGTCAGAAGAAAGGAGAGATAGGTAACGAGCAAACGGAACACCGAGAATACCATCTTAGCCAATACACAAAGTCTAAATATTTTGCAGAGCAAGAAGCTCTCAAAATATCTTCTGAAGGCCTCTATCTCGTTAGAATTCATCCTTCAGCCGTTTTCGGACCTGGAGATACGAAAGTATCGGGAAAAGTGGTCTTAGATTTTCTTGAAGGAAAGACTCCAGGAATAATCTTCCCGAATACTAAAGTAGCATTAGTGTACGTCTATGACGTGGTTAAGGGCTTACTCCTTGCAAAAGAAAAGGGGAAACCAGATGAGAGGTACATTCTTTCTGGAGGTAATCTCTCTATGAGAGAAATCTATGACCTTATCAGCGAAGTTGCTGGCATTCCTCCCCTGAAGAGAACAATACCAGATACGATGGTTAGGCTTCTGGCTACTTTTCAGACAGCAATGGCTTCAGTCACAAAGAAACCACCGCATCTTGCAAAGGATTTCGTTAGATTCTTGGAACACGGATTCATGTTAGATAACACGAAGTCCAAAGAAGAACTTGGTCTAGAATACACACCCTTTCCCCAAGCCTTTAAAGAGACAATAGATTGGATGAAAGAGACCGAAATTGTTTCAAAATAGGAATTTCTCTATCTGAGGGCAATATTTTTATAAAATAATGCTTCTCGGTTTTAATTCAGGTAAAAAAATAAAAGGAGACAAAGGAAAACTTAAATCATATTCCCAATGCTTTCCTTTTCTCTTCTATATGATTTTCGATTATACCAGCTGCTTCTCTTGGATCTACCTCTACAACAAACTTTCCTCCGAATAGACCTTCTGCATCTACGGCGAGTACATTGGACACAAGTTCGCTTCCAGCTACAGGAGGGACCACGCCTAAGTGTACTAGCAAACCTAATGCTACAGCACCTGTACCTATGGCTGCTGCCTTTTCTGTAGCCCATTCTGGTGCAGAAGCGGCTACAGGCAGATCACTTAAATCCACATCTAATGCATCTGCTAAAGCACCGAGTAATAAGAATATTCTTGAGTTATCTACGCAAGATCCCATGTGTAAGACTGGTGGTATGCCTAATGCTTCGCATATAGCTTTTAAGCCTTCTCCAGCATATTCTTTGGCTTCGGGTACCAATAATCCCGCTTTTGCTAAGGCATGCCCTGAACAGCCTGTTGTTACGACCAATATGTCTCTTTTTATAAGTTCCTTGGCTAAATTTACATGATTGTAGTCATGGGTAACTTTAGGATTGTTGCAACCCACGATACCAACTGCTCCCTTAATGGCTCCCCCCTTTATCGCATCTAACAAAGGAGTGAGATCTCCTTTTAGCAGATTCAATATTGCCTCTACTGATACCCCAGCTATCAATTTTGTTTTCTCATCTATCAATTTTATATCGTTAGATCTATTTTTGTAATTATTTATTGCCTCTTTAACGATTTTTTCTGCTGCCTCATCGGCATTTTCTTCTGAGAACTCAATATGAATTATATTTTCGTTTTGGGGCATCTTTGCCTCGTTTTGGGTTGTTATAAGCTTCGTATGATAGTAAGAAGCTACATTTGCTAGACTTGGCATAACGCATTGTACGTCTACCGTAAATGCATCTACAACTCCACTTAAAATAGCCAATTCTTGCTGCAACGTATTACCAATCTGAGGAATTCCATGTCTGGATAATACCTCGTTTCCTGTACAACATATCCCTGCGACTGTAATACCGTTTGCTCCTGTTGTCGTTGCCTCTTCTTCTAACTTCTCCGACCATTCTACTATCTTTTCAGAAAGCAATGGGACGTGTCCATGTACGATTATGTTTACGTTATCTTCTGTTAACACACCAAAATTAATCTCCGTCTCTACTATAGAAGGAGTTCCAAACATAACATCTTGGAGTAAAGTAGATATCAACAGTGAGTAAAAATCTGACAATCCACATCTAACCGCATGTAAAATGATATTAACTGGATCTGCATCAACTCCTTGTGTAGTTCGATGCATAGCCTCTGCTATTTCTTTATAACCGCTCCTTGGAAATACTCTCAATTCTTTTAATTTATCTACTCTCTTTTTTGGAGTAAATTCCTCTGCAAATACCATGTAATCTCTTTCTAAAGTGCCAACAAAATCTTTCCATGCTTCTAACCCTACTTCTGTGGCTATCTCTTCTATTTTTTTTCCTTCTGTTTCTATTCCTAATTTGTTTGCTATATAGAGAAGTTTTTCCTTATCTGTAATTTTATATGATGTCTCTTTTTTTCCCGCCTTCATTAGAGTCTCAGCGACATGAACTCCATGCTCTACGTGAGCAGCAGTACCTCCTGCCACAAATCTCAATAATGACCTCGCCACGATAAGATCTTTGTTTGCACCGCATATTCCCTCTGTAGCATCGAACCTAATCCTGTATAACTTGGGCAAGAATCCAGGATCTTCAGGCAATACTCTGCACGGACCATTCGCGCAGTTTCTACAACAAACTCCAAGAGAACCAAATGGACACCTTACCGCCTCTATTACAGGAAGTACAGCCTCAAACTTTTCCACTCTATCGAATACCGTAGGAATTTTTTTTTCTCGGGCGTATTCTAACATCTCTTTTGTCGCAGGATCTATTGTAATACCATATGTCTTCTTAAAGTCCTCTTCTTTCTTCTTTTGTTGTTTCCACAAAATCTCAGAAACCCTCATTTTCCCACCTAAGAAATATAAGTCTGTTATATATATTTAAAATAGTGCTTTTTGGGCTTTTTTACAAGATCAATTTACAATAAAATCATTATTCATTATTCAACCGTTAAATCGTGTTTTTCCAAAAAATATTGTTGGGAGGAGAATCGTCATACTTTTATAGAAGATAGT
Organism: uncultured archaeon; assembly: GCA_964347835.1. GTDB lineage: Archaea > CAYFZR01 > CAYFZR01 > CAYFZR01 > CAYFZR01 > CAYFZR01. The sequence continues at coordinate 14,239 of CAYFZR010000014.1, forward strand.
AATACCATAGACCTAATCAGTATTAATAATTTATAAAAAAGTATTACCGGTGTGAGGATGCATATACCCGACGGATTTTTGAGCAACGGTGTATGGATGGTGATGTGGATTATTACGGCGGTGATAATAGGTTATGCAATCGTTAGATCTAACAAAAGGCTTGGAGAAAGACATGTACCCCTGATGGGTGTTTTGGCAGCCTTTATATTCGCGGGGCAGATGTTGAACATACCCATTGCAGTCGGTACATCAGGACACTTGCTTGGTGGAGTCTTGTCCGCGATATTTTTAGGTCCTTTCGCAGGTAGTATCGTGATGTCAACGGTTTTTATCGTTCAGGCAGTATTTTTCCAAGATGGAGGGATATTTGCGCTGGGAGCAAATATATTTAACATGGGCTTAATCGGCACTATACTGGGCTATTACATTTATTCGGGAATAAAAAGTTTTATAGGTGGAGTTAAAGGTTTGTTAATTGGTGCTGGATTCGCTGGATGGCTCGCCGTGGTATTGGCATCCGCCGCTACAGCGATAGAACTTGCTTTTTCAGGAACGGTTCCACTCAACTATGTTTTACCGGCTATGGTAAGCATACACGCAATTATAGGGATCATTGAGGCAGGGATTACGATTACGGTTGTTGCATACGTCCGAAGGGTTAGACCAGACTTATTGGAACTGCCCAAAGTTTAAGGTGATGAAATGGGGTTAAAATGGTGGCATGCCGGATTAATAATCTCTTTGGTCATTGCAGGAGTAATTTCTCTTTACGCCTCTTCAAGTCCAGATGGTCTTGAAAGAATAGCGGAGGATAAAGGATTTAGCTCAAAAGGAAAAGAAGTCATTCGCTCACCAATGTCAGACTACGCAATACCCGGGATAAGTAACTTTAAACTAGCGGCGTCTCTGGCTGGATTGATAGGCACACTTTTAATCTTCTTGCTTATGTACGGTATAGGAAAAGCATTGAAAGGAGAAAAAAGGAATGGAACATGACTTTTTAGATAAGTATGCAGATCTTGACAGCCCAATACACAAATTAGATCCAAGAATTAAGGTAATCTCTATCTTTATTCTCATATTTTTCGTAATATTGACATCTCCTGTAGAGTTTAAGAAGTTCTTACTCTATTTCCTTTTGATTTTTATAGTTATTTTAATCTCAGAGGTGCCGTTAAGATTTATTTTAAAGCGATCTCTCGTAGTAATACCTTTTGTTTTTTTAGTAGCCATTTTCATTCCGTTTTTAAAACAAGGAGAAATAGCAGGCTCCTATAGTTTTGGATCTTTGCATTTATCCGTAAGTTATGGTGGTTTAATTATACTATGGAACGTATTGATAAAATCCTGGCTCTCTGTTTTAACTATGATTGTATTGGTATCAACCACAAAATTTCAAAGGATTTTAAAGGCATTTGAAAGTTTAGGAGTCCCAAAAGTTATGGTAATGATCTTATCTTTCTTTTATCGTTATTTATTCGTGCTCTTAGATGAAATGATAAGAATGAAGAGAGCAAAAGACTCGAGGAGTTTTAACGGCGGTAGAATTTGGCATATTAAAACCACCGGAACTATAATCGGGACTTTATTTATAAGATCTTACGAGAGAGCAGAGCGCGTATATATTTCCATGGTTTCGAGAGGATTTACAGGTAAAATGAGAACTTTAGATGATTTTGAGATTAATAAGCGTGATATTCTCTTTATTGTCCCCTTCATCATGTATCTAATTTTAATAAACATGCTGGTGATAACGTGACATCGAAAAAAATAGTGGAAATTAAGGACTTGAATTACACCTATCCAGACGGCACAGAGGCGCTGAGGGGAATAAATCTCGAGATCTTCGAAGGAGAGAGTGTGGGTTTGATAGGTCCCAACGGATCAGGTAAATCTACGTTGCTCCTACATTTAAACGGAATTTTAAGGGGTAACAATGGCTTAGTTCGAGTTATGGACATGGATATGGATAAAGATATTAAAGAAATCAGGAGCAAAATTGGTTTGGTATTTCAAGACCCGGATGACCAGTTGTTCTCTCCTTCCGTATTTGATGATGTTGCTTTCGGTCCCATAAACATGGGTTTTTCAAGAGATGAGGTAGAAAGAAGGGTTGAGATGGCGTTGAGTCAAGTGGATATGCATGGTTACGAGGAGAGATCGCCGCACCACCTAAGTTTTGGTGAGAAGAAAAGGGTCTCCATAGCGACTGTTCTCTCCATGAATCCTGAAATACTGGTACTAGACGAGCCGACGAGCAACGTAGATCCCCGTGCAAGAAAAGAATTGATAGAATTTTTGAAAAGTTTTGGCATCACGAAGATAATTGCTACCCATGACATGGATATGGTTGCGGAGGTCTGTGACAAGGTATTTTTGTTATATAACGGAAAAATAATCGCGAAGGGATATGTAAAAGAAATTTTGAGCGATATAGATCTCCTAGAATCTCACGGATTAGAGCCTCCAACGATGGTGAGGCTTTTCAAAGAGATAAATCAAAAAAATGTTCCCTTAAGATTAGAAGAAGGTATAGAGAGATTGAAGAAAATCATGGAATGATACTCTAACGCCAAAGAGGCTTAGAAATCTTCTATATTATTGTCCTTATATTATTTTCTTTATATTACTAAACAGAGCCCTTTCTTGAATAAGTCCATTCCATCAAAGGCATTATCGCCTTTCTTAATTCTTCTCCGTCTTTTGTAAGGGAATATTCTACTCTTGGGGGGATTTCTGCAAATGTTTTCCTTTCAATAAGCCCTCCCTTTTCTAATTCTTTTAGTCTATCGGCTAAAGTTTTTGGACTAATATCTCCTAATTTTCCTTTAATTTCGTTGTATCTTATATTTTTGTGGTTGCCAATAATAGCTATAATTTGTAGGGTCCACTTTTTGCTGATGGTATTAATTATGCCCTCTAACGGGCATAAACATACATCATTAGCGGTTTTACATTCAGATTTGCTTTCTTCTTGCATAGTCGGTTACCTCTATTATAGTTGCTGTATAACTTTAAACTTTATAGTTTAAATACTTTATAATTTATATCTACTTCATAATATGAAGAGGTAAGAAGATGTGCATAGAATGTGTGTTACGCAAAGGTAAACAAAAAGAAAAAGAAAAAAAGGATAAGGATACCCCAAAAGATAAATGAGTAGAAGGAGGTAACCACCCGAGCCACGTTCCAAAACGCTGCATTTCACAAATGCTTTAACATTATTACTGCGTCTTCGCCGTTGAAATAGTATCTCGGAACTTTCCTCGTTTCTATGAACCCGAGTGATTTGTACATTATTCTTGCTGCTGAGTTACTCTCTCTAACCTCCAGTTTTAGGGATTTTACATTTATGGCCCTAAGTTCATCCATTAGTCGGAGAACTAGAGCCTTACCAATGCCTTTCCTCCTCCATATAGGATCTACAGCCAATTTCAAGAGATGACCTAAGTCTTTATACTCTAAAACGTGAATGGAGTATCCTACAACTTCTTTATGAACCGCAGCAACCCAGCAGCCTTTAGGATGCCAGGAAAGCATATATTCTAACGCTTGATGTGACCATGGCTCCGGAAAGGAGAGTTGTTCTATCTCCTTTACCCTTATAAGATCTGCATGCGTCATTCTTCGTATAACGATCTGGCTTTTCATTTTTCTCTACAATTTTGTATAACGGGCGTGCAGGGATTTGAACCCTGGACACCCGGGTCCGAAGCCCGGTGCTCTATCCTGGCTGAGCTACACGCCCACGTCGAAAAGTCTCGGCTGAGTCTTTGAAGATATCACTAATCTACTGAGGTGGTGGTTAATTTTACATGCTTAACTCCTTTAATACTCATCATCTTTTCGGTTAACTCACGGATTCTTTTTGAATCGCCCCTAACTATGATCACCTCTAAGCAGTTTTCCTCTTTCAGATGTATGTGTATGGAGGTGTCTATTACGTCGTGATACTTATGTCCCAGTTCTGTTAACGTTTCTAAGACGCCCTTTTGATCGTGATCGAAAAGCATCGTTATTGATCCGGCATGATCTCCCCCTAGTTCGCTCATCCATTTGTAATCTGCGATATAGTCCCTTATAGCGTCTCTTAATGCCTCTGATCTGCTAGTATACCCTCTTTTTTCCATAATGCCGTCAAATTCTTTGAGAAGGTTGCTTGGAATAGATATGCTAATCCTCTCTACCCTTGACATGTTATCACGGATGAGCGTAGTATGCTGTCACATCTTTATTTATTTTGTCGATCCTAACGAAACCGAATCTCTCGAACTGAATAATTTCTCCTTCTTCAAGATCTAAACATGACTTCTCACATAATCCCTCTGCGATATCGCCTGTCGGCATGTGTACCTTACAAGGAATCCCCTCAGAAATCCATTGTATCTTTTTTACATCAAGTTTGTCTTCAATGTTACTTGCAATAAGAGGCTCTTTGCTTTTTAAAAAAACATTCATCAAATCTTTTAGTCTTATTTCAGTTCCTATATCTAAAAATAATGCATCTTCCTTAGATATCATTAAATTTATAATATTATCTGATGGTTCTAAAACGTATTTTCTGAAGCCGCGTTCTGGATGGTCAGGATGGAAAGGAATGTGAGATTCTTTTTTCTCTTGAGCGTTGATTGATAGGAGCACAGGGTCTTTGACAAAAAAATATCTTTTTGCTTTTGGATCTATTTTCTTTTTATTGTATGAGTATAAATTTTTCCAACTAACGGAAACATCGGAATCTTTAATACCAAAATCAATCACGAATTCTCTTAGAGCGGTGGGATCGAATCCTCTTTTTTCGAGAGATTTGAGTGTTATTAATCTTGGATCGTCCCATCCGGTATATTCGCCTTTTTCTATTCCTCTTCTGACTTTTGAAGTACTCATTGAGACGCCTTCAACCGTAAGTTTACCATGATGAATGAATTCAGGCTTTTCCCAACTAAAATAATCATAAATAAAAATTTGTTTTATTGTATTCCTCTCATGATCTTTACCTCTTAATACATGAGATATTTTCATTAAATGATCATCTATTGCAACTGAAAAGTTCATAAAAGGCCATAATCTCGCTTTTTTTCTTGGATGATCATGTTCCACTATCCTTAAAGCACTCCAGTCCCTCACGTCTGTGAGAGAATGATTTAAATCTGTCTTGATCCTTAATATAGCATCTCCTTCTCTGTAATAACCGTTGAACATATTTTCCCATCTTTCAAATTGCTCATCGTCTGTTAAATCCCTACAAGGACATGCAATTCCTTTAATTTGATAGTTCCATATCTCTTCTCCCTTACATTGACAAACATATGCTCTCCTGGTTTCTAATAACTTTTTAGCGTACTTATAATAAATATCTAAGCGATCTGATTGATAATAGATTTCATCTGGGTTAACGTGAAGCCATTTTATGTCATCTAATATCATTTTATAAGCAGAAGGATCGACTCTCCTTGGATCGGTGTCTTCGTACCTGAGAATGAAGTCTCCATCGTATAATTTCTTGAACTCGTCGTTCAATACAACCGTTCTAGCATGCCCTATGTGGAGAGGTCCAGAGGGATTTGGCGAGAATCTAAGTCTAATTCTTTCATATTTTTCAATATTAGGAAGTTTGGGCAGTTCTTTTTCTTTTTTTGTTTCTATTAACTCAAATTCATATTCGGAGAGTAAATTTTCTTGTTCTTCTAAAGTAAGGGAGTTTACCCTACCAACCACGTCTTTCACTATTTTTGCTACCTCATTTATTCTTAATTTTGCTTCTGGAACCTCAGCAAGTACCTTTCCCATGACAGGATTTATATTTGCTCTCCCATTATGTTCTAATGCGTTTTTCAATGCGTATTTAAATGCTATTTCGTCGATATTCATTATTTTGTCACATACCGTTAAATTTTTCAATTGAAATTATCCAAAGTTCAAGGGTGATTAATATGAGATATGGATCCGTCATATTAACCATACTTATCCTTACGGTTATACCTTCGCTAACCTTGATATATCATTTGGATGATATATTCTGGAGGGGTGTAGATTCTCACGCTGGAGAGGGTATTTTTTCAGATTACGTAATATTTTTAAATGATTACTTAGACGGGCAAGATTCTGCAAATGTCACTTTTGACGCTCCAAAATTTGGAAAATACGAAATAAAATTACTTTGCAAGACCAAAGAAAAAGGTTGGTTAAAGGTAAGCATAAACGACAGTCCTAATCCTACGGTTTCTATTGAAAACAAGGATTGGGAATGGATATCTTTAGGACTCTATCCTCTCGGAAAGGGGCAGAACCAAATATCTGTTCGCCATAGTGGAAAGAAAAATTCTTATTTATATCTAAAGGCGATTGAAGTTGGAGGAAAAAGGTACAATATCGACGACATGAAAATTAGGGGAGTGGAGGTACCAAAAGGAGAGAAGATAATTAAAGATAAGGTTGTATTCTGGGACGATTACTGGATGTCGGATGATTCTGCTACTGTTATATTTAATGCTCCCGAAAACGGGAAATATACTATATTTGCGAAATGCAAACTTGCGACTCCAGAAGATGGAGAGTACGATGATCTCGATGAGGGATATCTGCAACCGGAAATAAACGGGTCTATCAAAGACTTAGTTACAATAACCAACAAAGAGTGGAGATGGATACCTCTCGGAAAGTATTACATGAAAAAAGGACCTCACAAGGTCTTAGTATGTCAGAGGTCCAGAGATATACTCGGTTACTCTTATATTTACATGAAGGAAATCAAAATAATTGATGACGAAGAATTCAGTTTTATGGATCCCGATCTCGAAGTTGCTCTTTTGAATGCAGATTTGAAAATAGTGTGCGGAAAAAACGCGCCTATTACCGATTACGAATGCGCTTACCAAATTAAAGAATTCCTGTGGAATGATTTAGCGGTTAAATCTGAAATTATCATGGATACAGATGTAAATGAGAAAATACTAAAGAAAAATTTGATCTTAGTCGGGGGTCCCGCAGTAAACAGTTTATCTTCCAGAATTAACAATAGAATTTATCCAAGGTTCATTAAAATTGACGATTCATGGTCTATAGATGGTAAAGAGGGCATCGAAACAGGATGGAACACTGGATTAATCTCGATGGTAGATAACCCCAATAACCCAAATAACAAATTCTTGGTAATAGCAGGTACGGATAGAGGTGGAACAATAAAGGCGAAGGACGGATTCTTAAGCGGAAAACTAAATACTGTTATCAAATAACATTCCAATCAAATTATTCTTCTACCCATCGCTCAAAGATCTCCTGAAAGCCGAATTGGACAGTCGAGATCATTCCTATCAATGAAATAAACCAGAACGAAAAAAACCGATAAATTATAGTCTGAGTAGCTGCAACAGCCGTAGGTACTCCTAATAATACGTAAACACCAATGCTGGCCCCTTCAATCACGCCTAAACCTCCGGGTACCGGAACTAGACCAGATGTCCGAATAATGATATATGCTATAATTACATAAACTATAGAAACTTCGAAACCAATCGCCCTGAAAATCACATAGTGTTTCAGCAACTCAATAGACCAGTAAACCGTAGAAAAGCCAACAATCAGATTAAAAATTTTCTTATCGGACCAAGCAAGCATTGTACTCAGTCGAAAATCCTTTAATTGATCTATCCACCTCTTGTCGCCTATGACACGGAACAATACCAGTCCAAATTTTGTGGAGATGCTTTCTCGCGAAATCGTATATACAATAGTAACAAAAACCCACACAAAAAACGCCAGAATGCCTAAAAGCGAGGCCGCTATATCTGGCCTGACTAAAATAGCAGATAAAAAAAACCCGATTGCTATTAAAACAATAAAAGGAATAGTTTCGATAATTCTTTCTCCTAAAACCGTACCAAAGCATGATCGGAAGGGAATACCGTACCTTCTTGTTAAAACATATGCTCGAATAGGCTCACCTCCAGAACGCACTGCGGGTGTTATGTTGTTGAAAAAACTTCCAATCAAAATCGCTTGAAAAATATTTCCTAACGTACAAGGATTACCCAGTTGATCTACCAATACTTTCCATCGCAACGTCCAGACGACTAAAGTAAAAATTTCAAGGAAAAAAACGAAAAGAATTAGAAGAGGGTCAGCCAAAGTTAAAGTCGATATGATGGCTGTTAAGTCAATGAAATGTAAGAGTAAGAGCAGAAAACAAATTTGAGCCATAAATAGCAGGATATAAAACGCTTTTTTTCTCATTAGAATTTTACCTCTTTTATTCTTCTTCTCATACTCCAATATTGATATTGATTAATACAACTACAAAAATAATCTCATCTTTAGAAAAATAACCTACTGCATACTTTTACAAACTGGTTACCGAATGAATTCTTATATTGGATCAAGGTGTCTACCTCTTGGAGCTCACCACAAGTTCGCCGTGTATGGATCTCCATTCTAGCTTACTGTTTTTTAACTCTTTAATAACGCTATTTGTATAAATTGCGAAAATTGTAATTATATGGGGGAAGACTGAAAGCCATCTTCTGCCATTCGAGGGCGCATTAGATACATTCCTCTTCATGCCCCCAGCGCCCTCTCATTTTAAGTAAGCACGAATATATTTCAAACCGGAGGGGAACATGGCTAAAATGTTACGTTGCCGAGATGTAGGAATGGATTGCGATTTCGAGGCCCGTGCCGAAACTGAGGATGACCTCCTGGAGAAGGTTGTAGAACATGCCAAAACAGAGCACGGCATGAGTGAGATCTCTCCAGACATAGTTGTGAAGGTTAAAGCCGCAATAAGGGAAGTTTAAGTTTGGGATTGCGTTGAGAAGAATCGAGAAAACCTATTCGTATTGAATCACTGTTGATAGGGTGTGGACTTTATTAGAGGATGTTGAGAAGTATCCATTCTACTTAACCTTCATCAAGAGTGGGAGGATTACTCAACTTCAATTTTTTTTCTCTTTTTTTCTTTAGTCAAATTTTCAGCGATTTTTTCGGAAATTTTCTCGAAAGGAGTATCTTCAAACAAAAATTTCTTTAGTTCAGCCGTCTTTTTCCAGAACAGTTCCTCATCACCAAAAGCAGCTAAAGCGATATTCATCTTATTTTCTTCTTCCATACTTTCCAAGTATTCGTTAATCTTTTGCATGCTTTCTATTGCGTTAGAAACGTTTTTAAACTCTCCGTATAGGATTATTCTCGCTCCAATCATATTTTTACACCTTAACAAATGTAGATTAAATTGATTTATATATGTTTTAAAGTATCTATAATCATGCGAATAATACTGATTTCTGGAAAGGGGGGGACTGGAAAAACTTCCTATGCAAGTATTACGGGCTATAAGTGTGCAGAAAAAGGATTGAAAACGCTGATAATATCGACGGATCCTGCTCATTCTCTGGGAGACTCCCTCGATATCGAACTTACTGGAGAGCCAAAAAAGGTTATGGATAATCTTTATGCCTTAGAAGTAGATATAAATAACGAATTTAGAATCTGGTGGAATAGCGCGGGAGAGTACATAAAAAAGTTTTTAATGTCTAGGGGTCTCGAGAAGGCCTTCGTAGATGAATTTTCAGTACCTCCGGGTTTCGATGAAATTCTTGGCTTGCTAAAAATAAGAGATTTTTTGAAGAGCGATTACGATATAATTATTGTCGACATGGCTCCCACAGGAAATACCTACCGTCTTTTATCTCTGCCTGATCTTCTCGAGGCTTACGGACTAAGATTAATAGAGATTGAAAGAAAAGTGGTGGGAGTGGCGAGAAGGTTTCAATTTGCGACTTCCATTCCTATGCCGCCTGATGATGTTTATGTGGAGATTTTAAATTTATACGAAGAAATGAAAAAATTAAGAGTCTTGTTGTCTGATCCAAAACAAACGACTATTCGAGTAATCACCACACCAGAGGTAATGTCTATCAAGGAGACTCTCAGGATAGCTACCTTTTTAGATCTATACAATATAGCGCTAGAAGCAATCGTAGTAAATAGAATAATACCGGATGTTATTTCAGAACCGTTTTTTAGAGAATGGAAAGAGTCCCATAGAAAAAATATTGAAGAGATTGAAAAAATCTTTAAAGATACAGAGATATTTAAGATGCCATTATTCTCCTTCGAAATCAGGGGATTAGATCAGATAAAAAAAGCCTCAGATATGGTCTACGATAACAAAGATCCTAAATGGCTTATAAAACCAAGGAGCCCTCATAAAATTATTAGAGATGAAAAAACAAATCAAACAATAATACAAATAAAATTTCCAGAGGGTTTCGAAAAAAAAGATTTTACCTTATTCCAAGAAGAAGACGAGTTGTTGATACACGTAGGAAAGATGATTAGAAGGATAAGTCTGAGAGATTTAAAAGGAGACGTAGTGAAATCTAAATTCAGGGATAATAGACTGGAAATCTTCATGCAGAATGATTCAAACTATTCAAAATAAAAAAACCTAATGAGCGTAATAAAACGCGCCACCCTTGTTGTTCAATCTTAAAATGTGATTAAAGAAGACATTAAATTAAAGAGGTCAGTAAACTACCGCTCAGCGCTCATAGGGCTCATCATCAAATCAGACCCAATTCTTCATCATCGAGGTATTTTTTATTTATCTCCTCATTTTCTCATTCTGCTCCCTGCCCTTTAATATTTTTCCCATGATTAAATCAATTCAAATGACTCTTTTACACTTCAAAAGCCGATATTATACAAGAGAGTCTTTGCATAATACATCGCGCCGAGTAAAAGAATAATCCATACAAAAGATGTTATCATTGCTTCTTTAATGCTTATTTCTCCCTCTTCGCTAATCTCTTTTCTTCGGATAGCCGCACCTATAGAAGTAACTATCCCATAACTGTTGATAACTCCTACTATACTTAGAATAATTAAAATTCGCTCTATTTTTTCTAAATGTCTGTATTTATGAATATTATACGCCAAATAGATTAGAATTACAATAACAACCAATGAAAGACCCATGCTTATGATATTAGATATTGATTTAGTCATGGTTGGGATTTCATCAACAGAAATAAGATTGCGAATGAGCATGATTCCAATTATTATGCCAATCATTACAGCCAGTGCTATTGATATCAAGAGAGGAGGAATCCCTACTACCAAAAGACCAACAAAGGCGCAGATTAATCTTTCTCTCCATTTAAGAGTTGCGAGTTGATAGGGAGAGTACAACCTCATTTGTTTAACCTCTCTCTTAAAGAGGAGATTAAAATAGGCAATAGTATAGTTGCGTCTCCGACTAAATCTATTATTTTTGCCTTTTTATTTATTTTACCCCAAGAAATTGCTTCTTCTAATGATGCGCCGCTGACTCCACCGTATTCGGGTCTATCAACGCGTATTTGGATTGCGAATTCAAATCCTTTCGGACTCATGAGCATAGATTGGAGAATAAAGTTTTTTGGAACCCCCCCTCCCACTATTAAAACGCCTGTGGACTCGCTTTCAAATATAATATCTAAAATTTTCGATACGTCTTCCAAGACGTTTAAAGTAATTTTATTTTCTTGGGAGAATAACCATGTATGCAGTCCAAGTATCGAGTCTATGAAGGCTGGAACAAATACAGGAACCTTTCTCAAACTAGCCTGTCTTAGTATAGATCTATCATCTTTTACCCTCATGCCGATCTCATACAAAAGATCGCTAGTACTAATCAATTCTCTTTTTTCTTCAGGTAACTTTGAAAAAAGTTCAAAAATTCCTTTCTCCAGTTTACTGAATGATTCATCATCTACAAAAGAATCATATATCCTGCTAATCTTTTTTTCTCTTAGTATAATGTCTTTTAATCTATAATTATTGCTCTTAATCTCAATATTCTTGTAGTGAGACCCTCCAAAAGCCTCCACAAGGTCATGGGTAACGTTTGCACCCGTAGTAACCAAGACGTCCAAAAAGCCGTCTTTAATCATATCCGAGATCACATGTCTTAAACCAGCGGGGACCATAGCACCTGCGAGACCTAAAAATACTGTACAACCTTGATTCCTGACCATCTCTTCCAGTACATCTAAAGCATAAGAAAGTTGCCCAGCGTTAAAAGCAGCGGATGAGAATTCTTTTAATAAATCGCCTATACTTTTTACATCAGTTAGTTCTATTTGTTTAATTTTTTTCATTTTACCCTTGATATCTTCATCTTATTCAATGAAATCCAGTATTCTATTTCTGCACCTTCTACAAGTTCTTTCTTAAGGTCTTTAGGCTTTTCAACTTCAAAGACCTCGTATGATTCGAGGTCCATTAGTTGTACCGTGCCTTCCATTACCGCTATCACTTGGGCACTTCTCTTATCTATGATTGGAACTTCTATCTTAGAGTCCACGGGTCTAACCAAACTTCTTTTTTGATCGTCAAAAATACCAATTGCCTCGATACGTGCTTTGGCTGAGCCATGCTTTCCTGTTTGAGAAGTTGACATGGAAACTATTTTACTGGGTTCATCGTCTATGATTACATGGCTGCCAGTTTTAAGGGATCTCACTTCCACAATCTTTTTCATCTCATACCCCCATCAAAAAATCAGAAACACATTTAATAAGGTTTTGGTATCAGAATCAATATGGGATTATATGAAAAAATGGTTGAAGATATCCAAGGAGATCTTGTCAGAGATACAAACGAGCGTGAGTTCTTGTGTAGGAACCAGCGAGGCAGGTGAAGTTCTTTGTATTGGGGCAGACGGCACCCCAACCATGAGGATCGATGATCTTGCTGAACACGTGGTTCTAGATTACCTCGAGACAAAAGATCTCGATACTTGGATATTGAGCGAAGAATTAGGTCTAAAAAAAGGATACAACGATATAATAATGGTAATAGACCCATTAGACGGAACAGACAATGCTATAAAAGGTATTCCTATGTTTTCTGCTTCTGTAGCAGTAGGAAAAATTGAGGATGGTAATATTAATTTACTAACCGGCGCTGTTAGAAACCTTGTAACAGGAGATATTTTTGAATCCTTTAAAGGGCATGGATCTTGCTTAAATGGAAGGAAAATAAAGGCTTCCAAAACAGAAAACTTAGAGGATGCTTGTCTCGGGTTATATGTCTATGGTTTTGATCTGGAAAATGTGAAGAACTTATGTTCCTGTGTGAAAAGATCTCGTTTATTCGGTTCTATAGCCCTAGAGTTGTGTTTTGTCGCGAATTCAAGTTATGATATATTTGTCGACGTAAGAGGAAGCGCTAGAATAACCGATCTTGCCGCAGGCATCGTTATAGTTGAAGAAGCAGGCGGAGTCGTGACAGATCACAAAGGAGACCACATAGTTCCGACCTTCGATATTAAAACCGGCACTTCTGTGTTTGCAGCGGGAAATAGATCAATCCTCGAGAAAGCGATGGAAAAGGTGAAAATAAATGATTAAAGCGGTAGGAATCATTGCAAAACGGCACAAGAGAGCATCAAGAGTGTCAAAACGCCTCGTTAAGTTATCATTAAGTAAAGGAATTACCCCTATAGTCGAAGAATCTACTGCAGAGATGATTAATCGAGAAGACTTAGGCGTACCGTTGGAAGAGATAGAGGCTGACGTAATATTTACCGTAGGAGGAGACGGCACCATACTGTTGGCAGAACGCCAATTAAAAAAGGAAATACCTATATGCGGTATAAATATAGGTGGTGTAGGATTCTTAACAGAAGTATCACCAGAAAATACAGAACTTGCCTTTAATAACATCATAGAGGGAAAATATGAAATAGAAGAGAGGACTAAGATCTCTCCTTCTATAGGGGGAGAATCCCTACCAGATGCATTGAACGAGGTCGTAATTATGACTTTCATGCCTGGAAAGATGCTAAATTTAGAGGTGTGGGTCAACGGACAACTTGCAGAAAGTTTTTCAACGGACGGAATAATCTTTTCCACGCCAACAGGTTCCACTGCATACGCAATGTCTGCTGGAGGTCCAATAATCGACCCCAGAGTGGAAGCCTTCGTGGTAGTTCCTATATGTCCCTTCAAACTCAGTGCTCGTCCATTGGTAGTTTCTTCAGAGAGTATAGTAAGGGTAAAAATCACAAAACCCGAAATGAGATCTATAGTTGTTGTAGATGGACAATATGAGAGAAAGGTTAAGATTGAGACCGAGTTTTTAATAAAAAAATCCAAGAGGAAGGCACAATTCATAAAGTTCTCAGAAGACTTTTATGAAAAGGTAAGAGGAAAATTGGTCGAATAGAAGGGGGTTATATTTAATTTTATACTGAAATTATCCTATTCTAACCTACTACCCCCTTTCTAAACCCCCATATAATAAAAGTACTCAAATTACTTAATTTTATAGATTTAATAGAGTATAAGAGATTTATTTTTTATTCGTTTTTCCAAAAACTATTTTAACAACAATGTTTCGACTGACGGTAGGTGGTGAATTTGGAGGAGGTAAGTGTTAACGAATACGCAGTTGAATTGGTTGAAGATATGATAGATCGATCTGAAGAGTTAAAGTTAGATTGTTTAGAGTTAGATAATGGCGCGATGGTCGTCGATTGTGGCATTAATGTTATTGGAAGTTATGAAGCGGGTGCTATTTTTACAGAAGTATGTATGGGTGGACTAGCGACTGCCATAATATCATATGCCTCTTTTGAAGATCTTGGACTGCCATCTATAGTAGTGGAAACAAGTTATCCGGCAATCTCTTGCATGGGAGCACAAAAGGCTGGATGGCAGATTAGTGTAGAAAAATTCTTCGCGATGGGATCAGGACCTGCCAGAGCACTTGCATTAAAGCCGAAAAAGACCTACGAAAAGATAGATTATAAGGACGATTCCGAAGTAGGTGTAATAGCCTTAGAAACCAGAACGATTCCAAGCGAAGATGTAGCTGATTTCATAGCAGATGCATGCGGTATCGAATCAGAGGATCTTTACATGCTCGTGGCACCTACTGCTTGTCTAGTAGGATCTATTCAAATAGCAGGAAGGGTAGTAGAGAACGGAATATTCAAACTTTCAGAGGGTTTACATTACGACGTAAAACGCGTGAAATATGGGGCAGGAGTGTCTCCAATCGCACCGGTCTTTCCAGACGATACGAAGGCAATGGGAATTACTAATGACATGCCTATGTATGGAGGAAGGACTTTTTATGCGATAGAACCTGAAGAAGGAGACGATTTAGAGGAAATTACCAAGAATATACCATCTTCTTCATCAAAAGACTATGGTAAACCTTTCTTTGATATATTCAAAGATGCGGAGTATGACTTTTATAAAATAGATCCAGGGATCTTTGCTCCTGCAGAAGTTGTAGTAAATGATCTGAAAACAGGAAAAATTTACAGAGCCGGAAAGGTGAATGTAGAAGTGCTCAAA
The DNA here is from genome assembly GCA_964347835.1 of uncultured archaeon. GTDB lineage: Archaea > CAYFZR01 > CAYFZR01 > CAYFZR01 > CAYFZR01 > CAYFZR01. The sequence continues at coordinate 29,583 of CAYFZR010000014.1, forward strand.
CAGTCAATTGGTCTACAAGATTTGACCATCTAATCCCTTTTTATCTTTGACCCTCAATAAAGGTCTTACTGCATCTAAAGCACTCTTCGCAGTACTAATACTCATCCTCAGCCACCTTTCCGTTTCAGCTATACCGCTCCCTTCCGTGTATAGCCATTTGTCGAAATTATATTGTTCTTTTCCCTTAGATACTTCAAATCCTCTTCTTTTAAACTCATCCACAATTTTTTCGTAATTATACATGATTTCATCAATTTTAAATGGAACATAGAACAATACTCCTTCTCTTGTAAGAATAATATGGAAAGAATCTCTTCGGAAATGATACTTACTCACCTCAACAAAATCAACCCTGGTGAGTAAATGGATTATTTCATCCAATTCCATGCATGGAAAAACAAGCCAAAAGTTTTTAAATGTTACGATAAATTTTTATACAACTCGAACTCGAGACCAAGAGGTGTTATTTTGACTGAATGGCACGGAAGATCTTTGAAGAAAAGAACAGGTGGTCGTAAAAGACCCCTCAGAAAAAAGAGAAAATACGAACTGGGTAGACCCTCGTCACAAACAACAATCGGAAAGACTAGAGTAAAGAAGATTAGAACAAGAGGAGCCAACCTAAAGGTAAGAATTCTATCAACTGATCTTGTAAACGTAACGAATACAAAAACAGGAGAATCTAAGTTAGTAAAATTATTAAATGTCTTAGAGAATCCCGCCAATCCGCATTTCGTCACGAGAAACATAGTAACAAAGGGCGCCATAGTTCAGACAGAAATTGGTAAGGCGAAAGTTACGAGCAGACCCGGACAAGACGGCACAATAAATGCAATTTTAATATAACAAGCAGTAAGTTATCATGGACGTAAACGAAGAACATTTTACACAACTTTGGAGTGTATTGTCAAAACTCTTTGTTTATCTTCAAAAAAAAGGAGTTGAATTTTCACCATCTCTTATTGAAGATATACGAATGGCGAAAACTCTAATTCATATGGTTAAATATGATCCGGACAGAAATATTAAACATCTTCTGAAACTGGAGGAAACTCTTTTTAGAATCCATTATGAAATGCATTCTCATCTCTCTGAACTTGATGAAAATTCTAAGCACTTCTGGGAAAAAAGGATAAAAGACGCAATGGAGGGGAAATTAACCGAAGAGTTATATATACCAAAACTACCCTCCTTGATAAGAAAGAAGAAAGAAGGATGGGCAAGGATTAAATTGTCTCCCAACATATCTAAGGAAAGATTAAAAGAGATTTGCCGAGCCCATAATACAAAAATCAACTTCGAATCAGAAGATACTATTGTTATAGAAGGCGAGGAAAGTAACATGAAAGAGGTGTTACACGAAATAAAATTTTTATATAGCAAGGACTGAGGTGTTTCTTTGAGAGCAGTTTTCTTCTTACTTTTAATTTTCATTGTTTTTACGGGATATTCTTTCATTTTAATTGATAATAAGACTGAATTAAGGTTATTTTTAAAAAATCAGAATTTTACCATTGTTTATGGCGAACAATCTCCGTTAGAAGACCAAAGAACCGCTGAAATAATCTTAAAACAACTTAATGCAATTGGAAAGCGTGCAAAGTTAAAAGATCTAGACTTAAGAAACATTATAGTGGTCGGCGGGCCGGTGGTCAATTCTTTCGCCAAAGATTTCGATATCAACAATACCAATCCCGGTTATGGAAATGGTGTAATTAAAACTAATAAAAGGAAGTTACTGGTAGCGGGATCTGATCGCGATGGCACGATGAAGGCCGGAATAGAATTATCGAATTTACTAAGATTCATTAAAAAAACTGAAAAATTTACCCCCAAATCCATCGATAATTACTTTTTATGGATAAAAAATTCCACTTCTCGTCCTTACTACTATGAACACGTAAGAGCCTATTATACGAGTAGTTTAAGTCCGAGTGAAATAACATTAACGGTTTTTTATAATGTTACCGACGCAGATGCACAATTTAATAAATATATAGAGAAGTTGCAGGACCATAATGTAGCGTATAATGAGACTGTTGATGGGATTGTATATAGGTCGAACTCCGAAAGGCGCTATATCTGGAGGAAGGAAAACATAATCTTCCAGGTCAGATCCTCACAACAGGATCCTTTTTACTTCATCTACAAAGAATTTTCTGATCAATTCTTTACTTTTTCCAAAAATAGTTCCAAATAGGATTTCCTTTCAAAAGATGATTCATCAATGCCAAATTTTCTAAAAAGTTTTATAATCTCTTCTCTTTCCGCATCTAGATCCTGTTCTCCCGATACTTTCGTTTCTATCTCTAGAAAATGTCCCAGTTCATAAACATTATCATGGCTAATCCAGTAATTTTCAATTTTATAGATTTTTCTCTCCTTTTTTATGGTAAAAACGTAAAAAAAGCCCAATTTTTCCAGTATATTTTCCATTTTTTCTGGATCTCCGATCTCTGTCTCGCATTCAACCCTAGTTTTCGAAAGAGGGTCTATTTTTGCTCCTTTGTATGTAAGTACCGACAGATCTGAGTTTTCATATGTCCTTATCCTTAATGCCTCATCTGTGAGCGAGAGGTCCCTGTGAGGCGCATTGAAATACTTATCTATTTGAATCTCTTTTCTTATAAATTCAGCCTCTTTCTCTATTTTATCTTCTACATCCTCTTTAAGATAGGCCTTAATTTCTACTTCAATCATATCTGATCCTTATTTCTTTATTAGTTACTTCAGAGACGATCGATTCCAAAATTTTTTTTGTTTCACCCTTGAGTTTTTCTTGTTCTATTTTAATCTCTTCGAGTTCTTTAAGTTTCTCTTTTTCTCTATTTAATCTTGATTCTAGCATATGAATCTTAGATTTGAGTTCATCTAATTTTTTGAGGACTTTAAATGAATCTTCGTCCATTTTTTCCTTTATTTTCGTCTCTAACTGGTGATGTTCTCTTAACTTTATAGAAATATAATCGCCGTCTATCATTTTTTCTATCTGAGTTATGGTTTTTTCTCTCCTTTTATCGTCTTTTATGGGGATTTGTCCTTTTTTCATTAAAACAACAATCTCTGCGAGAATCTTTTTCAAAGTAGTTAAATTATTTTCGTCTTTCAATAGTGTCTCGAGAGGATATTTTTGGAAATTAGACAGAAACGTTATATTCCCTTTTGGAACTGATAATAGTCCTTTTTCTACTAAGTATTCGTATTTTTTCAATGGTTTTTTCGTTGTCGAAAAATAATTCAATACCTCAGATTTCAGATCTTCAAGTTCTTTTTCCAGTGATTCTATAGCAACTCGTCTCTCAAATGCTATCTTGATTTCCTTACTATCGTTTAAATCTTTTTCCTCTATTATTCTTTCGCGAATTTCTTCTTTTAATTTAGAAATATCTTTTTTTGATTCATTTATTTCTGAATTTGTGTTAGTAATTTTAGTCATTGCAGAATTAAGATCGTTCAATAAAGTTTCTACCTCTTTGATACTCCTCGCGGTCTCTTCCTTTTCCGTTAATAATTTTCCTAGTTCGTCAATTGAATGGCCCATTTTCACTATTTCTTTGTTTAGTTTCTGCATTTCATCTTTGTATAGTTGAATGATAAGGAAACTGTGTTTTTCGGATGGTTCCGTCATGGCAAGCATTGTCTGTAAAAGAGAGGCATGATACCTAACAATATTATCATACTCAAAAGATTCTAAGGAACCGACTCTATTTATTGAATTTTTTATGGTTTGGATTAAAAGGGATCTTGATTGTTCTATCCTCTTTAAAAGTCTTTTATCCACCTTTTCTTTTCTTTTTGCCCTCTCTAAATCATATACCCTTGACCTGACTTCTCTTATTTGATCCTCTATGCTATGGCATAATTTCTTTACATGCTCAACATCTATAACCTCTATCTCATTGAACCATTCTGAGAGTTCGCTCTCGTTTAATTCAATGATTTTAGGCTCCTCTTTTTTATGAAAGATTTTTTTAAACAGACTCATTAGAATCCACTTGACAATTCTACCATAATAAAAATGATCGTACTTTGATAACCCTTAAATTTGTTTATATATTTAATGCAACTTCAAAATTCGACAAATTTTATAAGTTAATGAAAGATAAAAGAATGATTAAAGGTGACTAAATTGGAATTTATGATTGAGAGCATACATGCTAGAGAAATCCTCGACTCAAGAGGAAATCCTTCAGTAGAAGTAGATGTATATACATTATATGGATTTGGAAGGGCTGCGATTCCATCAGGCGCCTCTACAGGAACCCATGAGGCGTTAGAACTAAGAGATGCTGGAGAGAGATACCACGGAAAGGGAGTAACTAAGGCAGTTAATAACGTAAACGAAGTTATAGCACCTGAGATAGTTGGAATGAATGTGTTATCACAGAGAGAGATAGACGAGAAGATGATTGAATTAGATGGAACTGATAATAAATCAATACTCGGCGCGAATGCTATATTAGGTGTTTCTTTAGCAGTTGCTAAGACAGCGGCGTCTTCTCTCGATATTCCCCTATACAGGTATATCGGTGGCCTCAATACATATGTATTGCCTGTGCCCCAATTAAACGTCATAAATGGAGGAGAGCACGCTGGAAATGAATTGGATATCCAAGAGTTTATGATTATGCCCATAGGAGCGCCTTCATTTAGAGAAGCCATCAGAATGAGTTCTGAAGTGTACCATGGATTGGGTAAACTCCTCGTAAAAAAATACGGGCTCATCGCAAAAAATGTTGGAGACGAGGGCGGATATGCACCACCTCTGAAAAAGACTCACGATGCATTAGACGTGATATGCGAGGCCATAGAGGAGTCTTACGATCTTGAAAATGAATTTGCACTTGCATTAGACTGTGCTGCGAGTAGTTTCTTCAAAAATGGAGATTATGTTATGGAAGACAAAAAGTTATCAGGCGGCGAGTTAGTTGATTTTTACAGTGAGTTGGTGAGCGTATACCCAATCGTATCGATTGAGGACCCCTTTGAAGAGGAAGGGTTCGATGATTTTGCTGAACTAAACAACGAGATTGGAAGCAAGATTCAAATCGTAGGCGATGATTTGTATGTCACCAACGCAAGGAGATTTGAGATGGGCATAGAAAAAGGCTCTACAAACGCGATTTTATTAAAGGTAAATCAGATAGGCACATTAACCGAGGCACTAGACGTTGCTAATTTAGCCTTCAGAAACAACCAATCTGTTGTCGTTAGCCATAGATCTGGTGAAACCGAGGATACGTTCATAGCAGACTTGGCACTAGGAATATCTTCCGGTCAAATAAAAACAGGGGCTCCGGCACGGAGTGAGAGAACCGCGAAGTATAACAGACTAATGAGAATCGAGGAATATACCCCCGAGGCATATTATCCGGGAAAAGATTTTAGGAGGCTGTTCCGGAGGTAATTATGTGCGTAATATAGGTTTATTGTTGTTGATATTAGTAGTGATTCCTGCACTCTCTGCGTTTTGGATTTATATATCAAAATTCGAAGGGCTTGAATTAAAACCCGGAGAATCATTAGAATTCTCTGTTAGCTCAAGTGATCCTTGTACAGTTGAATTAATCTTGCCAGAAGTGCTCAAGGCTGATGAAAGCCGTAAAGAAATAGAAAAACGACCGAACAACTGGGTCACCTTCATTCTTAAAGCAGAGGAGGATGCTAATCCTGGTTACTATAGAGTAGATGTCATCTGCTATCAAGATGGGAATGAAGTTGGTAGAGATCACGCGCTAATAAATATTAAAGGCATAAGTAAAAAAGAAATAGTTGAAAGAGGAATTACTTTGGAACTCTTCCCTTCCTCGTTTTTGAGGGAGGGTAAGATCGACACCATAATGGTAATCGGCAGCGGCGCTCCTGCGCAAGATTTAGTTAGCGCAACCGAACTTGCATCTTATTTCGGAACCTTTGCCGAGAGGGGGGAATTTTTATCTTCCAGCACGGACAAGGAGATGCCAGATGCGATCTTTGCTAACAATAATCTAATAGTCATTGGAGGGGCTGCAATAAATACAGTGAGTGCAAAAATAAACGAAGATTTACCGGTAAGGTTTTCCAAGAACGGAGACTGGAGCCTTACTTCAGAGAACGGAAAGTATGTTGAACCGGGTACTGGAGTCGTAGAAATAATAACTAATCCTAAGAACCCGGAGAAAAACATTTTGGTTGTTGCTGGACTTGATAGATGGGGTACTTATGCAGGAGTTAGGTACCTGATCTCTTCCTACAAGCAGGTATCTAATGAGCATTATGCAGTAGTAAAAAAGGAGAACGGCTCCATAAAAATATTAGAATCAGGATAATTCTTTAATATCAATCCTGCACGGCATTGGCATTTTCATAGCTGCTCTTCTGAGGGCATCCTTCGCAACTTTTATGCTCTCTTTCTTCAATCTAACTGTAATTATGGACTGATTCGCTTTAACTCTCGCCGCAGTGCTGACAGGTTTTCCAAATGATCTTCTCATTCCATCCTGTACTCTATCTGCCCCAGCGCCTACGGCCATCTTGTTTTCCCTTAGTACATGGTGTGGATATGTCATTATCTTTAAATGGTAGTTCATTCTCCCGATTTTTGTATGGAGATACCTATTAGAGGCTACCCTTGCAGCCTCAAGAGCAGTATGTCTCACCTGAGCACTTTCGTCTGCGATAAGACTAACTAAGGTATCGAATTTCCCAGTGACATTTCCCATGTTGTACTGAACTATTTTTATTCCTGGAATGCCCCTCATGAATTGTCTCTTGGTGTAAGCAGGTCCTTTTATCTCTCTGTACATCCTTCCTGGCTTTCTTACCATTTTGATCCCACCAGAAATACTCTGAGTAAGTTTATAAAGTTTGTGCTTAGTGGGACGCTGCATACCGAAGGAAACAAATAAATGTTAAACTCAAAACAATGATTCTATGAAAAGTATACTTATCATCACTGAAAAACCAAAGAGTAGTTTGAGGATAGCGAGTGCTTTAGCAGAGGAAAGACCCATAAAAAAGACTGAAAAAAAGGTATCATATTACGAATTTTATAGGAATGGTAACAAAATCATTATTTGCTCAGCAGTTGGACATCTTTTTACGTTAAAACAGTCTTCCACGAAATGGGAGTATCCAGTTTTCGATGTTGAGTGGAGACCAAGATACCAAGTAAATAAAAAGGACTTCTACGTGAAAAATTACAGCGATTTAATAAAAAAAATAGCCAAACAAGTTGAGGAATGCATAATAGCCACTGATTATGATATAGAAGGGGAACTTTTAGGATACAACATACTTCGCTTCCTATGCGATGAAAGAAAATCACATAGAATGCATTTTTCTACTTTAACGAAGCGGGAACTAATTCAAGCTTTCAATAATTTGGATAATTTGAATTACAGACTCGTAGATGCTGGAGAATGTAGACACGTATTGGACTGGTTTTACGGCATAAATGTTTCCCGCGCACTATCCTTATCTCTAAAAAGAAGTTCAAATCAGTTTGCAATACTTAGTGCGGGAAGAGTCCAGGCACCTTGTTTGAAAATATTGGCGGAAAGGGAGGAGGAGATAAAGAACTTTGAGCCTACGCCTTATTGGATCATTCAGCTCTTATTTTCAGTAAATGGCGATAAATTTGTAGCGAATTATGAAAAAGGAATTTTTTATAAAAAAGAAGAAGCAGAGAAGGTATTTAATGAATGTAAATCCAAATTCGCTTCGGTTTTAGAAGTTTCAAGGAAGAGATTCAAGCACAGTCCACCATACCCCTTTGATCTTACATCTCTGCAGGGTGAGGCATACGCAAAGTTGGGGTTTTCGCCAACCAAAACTCAAAATACTGCACAATCCCTTTATGAATCTGGTCTCATATCTTATCCAAGGACGGCATCTCAAAAACTCCCCCCTACTGTAGATTATCATGGTATAATTAACTCTCTCAACTTGAACCCTATGTTTAAGGAATTTACCGAGATGCTTATTTCAAAAAAATTGAGACCAAATGAGGGTAAAAAAGATGATCCTGCTCATCCTTCCATATATCCTACCGGAGAAATGCCAGTTGATTTAAAAAGGGATGAATTAAGATTGTACAAGTTAATAGTTCACAGATTTTTGAGCGTTTTTGGTGATCCTGCTATAAAAGAAAGTGTAAATATAGTTTTGGAACTTGATGGTCATAAATTCAATCTAAAGGGCATTAATTTAATTGAAGAAGGTTGGTTAAGTCTTTACGGAGAATTTGCAAAAAAAGAAGAAGTATTTCTTCCTCATTTAAAGGTTGGAGATGTAGTCCAAGTTAAAAAGGTAGAATTTCAAGAAAAAAAGACCAAACCACCTTCAAGGTATAATCCAGCGAGTATCATACGCGAATTAGAAAAAAGAGGTCTTGGAACCAAGGCGACAAGAGCACCGATATTAGATACTCTGTTTAAGCGCGGTTATATCAGGGGAAGGCATATTGAGGTAACTGAATTAGGCGGTGCAGTTGTTGATGTATTGACGAAACACGTACCAGAGATAGTAAGTGAAGAATTAACAAGAGAATTTGAGGAGAAAATGAATGCCGTAGAGACAGGAGATTCAAAAAAAGAAGAGGTAATTGAAGAGGCTAAAGAAAGACTGACATCTATACTGAAAGAGTACCAACAAAAAGAGAAAAAAATCGGAGAAGAACTTGGAAAAGCACTCAATGAATATTACGAGAAAAAATACGTCTTAGGGAAATGTCCTAAGTGTGACGGACATCTTAAGGTGGTGCGCTCAAAGAAGACAAAAAAACGTTTCATAGGGTGCTCAAATTATCCAGAATGTACAGAAAGTTATCCGTTGCCACAGAAAGGAGGAATAAGGTCAGCAAACAAAAACTGTCCTGAGTGTAATCTTCCTATGGTTGCGACAACTGGAAGAAATATTAGGGTGTTCTGTCCAAATCTCTCTTGTGTTTCGAATAAAAGGCTTTAGATTTTTATAATTTTTATCGGTCCAGATTTTCAAGGAGATAGAGGTTCTCTCTTATGTTTTCCATTATCTTTTTTTCATCACCAATGAATACAGGTATCTTGCTAGCGTTACAGAATTTTGCTGCGTCTTGTTCTATCTCTTTTGAGAATATCCATCCTTTTCCGAGTACATCATACAATTTGCTCCAGGTTGCCATCGCCTCTCTCAAGTTTAAATAATCTAAATACTCTATCAGTATATTTCTCGTTTTAGAATGCTGTTTTTCTATTTTCAAAAAGAAACTGTGCAAGACCCCTGATTTACCTTGAACTTTTGGAAACATTTCAGACTCATACCCTAAACGTCCAAAAAATTCTTCCCAGTCGCCTAGAATTCCATCGAAATCGTTATTATCATTTTCCGTTATAAAAATATCTTCCCAACCATCTAATTCCGAAAATCTTAAATTAGTAGTCCCTACTTCGTAGAGTGACTTCGGAATCTTTCCTACTTTGTAAACACTCTTGACTTTGTTCTTCGCTTGGTATAATCCTTCTTTCTTATTCCATAGCAAGTATTTCACCCAACAGAAAATAGTGAGAGACTATTATTTAATTATTTCCCCTAATAAACCATTGTTTATGACATGCGTCTGACATTAGAAATTAAATAAAAAAAGAACCAAATAAAAGTCTATTCAATCTCGATCTTTCCTTTATTCTCGGTAGACATTCATTTAGATAATTTATAGTTTGAGTTTCTATACCCTTTAAATACCTTCAAGTGTAGTTTAAAAGATCAAGAACAAAATATATGCGGGATGTGAAATAAATCCGTTCGTTTTTTATACAAAGGCATTCATATAGAGATTAAATAAGAGATATCCAAAAATCGTATATATCCTAAGAGATAAAATATTATAGATAAAAGGTGCTCCGAAAATGAGAAAGATTTCCACGGGCATTTCAGGATTCGATCAAATCTTAGGAGGAGGGATACCAAAAAACAGATCAATTTTGGTGACCGGGAGCACAGGAACTGGAAAGAGTATATTTTCAACTCAATTCTTGTACGGAGGTGCACAGTTAGGAGAGCCTGGAGTACTGGTAACACTGGAAGAGAGGCCTCGCAACATTCGGGAAAACATGTTACAGTTTGGCTGGAACTTAAAGGAACTTGAAAAACAGAAATTATTTGCCATCGTAGATGCTTCCGCCGCGAGAGTAGGAATTCCAACCGATGAAACATATGTTGAAATGAGACCGTTTGAATTAGATGGATTATTAGAGACAATAAAGAAGGTAATTTCCGAAACATATGCCGAAAGATTGGTTGTTGACTCGTTAAACGCCATAGCATTACAATTCGATACTGAATTTACGATGAGAAGGGAACTACTTCGCTTCATATCAATTATTGAAGATTTCGGTAGTACTGCCATATTTACAACAGAGACGGAGCCACAAACCAGGAGTTTATCAAAACACGGCATTGAGGAATATATTACATCAGGAGTTGTTCAATTGCTCCTTCGAGAAAAAGGAGGCAAATTGAGAAGGAGTCTAATAATTCACAAGATGAGAGGGGTGGGACATAGCCTCAAGAGGCATCCTTTCGAAATATCGAATGAAGGGATTGTGGTTTATCCAGAGGAAGAAGCCTTTTAACTTTTTTTGGTGGAATTATGGTCGAAATAGAGGTTTTTACCACTCCCAATTGTGTCTATTGTCCTTATGCCTTAGATATCGTGACGAAGGTTGCGTCAGGATTTCAGAATGTGTCCGTTGAGGAAGTTGACATATCTAAGCCGGTGGGCAGGATAAGAGCAATGAGTTACGGTGTCGAAGGAACGCCAACAATCGTCGTAAACGGCCTCGTAAGATTCGTGGGAGTACCTGATCCTGCTGAACTGACATCTGTCTTTGAACAAGAGCTTGAGAAGAGAAAAAATTAAACGAAAGATATTTATTCGAAACTCATTAACTCTCTTTTGTGATCTTTGATGAGATGGTTGTTGCTATTGATTTTACTGATTGGAGTTGCATATGCCAAGCCAGAAATAGTCGTTGAGAAACATCTATCTGATGATTCTATAAGCGTAAATGGGTCGGCCCAAGTCACGATAAGAATTTCAAACGTAGGAGAAGATACTGCTTTAAATATAAATGTCGATGATTTTCTCCCAGAAGATTTTGAATTGAGCGGTCAAAGAAGTTGGCCAGATAAAATAGAAGCTGGGGAAACAGTTGAAGTCGTCTACTTTTTGAAGGCTCTAGAAGAAGGATCCTCTCATGTTAGTCCTATCAGTATTAAATACGAGGATTCCGGGGGTAACGATTACACTGCTGTATCAGAGCCTTCAGATATAAGGGTTTGGAGCAGAGATACAATTTTCACGATAATGAAGAAAGTTGATAAGAAACAGGTACCGAAGGAAGGAACATTAACCGTTATATTAGAACTTGAGAATCTCGGAAAAAGTAGAATAGAGAATATTAACGTAGAAGACACCGTACCAGAGGAATTTGATATACTAGAGACGGACCTTGGCGCCATCAATATCAATTTCGTAGGGAATGAAGGTAATGTCAGGGTGGATTTCGATCCACTGAATTATAAAGAGATTCGCTACACGTTAAGGGCAAAATCTGAAGGATCAGTATCTCTCGATTCCGCTAAAATCTCGTACGAATACGCTGGAGAAACTATTGAAGAAGAGTCAAATAAGGTTACAGTAACAGTAGGTCCCTATAAACCTCCCGAGGAAGAAAAACCTGAAGAGCCTGAAGAAAATGTCACCGAACCCGTGAAAAAAGAGGCAATCATAATTGTTACGAAACAGATAGATAAAAGCGTGATTGAAGAGGGTAACAGTGTAGAAGTTACAATAAGGGTTAGGAATGATGGTGCCGGAGAAGCGAATGGAGTAAGGGTACTGGATACTGTTCCAGAGGGATTTAGTCTTATATCGGGCTCCACTACCAAGACATATGCCTCCCTGATGCCGGGGTTGCGAGAAGAATTCAGTTACGTTGTTGAATGCAACAAACCTATGAATTACACTCTACCTACCGCTCAAGTCGTCTTCAACGATGAAGTAGGAACACATAGCATTAAGTCAAATGAGGTAGAACTTTCTGTCATAGAAGCAGGTATAAAATTCCCAGAGATACCATGGAAGAGAATTGGGATCGGTACGTTGGTTTTGGCTCTGGCAATAGGCATTGTCTTAGGCATAACTAAGATATCAGTTCAGAAGAAGCCTAAAGGATACGGTTATAAGAGGACTAGAAGGCCGCCTGGGTTAGGAAGACGGTGATGTTTGAGATTTTAAATACGAAAATAAGTCTTTGAAGAAGAAAATTATCCTGTTTAAGAACTTTTTCCTTCGCATTATTACTTGACTCGTCTTTTCTTCTGCATCTTTCCGGGCAGATTCCGCTAGATCATATGCAGTGTTAGCCACCGCTTTTGCACCATCATAGTCTCCATTTGTGTACGCATCATATGCCTGTGTGTGCTTCTGCTCTGCCAAAGAAAGTTGCTTTTCTGCCAGAGATACATCAATTTTTCTTTGTTTTGCATCGCTTATGGCACCTCTAGCCTCGAATATCTTATTTTTTGCCCTTTCTAAAGCATTGCTTGCATCCGCTATTTTCACTCTCAATTCTTCTTTTCCCTCTTCTATTTCTCTTTGCTCATATCTCACGTATATCCTATCCAAACGCGGAGAACTATACCTAAAAAAGGGGGGATTCAGTTGAACCGTCTCTGGTTTATCATAAATTTCCTGAGGGATAACGTTCGGAGGCAGTATAAGATCAAACTGTTTAATTTCTGGTAGATCACTTCCTCTGTACTTGACGTATCCAGGTAAATATATGTTATGAGAAAAAGTATCATAGATCTTTGAAGTATCGAAGTAGTTGATATTTTCCGCCTTTTTTACTGCGTTTAGTAAGGTGTACTCCCAGTATATTCTTTTATTTTTATCGTCGAATACTAATAATGGTCTTTTGATATCTAAACTTTTGCTAAGTTCTTGATATCCTATATTTTCGGTGTAAGGGCCTCTATTGAGATTATTATAGTCTTCCGCGCTTAAAAATGCGCTGACTCTAACCGCTGCTACACCCGTTTCAGAGAGACTTACGCTCACTATGATGGTGTATTCTTCTTTTATATCTAAATTTCCACCATAGGGAGAATACGCAAAAGAACACCCTATCAAAAATAATATAGCGATGAATGGACAAACTTTACGAGTTAGGTGTGAAATGGTCAGAGAGAATGAGATGGAAGAGTATAAAAGATCCTTCAAGTATTTTTTAATTGGATTTTTATCTTTATTCATAGTATTTGGGCTAATAACCACCAAGACCACCCTTTTGTACCGTCTTTTATATGGTTATGTAGAGAGCAGGATCTCGGATCCTGTATCTAGCATTGGGGAAGATGTCCTCTCCCTTTTTGTATATATATCATTAAACAATATTTTCGTAGTATTTATGCTTATTGTAGGTGCAATTTCCTTTTTATACCTTGAGTTCTGGCTTATGAAATACCAGACATTCAGAAAATATGGAAGGGGATCTCTAAGAGTAAGGGAAGAGATTCTTAAGATTACAAGACGAATCTCCTCAGATATAAAAGATTACAAAGATGTTATACTTTACATTACTCCAACGGCAATTCTGTTCTTAAATGGAGGCATTATAGGGGGTTTGTTTGGATGTGTACTCGTTCAAGAAGGCATATTTGAATTTATAAACTCATTTTCAACTTTATTTCCTCATGGATTAATCGAGATACCTGCGATAATCATCGCAGGAGGGAGAGGATTTATTAATGCGAATAATTTTAGCCACTTTAGTGATCCAAAGGGGTTTTTATATCACACAAAAAGTTATTATAGAAACGGTTTGTGGAAAGATTCATTTGCGGTGGTATGTTTGATAGTAATTGGAAGCGCTTTAGAAGCAATTGAGACAAGTTGAAATCTAGGGGGATACTATGAAAGTAGATCTTCACGTCCATACAACAAAAGGCTCCCCATGCTCAAAATTATCGCCAAAAGAACTTGTTTTAAGAGCCAGGGAGATGGGATTGGATGGAGTATGTGTGACCGAGCACGATAACTTTAACGGGAAGGAAATAAAAAGCCTAAATGAAGATCTGATCATTTTATATGGTGTTGAAATAAGAAGTACTCAAGGAGACCTTTTGGTTTACGGATTAGAAGATAATATCCCCTTTGGAGATGCTCAAACTGTTATAGACGAATGCAAAGATGTGGGTTGTGCGATATTTGTAGCCCACCCTTATAGGTTTACAGTTCCGAGTCTTGGAGATTTGATATACGAATTAAGAGAATACGACGGTATAGAAGTTTTAAATGGAAACGCAACTAATGAACAAAATTTTTTCGCTAAAAAGGCACAAAAAGCCCTAAAATGTAAGGGTATTGGCGGGAGCGACGCTCACGATAAAAATAAAATTGCTAAGTACGTGACTGTTTTTGAGGACGAAATAAAAAACGAGGACGACCTGGTGACTGAATTGCTAAAGGGGAGATATTACCCAGAATCTTTTAATTCTCTTCAAAAGTTTCTTCTATGATTTTCTTAAAGAAAAAATAACTTTCTTTCGCTTTTAAACCACCATCAACATGTCCATTTGCGATTTCAGGTATGATTGAAATATCCTTTTCTAAATCTCTAATTTTTGAGAAAATTTCTCTAAAATTTACCTCCCCAGTGTTAGGCATGAGTCCCTCCTTATCAACGCCACTGGCATCTGAGGCATGGACGTGAGTGATCCATTTTTTCAATTCTTCCATGTAGTCATTCAAGTTTTTATTCTCATAATTGCAATGTAATTTTGCATGCGATATATCGAATGTAAGGAAGAATTCCTCAAGATCATTTAGTATTCTCATATCTTCAGAGTTCAATACGAAATTTCCGTGCCAAAGTTCACCGTTCCACATCTTATATAAACTAGGTAGATTCTCCACCGTCATTATCACGTTATTCGAATGAAGAGCGGAAATTGAGTCTAAAAGATTTTTCAGGAGATCTTCTTTGTCAACTATTTCTTTATACACGCCTCCTGGATGTATTACTATCAAAACATCGGATGAGCATAATTTTGATAATCTTTCTCCGATTTTTATTGTCTTTTGGACCAAAAAGATACTTTTTTTCCTTAATTTTTCGTTTTTAGAAGAAAGGTCAACTAAGATACCTTTCTGAATGTATTCTGGTACATGAACCGCTAAAACATCTATTTTATAATTGACAACTGTTTTTAAACGAATTAACTGTTTTTCAAAGAACTTTGTCACGTCTTTTGAATTTTGATGTAGTTCTAAAACCTGAGGTTTTATCGTTAGGTACTCGTCTATATCTCCTGGTCTCCAATGAACTTTAAATCCAAGGAAGAGGTTCATGAACAGAGTGAGATAAAAAAGTTTATTTATGTATTGGCTCTGAATTAAGACATGCAAAAAATCACAAAGATAATCATTTTGGCATGTGCTTTTATTTTAGTACTCCTATTATCCTTGAGTGTTCTAGTAATATCTACACAAAATCCTTTCTTCAAAGAGTCCATAGTTATAATCCCTGTAGAAGGTGCTATATCAACCTCCTCCTCACAATCAGTATTCTCCCCAGTGGCAAACGATGAAAAGATAGTAAAGGAGATTGAAAAAGCCAACAAAGACCAGAATATCAAAGCAATCATATTCGCTATAAATAGTGGAGGGGGTTCCGCTGTTGCGAGTGCTGAAATCGAAAGAGCAATAAAAAGAAGTGAAAAGCCTACAGTTGCTTTAATAAGAGATGTTTGTGCCTCAGGCGCTTATTGGGTTGCATCCGCAAGCGATAAGATTGTGGCAGATCCTAATTCAATAGTGGGAAGCATTGGGGTAATATACATTCATGCGGATTACTCAAGGTTATTCAATGAAACGTTGAAGATGCGATATGAGGTCGTAAAGGGAGGAGAGTACAAAGATATGTCCTTACCTTTCAGATCGATGACTAAAGAAGAAAGAGAGATGTGGGAAATGATGATACAGGACATTTACGAGAATTTCATTGAGACTGTTGCGAAAAACAGGAAAATGGAAGAATCCGCTGTAAGAGAGATTGCGGAAGGCAAATTATACTCTGGAGAGCAAGCAAAAGAAATCGGATTAGTTGATGAATTGGGAGGGGAGAAAGAGGCTATTGAGATAGCCAAAAAACTAGGTAATATCAAAGGTGATCCTTACATTAGGCGCACGGGTAAGAAGACCCCCTTTGAGACATTTTTTGGCGCTTTCGCTTATTATCTAGGATCAGGAATTGGAGATAGTATCTTAAATCAGAAAATCGACTTTTCTGGCTTTATTACTTAATTTCTTAAGATTTAAGACTTTAATGTAGAACCCCCGATGAGTTAACAACAGATTTATTAGAAATAAAGAATTAAATAAGGAAGGGGCAAACGATGGATAAATATATCCTCGTTTTGATAATAATTATTGCAGGTTTAATTATATTCTTTCAAAGAGGTTGGCATCTAAAATATCTTTCCCGCTTCAGCAGAAGTTAATTCAACATTAAGATTACGTCCTACCAATGCTCTTCCGGTATCTCATGCCTCTAAAGTGAACCTTTTTGATCTCGTTGTATGCAATCTCTCTTGCCTCTTCTAAAGTATCTCCCCTTCCAACAAGAGTTAGAACCCTTCCGCCCGTTGTATATAATTTTCCATCTTCATTGAAGGCGGTTCCGTTATGGAATACTAAACAATATTGATTAACCTCGTCTAAGCCAGATATGACCTGATTTGTGTGATGTTTCCCTGGATAGCCCTCAAACCTTCCTATCCTTCCGCTTACAGCACATATTCCCAAATAATAAGTAGAGTTCCATTCAAGGTTTATTTTATTTAGTTCTACATTTAGAATAGCATCTGATATATCGTACATGTCTGTTTTTAATCTGGGAAGTATTACCTGCGCTTCAGGGTCTCCCATTCTCACGTTTATCTCGAGAACATACGGGTTTTTCTCTCCGTTCTCTTCACAAATCATCACGCCAAAGTAAATGATTCCTTTGTACTCGATCCCTTTCAATTTTCTAAAATTTTTAATTGTTGGTATTGCTATTCTGTCCATTATCTTATTTCTCAATTTTTCATCCAACCATGGGTGCGGTGAGTAACCACCCATTCCTCCTGTATTGGGATTACGGTTACCAAACGATCTCATAGATAACTTGTCATTTTCATCAAAAGCCCTTTTATAGTCCTGAGCACCTTCCATCGGCAGTATTGTTTTACCATCTGTAAAAGCAAAGAACATTAGTTCCTCGCCATACAGCCTTTCTTCGATATCAACCTTATTTCCTGAGTCACCAAATATCTTTTCAACCATAATCTCATCTATTGCTCTTAAAGCATCGTCTAGAGAATTACATACGATAGAGCCTTTTCCTGCAGCAAGACCATCCGCTTTTACGACGACATTTTTTTCTGTTTCCTTGATAAATTCTCTAACGTAAGCTTTTGCTTCACTTGGATCATCGAAGTTCTTGTATCGAGGAATTGGAACACCTATTTCGTTTAAAAAATCTTTTGTGTAGCATTTGCTTCCCTCTAAAATAGTAGCCTTTTTTGTAGGTCCAACAATAGGTAAACCTGCTTCTTCAAATACATCAACGATACCATCCGATAAATAGCCTTCAGGACCTACAAAGGTTATATCTACATTATTTTTAATTGCGAAATTTGCCATTTTATCAATTGATTCTACAGGGATTTGCTCACACTTTTTTAGTAGAGAACTACCCGCATTTCCTGGTGCAACATAAACCTTGGATACTTGAGGACTTCTTGCAAAAGTATGAGCGATAGCATTTCCTCTTCCGCCCTTGTCAACAACCATAACTTGCATGTTAGTAACGCTCCCCGTCCTTATAGAGCTTCTTTTTTTAATCGCTAACTAACCTATCATATAGAGTTTGGATTTTTTATAATAATAGACGATATTAAATTTTTCTGTTAGAAATCTTAATTAGAAACTTCATATTTCATATTCCTTTGAAATGCCTTGAATAACTCTTCGTCGTACCCTACGAGGATTATTTCATTGAATGCTCCTTCATTTTCCTTCAAAAAATCAACTATCTCTTCAATCATAATTTTTGCGGCTTTATTTTTGTTTAATCCTCCAACTCCTGTTCCCATACCTGGTATTGCTATTGTTTTGATATTGTTTTTGTGTGCACACTTTAAAGAAGCGCTTAATGCCTTTTTCACCCTCTCGTAGGTTGTTGGCATACTCGGCTCCTCCATCGTAGGAGCATGAATTATAAATTTAGCCTTAAGTTTCCCCGCAGTAGTACATACAGCGGATCCTAGTCTTATAGGGGATTTTTCCATGGCTAATCTTTCTATTTCTTCACCGCCCTTCTTTTTAATAGCCAACGCTACTCCGCCGCCCATAGTTCCATAAGAGTTGGCAGGGTTTACTATTGCTTCTACATTTACTTCTGTAATATCTCCTTTTAAAACGGAAATTTTTGCTCCCTTTAGGAACATTTTTTTAGTATAAATTGGATGGGTTAATGATATTTATTTTACATATCTCAGAGTGAGTAAACTTCCTCCGGTTTTAAGAGCCTGTATTTAGATTCAATCAAAATATTGGTGGCTTTCTCTGCATCGTCTACTCTTGCGATTAGTACTGCCTTATCCGCGTGTCTCTCAAGGAGTGAGTAAGCATATTCGATATTTATGTGGTTGTCCCCGAGTATTCCTGCCACTTTTGCAAGGCTCCCGGGTTCGTCTCCCATTTCTACTGCCAGAACATTAGTTATAGCAGATGTATAGCCCTTTTCCCTCAGTGTAGAATTTGCCTTGTCGGGATCATCTACTATGAGTCTGATGATTCCAAACTCCCCTACCTCAGCGACCGAAAACGCTCTTATGTTTATCTTTTCATCTCCCAGAGCCTTACTGGTTTTGGCTAGGGTTCCGGGTTTATTTTCAACAAACACCGAGACCTGCTTAACCAACTTTTTACACCTCCGTATCAAAATAATTTATCTTTCCTTAGATCGACTACTCTGACGGCTTTTCCTTCAGATCTTGGTATACTACCAGGTTCCACAAGCTCAACCTTAGTGGAAACGCCTAATACATCCTCTAGTTCTGATTCTACCTTTTTCTCAAATTTAATCAAATCATCCAGCTTATCACTAAAGGTTTTTTCTGTAACCTCTACCTTCACCAAAAGCCTATCAAGAACGTCTTTATCTACTATTATATGGTAATTCTCACCTATCCCTGGTATCTTCATTATTACGTGCTCTATCTGGCTAGGAAAGACGTTGACACCGCGTATAACTAGCATGTCGTCGCTTCTTCCCTGAACCCTTAACATCCGGGGATGATAGCGACCGCATTCACACTCCTCCTCATCCATTACCGAGATGTCTCTCGACCTGAAACGCAAAAGGGGCATGGTTTCTCTAGTCAAAGTGGTGAAAACTAACTCTCCCCTTTCACCACTTTCTAGAA
>CAYFZR010000015.1:0-18446 GCA_964347835.1 uncultured archaeon
TACGTGGTAAAACTCGCAGGAGTGTCTGAAGACGCCGGAACAGCAGGAGCAGCAGAGATAGAGATAATTAGAGACGGTGTAGTGGTAGATAAAGACGTATTGGAATGGCCCTGTGACGAAAGAGAGGGCATGGACTACGGAGACATATACGTAGAGCCCACAGATCTCTTCGTAGGAGACTGTGCCGAGGCCTGTCAGGCAAAGATAAGAATAGTGACGAACCTCATGACCTTGGAAAATGGAAAAGACTTCCCACTGGATGACGACTTCAGGGTTTACATGGATCCGGCCAAGTTTGATATTGTGGAGCCCGGTAATTTCCCCGACGGGGTGCGCCTTAACTTATCTTTTTGGTGTCCTGAACTATTCCCGTGGCATATGGAGTCAAGCAACATCTTGATGATATCTCTCAGACACAATTTGGACGACTACGACGTAGATGAAGGCGCAGAGGTAGACTGGCTTAACAGTTACTTTACCATTGTAAGAGATGATGATGACGAGAATGATGACGCCGGTGCATTAGACAACGACGAAGAAGAGTGGGAATGGTGGGCCAGGATGGTCATAGAGAGAGACGTTACCTTAGGTGTGCCGGGCAACACCATAGACTTGCCTTCCTCAGAATCAATTGCCAACGTTGATATGGAGGTAACAGAGATAGATGAGGGTGAAGTCAAAGGAGTCGACGTAGCATCGAAGGTTGGCGTAACCTCGCCCATAACAAAACTAGACAGAGACGTTACTGCGACGGACAAGGCTCAATTCAACCTTATCTGCGTTGGAGGTCCAGCAGTAAACAGCGTAGTAAATCAGATAGAAGACCAACTGAGCATACCCATAACCGCCACATCTCCAGGGGCAGGAAAAGGAGCGGTACAAGTAGTAGTCGACCCATGGGGAACCGGAAAAGACGCTTTGGTAGTAGCAGGAAGCGACAGAGAGGGAACACGAGCAGCATCTCTACAGTTGTTCCAGATGCTGGCTTAGAGAGGTAAAACATCTCTCTCAATTTATTTTTTTAACTCTAATTATCGAAACGAGTTTTGAAAACATGACGCCTAACTCTTAGGCGTCAAGAAACCTTAATCTCTTTTTTAGGCATAATCATTAAACCTTCTTTTGAATCGCCTAGAGCAATATAGTTATCTTCGACGAAAAACTTTCCAACCAAAGCAGAGGTAACAGCATCCAGTTCGTCATCAGTCATATTATTGTTCAAATCCTTTATTCCCATTCTTTCCAAACCTTTAGCCAATTTATCCAAACCTTTTCCTTTTCTTGGTATTTCTAAGATATCTTGAGCGCCTCCAGGATAAACTTCAATCACATCATAGCCTTTATCCTCTAGGATCTGTTTGAGTTTGATACCCCTTTCAGTTAACTTCCTCATTGGTCCTAAAGTGACTGGAAAAAACTTGATACCCATTTTTAACAGAGCTTTGTCACATTCTCTTAAATGTCCTCTACCGCGACACAAGCAGGTATCTTTTAAACAACATCTCCCATTTGGTAGAGATAATGGTGCATCTATTGCTACTACTTTTGGCCTAACTCTTTCAATTTCTTCTACAATTTCATCATCCTCGTAAAGCAAGAAAGCCTTGACTTCGATCGTTTTAGTATCGAGAATACAAAATCCACTGGGTCTTGTTTCAACCCCTGCTAAATCTATCCCAACTACTCGCATATCATCACAGTGTAATTTTATTCCTTAATATTTCTATTAATCTGGTCCTTGGCATAAAACTCCACTATATTATGGAAACAGGAATACTTTCGTTAAAGACGATAGTAGTCTCAAGATGAAACTTCTCATCGATGGGAATAGGGACTACCGTGTCTATCTTTACTGGAACGTCTACAGGAATATTCGCTTCTATCGGTATTACAACCTTATAACTTCCAAAAGGAGTATTAAATGGAACCTCTGCCATTGTTTTTACCGGTACTGTGGTTTGTATATAGAAAGTCTCGTTAATCCTTACGTCCATCTCCTCTTGAATGGGAATCTCCAAATCAATTTCTATTGGTTTTTCAATCTTTACTGAAACATCTTTAAGTTTAAAAAAAGCAAATATGTCTATCAAGAACAGAGTAAATACCAGAAGATATAGTAAGGCAATGGAGAAAAGTAGCAATCTTCTTTCTCTCATTTGAACATCTCCTTTTGAACTATCTTTAATCCTTGCTTTTTCTCTACGAAATCCGATATCAATTTTTCTATCTCTAAATGCTCTTTTATATCTGGGTTTATCCAATAAATAAAAATCTCATCCCAAAATTTCTCAATATACGCACAAAATCTTCCTTTTTTCTTCACAACTATGCTTGGACAGTGAAATTCTATATTGTAATCACTCTTTTCTCTCATATACTCGATGAGGTTTATTATGGACATGAAGGAACTTTATCTAAACCAATAAATACCCTTGCATTCAAACATGTTTACATGATTGATATTGACGGATCCTTTGGAGAGGGCGGAGGACAGATCCTAAGAACAGCCTTAGCCTTAGGAGGAGTCACCCAGAAATCTTTTAAAATTTACAATATTCGCTCTAAACGTCCGAATCCGGGCTTAGCACCCCAACATTTGCATGCAATAAAGTCTGTTGCCAATATATGTGATGCAAAAGTAACCGACTTAAAAATAGGATCCCAAAAAATAATTTTTGAACCTAAGAAGATAAAAGGAGGAAGTATGGTAATAGATGTTGGGACAGCCGGTAGCATTACCTTAATTTTGCAGGCATTGTTGCCTGTTCTTTCTTTTGCAGAGGAAGATTCAAATGTTAAACTTGTAGGGGGAACGGATGTTCAATGGTCACCACCGATAGATTATTTCAATAACGTCACCCTTCGTGCCCTATCATTGATGGGTATTCGTTGTAAAATTAAATTAATAAGAAGAGGACACTATCCAAAAGGAGGAGGAATTGTAAACGCTCATATAGAACCATTTAGTAGATTGAACAAAATTGAAGCCTTGGATCACGAATTCAATAAGATTAAAGGCATCTCACATTGTTTAAAATTGCCAAAACATGTTTCTGATAGACAGGCTGACTCGGCAGAAAAATTTCTAAGAGACCGCGGAATCCCATGCGAGGTTGAAAGAGAATTCCATGGTTCAAGAGATCCTAATATCTCAGCGGGTAGCGGGATTGTATTGTGGAACGATTCAAATGAAATTTTTTTAGGATCTAGTTGTTTAGGTAAAAAAGGTGTTCCGGCAGAAAAAATTGGAAGTGATGCCTCTAGTAAAATATTTGATATGATAAAATCTAAGTCAGGAACGGATTCTTATCTTGCAGACCAAGTAATTCCTTACATGGCTTTAGCCAAAGGAAAATCAAAAATAAGTACCTTCAGGCTTTCAAAACACGCTTGGACAAATATTTACATCACCGAAAGATTTTTGGATTGTAGATTCGAGGTTGATGGTGGGTTGGATAAATTCTCCACTATAGCAGTGGATGGTGTAGGTCTTGAATGATATTTATACATACCTGCTTATTTTGTTGATAATGCTGATCATTTTCCAGATGGTTCTTATACTCAAAGTCAGGGGCCTAGAAATTGAAATGCAGAAAATATCTTTGGATGAAGAAAAAATATTCAAAGACCATCTGCCAAGACTTTTGGAAGAAATTGAGAGGGATGCTGATCAAATACATTCTCTCTATCTAAAGGGTCAGATATCAGATACTGAATATAAATCTGCTCACCGAGAACTTTTAGACCTCCTAGAGAAAATAAAAGAAAAATATGGATATAAAAAATGACAATTTAAATATTATCCAGTATTTTCCCCACCAAATATCCTATGTTAGTCCCATACTTTGCGCTTATGGGTAGGAAATCAGCTATTGTTTCATCTACAATATCGCATTTATTGGCTACCTTTATAATCTTCAGATCGAATGTTTTTATTATTTCCTCTAAAAGATTTAACTGTTCTTCTAAAATATAGCCGCAAATCTCAGTGGGGTCTATCATGAATATAATCAAATCTGCTAAATGTTTCAGTGCGATTATTGCTTGAATCTCAATTTTATTACGCTTTTCCATGGATCTATCTAGCAGGCCAGGAGTATCGATTATCTGAATTCGCTCATTATTTTTTTTAATGAGTCCTACCATTATACCTTTTGTCGTAAACGGATAAGTCTTTATCTCAGGTCTTGCAGTACTTACTGCACGAATGAGGGTCGATTTTCCTACATTCGGCGGACCGGCAACTACGACCGTTGGGATGGAAGAATCTATCTGGGGAATTTTCCTTAGTTTTCTTGTACTTTCAAGTAGAAAATCTAAATCATCAGAAATCTGTTTCATAACGGAAGAATACCTACCAAAAGCGCTTCTCTTTACCATTACAGGATCCTTTTCTCTCCTTATCTCGCTAAGAGACTCCTTTTTAATCGAGGCTATCGTATTTTTAGCCCAGTTTAAAGCACCCAAAGATTTCTTCAGTTTATTCTTGTCGACTAACACGTCTAAAAGTTCTAAATAAAAAATTGGGAGTTCATCGATATTTGGATAAGAATTTACGATGTAAGAAAGGCTATCCTCTAATATCTGGGCCGATATTTTTATTTTTTGTATTTCTTTCGTTTTTTTGGTCAACTTGATCGTTCTTTTCTTCGAAACCGTAACCTTAGATGCCCTTCTAAATGCTTTATCCACCATTTCATCCGCGGTTATCACGTTTGGTAAGGATCGGAACATGTATAATGATTATCTATTCTCAGTTAAATACTCAACCATAAAGCATATCTATAATAAATAATCATTATTGTTAGTAACTATTTTTCAACGGAGGGTAAAAAATTTGTCAGTAGAGTTAACCTCTGTACAGAGAGAGATTCTCTTAGCGTTAATAGACCTTTACCGCAGGAAAAAAAGCACATCGGTAAAGGGAAAAGACATCGCTGGTTTGACGGACAAAAATCCCGGGACCATAAGAAATCAGATGCAATCATTAAGGGCATTGGGGCTAGTAGAAGGCGTTCCCGGACCTAAAGGAGGATATAGACCTACAAGCAGGGCATATGATGCATTAAATATTTGTCTGATTGAAAAAGAGGTACCAGTCCCAATATCTGTTGAAGGGATACCCTTTGCGGATATTACCGTTACGGAGATAGACCTTACAGGTGTTCCACATCCAGAGGAGTGCAAAGCTGAAGTGTACCTCATAGGAGATATAAAACCCATTCATATAGGCGAAAGAATAATTATTGGACCTACTCCCGCCAATAAAATGAGGATCCATGGCACTGTTATTGGAAGAGACGATACAGAGAACGCATTACTAATAGACATTGATTGGATATCCAGCATCCCTACAATCAAGGTAGAAGAAATAATTGAAAAAGAAGTGGCGGTATTAAAGCCAACCGATTCGATAGAATATGCTATCAACTTGTTTATTAAAATTAAGGCGCATGTATTACCGGTAGTGAAAAATGGCAAGATTATGGGTGTTGTTAGAATTGAAGAGGTACTTGAAAAGTTTCCTGAGAAATATGAGGTCGTGGACAAAATTTTAATGCCCTTGGTGCCGAGCGTTCCGGGAGGAACATTACTTCCAGACGCTATGACTGCGTTGTTTAACCAAAAAGCAGATTTTCTCTTTGTATTGGATGAAAAAGATAATTTTAAAGGCTTTTTGAGATTGTGGGATCTTCTAAAAACTATTGTTAGCGAATGATCTTTTATCGGATATATAGAAGTACTCTCGATAGAATGCCGGGTTAATTAATCTCTTTTATCTTATCTTTTAAAATTTATTTACCATTTAATTTAGATAGAAAATAGTAAAAATTTTCAGTTCTCTTGTTTAGGAAGATACAATCTGTTTTTCTACTTTCTAATTTATTTTTCATCATTACGAATAAATTAACAGAACCCAAAGTCGAAACGTATATATATGTAGTCTCTTTTGAAAGTTTATCAAAGGTGGCTTCATGAGGAGGATGCTAGTTATAACCATTTTCATTCTTTCATTAGTGAGTATCTCTCAGGCCAAGCCTGAGTACGCAGATGAAACTGGCAGAGATTGCGTCTTCTGCCATGATGTAAGTCCTCCAGCCTTGAATGATCTAGGCATGTATTATGCACAACATCGAACATTCGTTGGCTATCATCCTCAGGAAGAACCTCCTGTTGAAGAGCCTGAAGAACCAAATATTGGCGTAAAACTGAATCAGTGGGACATGGGTGTAATAGCCTTTGTAACGCTTTTCGTGGTGCTATTGATAATATTAGTATTTAAGTTATAGGTGATTGGATGGAGAGTGCAGATTTGTCCATTGCATTCGTAGGTGCGATAACCATACTTGCAGGATTTATAGCTCTAATCTCTCTTCTCATCCTTGGTATGATCTTATTTGGGCCTGAAAAACTCGGAGGGAATCTTATTAAGGCTCTTTTAGGTGAAAAAACCGATGTAATTGGCTTCTTAATCGGAATATGCAGTCTTACGCTTGCTATGATCTTCGCTTTGATAAGAAAAAAATTCATGCCGATAGAGGAAGTTTCAGTGGATTAAAATGCCGTTGATTAAGTTAGAGGAAAGGATATTGCACTGGATAAACGAAAGGACAGGAGCAGTCGATGTATTTGAAATGATAGACAGTATACTTGAAAGACCTGTACCAAAGCAGGCGATGAATCCTGCCTATTGTTTGGGAGGAATTGCTTTCTTTGCCTTTTTAATAGATTGTTTCACAGGTGTGTTCCTTGCTTTTTATTATATTCCCTCTGCTGAGATGGCGTATGAGAGCGTAAAATTCATTTCAACAGAGGTGTATCTTGGTAGTTTCATGCGGAGTTTACATCACTGGTCTGCGCACCTAATGGTCGCAGCGGTATACCTGCATATGTTCAGGGTATACCTTGTTGGAGCCTATCAAAAGCCTAGGGAACTGAATTGGATAATAGGATTATTCCTACTATTCTGCACTTTGGGACTAGGGTTCTCAGGATATATGCTTCCTTGGGACCAAGTTTCCTACTGGGCAAGCACCATAGGACTACAACTTGTTGCTTCGGTACCCGTGATCGGCCCTATATTTCAGAAGTTGCTCCTAGGAGGAGCAGAAATTGGCGGAGGAACTTTAGCAAGATTTTATACCTTACATATCCTAGTCTTGCCCATTGTCTTGATTGGTTTATGCGGCATACACTTCATATTGGTAAGAAACCAAGGTATTAAAGAACCACTTTGAGGAATAAAAATGAAAATAGAAGAAGTAAAGGAGAAATTAGAAAAAAAAGAAGAAAAACATTTTATGCTTTTCAGAGACGAGGTCTTTAGGTATCCAGCAGTTATGTTTTTGGTATTCGCTGCCCTATGTTTTTTGGCAGCATTTCTACAGTTGCCAGTGCACCCTCCGTTTGATCCGTTTAAGATGCCACCAACAAACTATCCAGACTGGTATTTTTTCCCAGTGTTTGGCTTTCTTAAATCATGGACTTGGCCAATAGGTCCTATACCTGCAAAGCTAATAGGTGGAATCATAGGACCTTCGATTTTTGTTTTATTGCTATTTATATTGCCATTTATAGATAGAAAAGAGGCATATTACCCTTGGGACAGACCTTTCTGGACGATAGTTGGTGTTATAACAATAATAGCCATGGTCGCCCTGAGCATATTTGCAGTAGTACACCATTAAGGTGATAATATGGATATTGAATTAAAATATAGGTTAAAGGAAATATTTGGAGATAGAGTAAGATTTGATGAAGACGAAAGACTTCTCTACTCCCATGATGTGGGTATGCTTCCGGATTTGGTCTCAATATTTATGATGACAACCCTTCCGGACGCAGTTGTCCTTCCCGAAAATAATGAAGAACTTATAAAGCTTGCAAATTTAGCGAATGAATTCAGAATGCCTTTGATACCGAGAGGATCAGCCTCTGGTGGATACGGGGGCGCGCTACCAGTATATGGAGGAATTGTAGTAGATCTTTCGAGAATGAGTAAAATCATTGAGATAAACAAAGATGAAAAAACAACTACGGTAGAGCCTGGTGTAATCTGGTGGACTCTTGAGAAAGAATTAAACAAACAAGGGTTGCAACTAAAGCACTACCCATCAAGCGCACCTTCAGCTACCGTAGCCGGTTGGATCGCGCAGGGAGGCACAGGAATAGGTAGCCTAACCCATGGTGGCGCGTGTGGTGTGGTTAGGGAGGCTGAGGTAGTTACTCCGAATGGTAAAGTTATGACATTTAAGGACGAAGATTTAGATGTTGTCTGCGATTGTGAAGGCATAACCGGTTTCATAACAAAGTTGAAGATAGAAATAAAGGACATTGAGGAAATCATTCCTGTAACAGTGCTATTCAAAAACGCCTCTACCTTGGGCAGGGCAATAAGTGAAGTTGTGAAGGAAGCAAAACCATATACAATAGCATTTGGCACTCCTGGATTTACCAAACTTAAGCAAGAGGCTACAGGACACAAAGTTCTACCAGAAGACAAGTACTATGCAATGCTCGCGTACTATGAGTCCGACTACAATAAGGTTAAGGAGAAACTTGTAGACATAATATATGCTAGCGCTGGAGAAATAGTAAGTGGTGAAGTCTCACAAGAAGAATGGGAGGAGAGATTTTACCCCATGCGCCTAAAAAGACTCGGTCCAAGCGTAATACCCAGTGAGGCACTCGCACCGTTAGAAAGACTCAGTGACGTGCTGGAAGCGATTGAAAAAGAGACAGAAGGTATGTATATAGGCGCGGAAGGGCAGGTGGTCAGTGAGAGTGAAGCCGCTATTTTAGTATTTTTCCTGGGCGATGAACGCACCTTCCTAGGATTTACCTTTGGTTGGAGTAATGCCTTCAAGCCCATCGATATAGCAAAGAAATTTGGTGGGAGAATATATTCTACCGGGATATGGTTTTCAGGCGAATCTGAGAGTTTCTTTGGAAAAGAAAGATTGGAGAAAATAAGTAAGTTCAAGAGAGAAGTAGATCCCAATGACATTATGAATCCCGGAAAGATATTTTCACCAAAGATAAAAGTATTCCCCATAATGCCTGTTTCTCTTGCAATTAAATTATCAAAACCTTTTATGAGTATCGGAAGCAAAATATTCAAATATAAAAGGCCCGAGGGCCATTAGGAGGATTTTTATGGTAGATTGGAGAGTTAAGTTAACTGATGAAATGTCTTGGGAAACATTTAGTTGCGCTCAGTGCGGATATTGTATTCCTGTTTGCTGCATGTATGATTTGGACAAATGGGAATCTTCTACACCTAGAGGAAAATTGTTTTTCCTTAAAAATGTACTAAAAAACAGAGCCAGATTTGACGAAAATATGACTGAGAAGATATTCCAGTGCACAACATGCGGATACTGCCACGAAGTTTGTCAGGTTAACATACCAACCGTAGAACTATGGGAGGAGATTCGCTCAGAATTGGTACGTCTCGAATTAGGACCTATGGAAAATCATCTTAGAATAAAAAAGGCTACACAGGCAAAACACAATCCATACAACGAAGAACCCTCTGAAAGAGGGGCTTGGATACCTGAAAATATAAAAATAAAGGAAAATTCACCAATTTTGTACTTTGCAGGATGTACAGCCGCCTACAGGATGTTTGATCTTGCAAAAAGCAGTGTAAAAATATTGAATGCCGCTGGCGTAGATTTTGATTTTCTAGGTCCAAGCGAGTGGTGTTGTGGATCGCCCTTCTTGAGAACAGGTCAACTTGATATTGGATACGACTTGATAGCCCACAACATAGAGGAATTTAAAAATAGAGGTACTGAAACTGTTGTAGCGACTTGTTCTGGCTGTTATCGGACACTTCATGTAGACTACCCCAAGTGGTCTGATGCATTAGGACTGGATTTTAACGTCGAGGTTAAGCATGCCTCCCAATACATCTATGAACTCTTAAACGGAGGTAGAATCGATTTGAAAAACGCCATGGATATGAAAGTTACATATCATGATCCTTGCCATATAGGCAGACACGTGGGCATATATGATGAGCCCAGGAAGATATTAAGTTCAATACCAGGTTTAGAACTGGTTGAAATGGAAAATACTAAGGAACTAGCAAGATGCTGTGGCGCAGGAGGAGGATTTAGGGCACAATACACTGATAATGCAGTTAATCTTGCAGAAATTAGAGTTAACGAGGCTTTATCTACCGGTGCTCAGTTAATCGCAAGTTGCTGTCCGTTTTGCAGACTGAACCTTTCAGATGGCGCAAAAAAGACTAATGCACAGATTAAGGTGAGAGATGTATCAGAATTGGTTTCCCAGTCCATGGGTATATAAAAAGAGGAATGGTACTTGGAAGGTAAAACCTTTTATACATTAGACCTGATGACGAAACTCTTTGGTCTCTTGATAGTCACAGTCGGGATTGAGTTTATAACTAGAAGAGAATTTTCGATTGCATTATTTCTCATAAGCGCAGGCACTCTCTTAACGTTGCTTCCAGTTTACTTGAAGGCTAGGAAAAGCAAGGTTACCTAAACTTCCTTACTATTGACCACAGTGCTTTTATTCTCTTAATTTTTGTCTTGTTCGAGAATCTTAACTCCGTTTCAGGGCATAAAGTTGCCTTATTAGCCTCTTCTAACTTACTTTTTAACTCAAATAGTTTTTTCTCTCTCCTTTTGTTATCACCAATTTTAAACACGTTATCTAATTCGTAAACGATATTTCTCGCCAGTGATATCCGATTTTCAATTTCATGGGTTTCTTCTGGATCAAGAACATTTTTTTCTTTCTTAATCCTGTTTAACCTAAATGCACTCTCATATGTGCTTTCAACTATATCTCTCTTTTTGAGCCATTTCGTCTCGTAATTTAGTGTATGCTGCCAACTAGGATTCAGTAAAGCCTTTCGATGTTCTTCCAATGATTTTAAGAATAATTTGAATCCAAATTTTTCTGGATTTTCATACGCTAGACTTCCGGGATCTAAAAAAGGTGCTAAAGGAGATATAAATGGTCTAACTCTTCCATTACCATCTAATTCTATCAGATGTCCACAGTATTCAACCGTATCATAAACAGAATCGATTGTCTGTTCTGGAACACCTATCATGAAAAATACATCTATTCTATTACAGTCAAGTTCTACTGCCTTCTTTATCGATTTTTCAAGATCTTTATTTTTGTAGTTTCTCCCCTGAGTTCTTCTAATATTGTAATCATGACTCTCTGGGGATATCTGCAAATAAAATTCTTTTAATGCACGAGAAATCTTCTCTAAAAATGAATTAGATGGAGGTTTAAAAAATTCTATTACTACTGGGTTTTCTATATCTTCTTTTTTTATTGAATCTAATACGTTTTCAGCATATTTATTTCCCCCTTGAAAAAGATCCCCGACTACGAATATAGGCCCTCTGATGTAATCCTGAATAATTGCCATGTCCTCAGCTATCCTTTGAGGACTCCTAAAGGCTATCTTGTTTCTCATACAAGTATTGTTGTAGAAGTAATGAGATCCTCCACAAGTAACGCAATTATTTATGCACCCTCTACATGTAAAAACCGCTGTAAGGGGATAGTCTGTCCAATCTTTGAAGGGTATGTATCCATCCATATCTCTGTCTCTTATCACCGACCTTATCAAAGGTTCCGGATTTAGCATAAGATCATCTAAGTTTTCTGGTACGTGGGAGATTGGATTTACTTTTATCTTCCCGTCATCTTTCCATGATAGATTTGACACGTTTTCAGGCTTCTCATTCTTCTCGATACAATCTAAAAGCATTAGAAATGGCTTTTCTGTAGAGTCTCCCCTTATGACATAATCAACTGTATAGTCAAGAATTTCCGTGTGAAAGTATGAGGAAGATTGCCCTCCCATTACTATCTTTGAATTTGGATGATACTTTTTTATAATCTTTGCAACCTCTAAACTTCCTTGGGCATGGGGTAGCCAGTGTAGATCAATACCGAATACTTGAGAATCTAAGCCTTTTATGAGTTTTTCAACATTAAATTTATTATCTTTTAGCATTTTTGCCGCAATATTTATTATTTTAACTTTGTACCCGTGTCTTTCCAGATACTCAGCGATACTGATAAAACCGATGGGATACATTTCAAAAATGGAAGTAGAGGGGATCAAGTCGCTAACTGGACCGTAGAATATGCAAATCTCCCTGAAGTCGTATACACTTGGCGGGTGTAATAAAATTAAATCTGTCATTTTTATTTTACTCCAAATCAGACGAGATTTTTGATAAGGGGGAATAACTCGTTTATAATCCTTATCCTCAAGGGCGACTTAACCCTGAGGATGGATTCTCCATCGTATTTACTCATTCTTCCCATAAAACTTTCTATGAGGTCATCGTCTACGGCAAGTTTATCCCAAAATTTTCTTAGGAACATAGATCTGTCAAAAACTTTAGATAGGTTGGCTTTCCACAGGTCTTCATATACGGATAGAGGGACATCCTCTAACATGTGTTTTGCCGAAATCTCCCCGGCAATATTTCCTGCTATTGCGCTGGGTGGGATTCCTGCCCCTACTATTGATATTACCTGTCTTGCAGCATCGCCTACAAGCAATAAATTCTCGCCGTACGTTTTAGGCAGAGGTCCCCCGACCGGTAATATCGCTCCGATGCTTTTTTTTATCTTGGCACTTTTTAGTAAAGGATTATTTTTTACAAATCTATCTAAAATTTTGGATAGAGTATCTCCTTTTTGCATAAAAGAATTCCTTACTCCTGTACCAACATTTGCGAGGGAATTTCCTTTGGGTATTATGTATGCATAAGTCCCTGGAGCAAACCTTCTCCCAAAAAACATATCTACAGCATCTGTATCGACACCTTCCAAGAGATATTGTTTTACCTTGCATAGAGAATCGTTTTTTACGTATAGATTACTCCACTTCGCTACCTTAGAGTAAACACCATCTGCGCCAATTATAATCTTCGCTTCTATGTTAAAGGCTTCATCTTCTTTTTTAACCTTTACAACATTCTCTTTCATTCCTATTGCCTTCGTATTCAACAATACACTGGCTCCATTTTTCTCTCCTTGTTTTACGATATCTTCTATCCATTCATTCCGATTTAATACGATACCTTCAAATTTTAGCTCCTTTGATTTATTTTTCGGCGAAATAAATTTGATCTTGTTTATTTCGTTGGAAATAAACTTTTTTGGCACATTAAAGAGGTATTCAATGACTTTTTTATCCACATCAGGCAAAAGATTCTTTAGTTCATTTATTTTAGGTAACAACTCTCCGCACTTTACAGGATAATCTATTCTTTCCTTATAGTCTATGCCTACTACATCTAAGTGTTTAGATGCTTCTCTAAGAGTAAAGGCGCCGGCTGGACCGAGCCCTACAACTAAGACATCACATTTTTCTTGCCTTTGAGAAATATGCGATTCCTCCAAAACAAACCTTTAAGAGTTTTTCTTGCCTAAATGAACTCTTATTGTAAAGGTTTTCAAGATCCTTTTCTTTGAAGGTATGTATGAAGGGACTAAGTATTCTTGTATTGGGAACGATGCACAGAAACACTCCTTTTTCCCTTAACAAATCGTAAAATATTTTTAACGCCTTAACTGGAGAGTTTAAGTAGTAAAAAGATCCAGCACTAATTATTGTATCAAAAGATTGTGATTTAAAAGGCGGATTAAGAGCGTCTCCTACAATTAATGATCCTTTGTAATACTTTTTTCCTCTCTTGATCATTTCGTACGATAGATCGATTCCTATCGAGTTAGGCATTTCCTTGGTGGTGTAACCCGTTCCAACTCCAACATCTAGGACAAAATCGCCTTCTATTTCATTTAATAGTAGTTCTTTCATCTCTTTTGTGTATATTCTTGGATTTACGTAATCATAGAATCTTGATAGACAATCAAAAAATATTTTCGCCCTTTTTTGATGAGACAGCAGTGGCATGTTCTATGGAAATGTATATATGGTATTAAAAAATTTTGGAATAAAGGGAACGAATAAATGGAGAGCAAATTACTTCCAGAATGGTATCACGAGTATTACTCTCTTATTAACAATAAACTATTCGAACTCTACTCCAGTTTGGACAATTGTCCCTTAGAATTAGCTGTTAGATATGCAATAACGAAATCCGGAAAAAGATTTAGACCAATTTTAACGTTATTAGCATGCGAGGCAGTAAATGGGGAGAGAAGAAAGGCTATTCCGGTATCTCTTGCATACGAATTGATTCATACATCTTCATTGATAATAGATGATATGTTTGATGAAGCAGATAAGAGAAGGGGAGATCTTACTGTTCATAAAAGATGGGACAAAAGGATAGCAACCTTAGCATCTGGTATATTGTTAAACGATACTTATGGACTCTTAAAATTTTATAAAGATGATACAATTTCAAAGACTCAATTGTATGAGTTGATAGAATGCTTCGTTGAAAGTGTTAATAAGACTGCCTTGGGAGCATCTTTTGAATTAGAGCCATTAGCATTAGAAAAATTTTCTATAGAAAGATATTTTGAGATTGTAGAGTTAAAGACGTGTCCGCTTATATCTGTTGCTGCCAAAGCCGGTGCAATAGTGGGTGGTGGAAGAAAAAGAGAGATCGAGGCTCTCTATGGATACGGCAAGTCCATAGGCTACGCATGGCAAATAAGTGACGATGTTTTAGATGTATATGGTACTCCAGATAAGATTGGAAAACCTGTCTTTAACGATCTAAAGGAAGGAGACATGAATATAGTAATAATAAAACTCTTTTTGCTTTTAAATAATAAAGAAAAAACTTTTCTTCAGAGCCTTTGGGGTAAAAAAGATATAGAAAGGAATGAAATAGAAAAGGTTCACGAACTGATAGAAAAATATAATGTAAAAGAAGAGATAGTTTCGCTGCAAAATCGTTATAAGGACTTTGCCATGAAAGATCTTAATTTCTTTGAAGATTCTCCGGCAAAGAAAAAACTTATTGAACTTTTGGAATTTGTAACGAACAGGAACTTATAGGTTATTTAGAAAAAGTCATAGTGATCTCTCATACATTAGAATTTTTGTCAGTGATAGTGCCCTTGCGGCGCACGGGTTCAAATCCCGTTCCCACCGCCATATTTTATTCCTTTTTTAAGTTTTTTATAACCATATCTAATTTTGTATCTAATCGTGTATCCATTTTAACAATATTCTCAGATAAGTCACTAAGTTTCTCTATGCTTTTCTCTTGTCTCCAAAGAAAAACACCAGAGGTAATTGCTAGAGCAAGAATATCTTTTAAATGAAACAAATAAACTTCCAAATTACTTCCTTTTGCTATATAAAGCATATACGCACCAACTATTATTACAACTGCTCCAATCCAATGTTGCCTAGCAAAATAGAGTCCTATACCGACTATGATTAACGCCACAATTATTGCATCCATTATTTTGTCACTAGAAAGAACTTCCTATTTTTTAGAATATTTATTTTTTTGTCAATTACGTCAATGTCCTGATAAATTTATAATTAATAACAACTTAACAGAACCAACTGGAGATTATATGGCACTGCTGTCTGTTATAATACTTTCTTCTATAGCCTTTATATCTGGCTCAATCGGCGGATACATACCTTTAACAAAGAAAAACTGGAGTGAAGACACTTTAAGGGGTTTTATTGGTTTTGCCGCAGGATTGATGATTTCAGTCGCTTTATTACATATGGTGCCTGAAGTTGCCTCGAAAAATGTATTTTTTATCGTTCTATTTGGATTTTTTTTCCTTTATTTACTGGAACGTTTCATGATGGTGCATAGTTGTCCTGAAACAGGATGCGAGATACATGAGATTGGAAAATTAGCGTTTTTGGGCTTATCCTCCCACAGTCTATTCGATGGAATAGGTATGGGAACTTCGTTTATCCTATCAGAACCCCTCGGAATTATGGTCGGGTTTGCCATACTTATGCATAAATTACCCACCGGATTCTCTCTATCTTCAATTATGTTGACCGGTAAATATTCAAAAAATGAAATAATATGGTTTGTATTTATATTTTCATTAATGACTCCTGTTGGGGCTATATTTAGCAATATATTATTTAAAGAAATAACCAAAGACCTGTTAGACATGATGATAGCTTTCATAGCAGGAACTTTTTTGTATTTGGGCGCTTCAGATCTTTTGCCACAGACTCATGAAGAAAGAAGCCCAAAAATCATATTATTTGTAATATTTGGAGCATTAATTGGCATATTGACCTCTTTTCTCTTTTAAGAATCTAGGTAACGTTTTTCGCTCTTCCGTACAGGTAAGTTTCATTATCTGTTATGTAATGGCACTCTTGGTCAGGATAATCTATTACATTAGTTGCATGGCAATCCAAACAGTTTGCTCCAGCGGATAGGTTGTGGTTTTTGCTCCAGTATTTCAGAGATATGTTCGTAGAAGGATTATACCCGTGGCATATACACGGAGATGCTGACTCAGGATCATTGTGAGGACTTAAAATAACTTCATCATACTGAGAAGAATGACACTTTCCGCAGGTTATGTTGGTGGGATGTATAGTATGAGAACCGGCGTAGTGGGTTATTATACCCGGGGCTAATAGCATAACTATTATTGAAGCCGCAATTATGATCAGTATCGGCGCTAAACTTGGTCTTCTCATATTACCACCAATTAAGCCAGCTGTCTTTTCTTTGAGGCTCTGTCATGTTGTAAGTCTCCTCAAAGCTTGTGTAGGTAACGTTGTGCGGACCTTCGTGACATGCCCCGCATAGAGGCTTTGTCACGTTTTCCCGGTGGATGCTTGCGTTTATCTTCTTGTTATTATGACAATTCGTACAGAACAGATCCTGGAACTCTGGATTAGTGCTATTATAATGCACAGATCTATTGAAAAGCGTCCAATTTACCTGCGGACCTCTATCGCTTCTAACACTATTTACATGACAGTCTGTACAATTTACTACGTTAGAAAGCATGTCAGTCTCGTTTCTGTGTATTTCTAGATGACATATGGTACAGTTTCTGTCGAATACGCTTGTATTCTCTGCATGCACGACTAAAGGCTCTAGACCATAATAACTCGCAGCAGTAGTATTATGACAGCCTCCGCACCAGTATGGTTTGGTAACGTTAACCATGTGTACTTCATCGTGACATCTCATACAATTTATTCTGGTATAAGTCGGAGTGGTCAGATTGAAGAACGTTGCGTTATCCGCATGAGACGTAAAGTTCAGGTTGTTTTTGGTTTGTTCGTGGCAGGAAGCACAATTTATTTCTTTTGTTACGTTGTGTATAATTCTGTAGGGTGCAGTTCCGTTATACAGTTCGAAGTGACAGTTTGTACAGTTGTATGTAGCGTTTGCATGTGAATTAGGTACCGTAGGTTCTACTGTGAAGTGACATTTGTCTCCGCAGTAAGATACGTTTAAGGTATCGTTATGCCTCGGAACGGTAAGATTATGCAGGTTTACATAATAACCCGTCTCGTTGTGACAGTAATAACAATTCGTAGCATTATGCTTCTCAATTTGAGGAGCAGTCGTTATATCAAATCCATAAGTTGTATTAGAATGACAAGCCGTACAATCTACAGGAGGAGTTAGAGGCGTTATGTTCAAAGATTGGTCGTGGAACGTAAGTCCATAACTTCTAAGATTACCCAAACCGCCTGCGTCAAGCCATCCTTCTACTGTAGAATTAGAATGACATCTCCAGCAGTTCGTCTCGTTTAAATGTCTATCTATCGTTCTGTTATCTGCGCCGAAGTAGATCTCGTAAGTGTTGTTCAAATGACAATTCGTGCAGTTCACCGTATCCGGTAAACCTACGGGCTGCCCGTTAGCGGTTCCATTACCGAAGTGAGAGACCCAGATTAAATTATCCTTGGGATCTCCCACGCCGTCTCCTATGTTTACTGATGCTCCCCCGGTAACATTCGTTAAAGAGTTATTGTGACAGCTTACGCATGATAAATTCGCAATTATATCTTCTCCTTCTATATAATGCTCGTATATCTGTATAGCCTTTGTATACGTTGAATTAACATGACAGGATGTACAGTTCCTTATCGTATCTGGATCAGACATCGCCCAAGGATCTAAATGACACTCCCAGCAGCGATAATTCATTGCGGAAAAGTTCGTCGAATCCCATGCTAATGTAGAGTTTATATCCCTATGTATGCTCGCTCCAAATATCGTCTCATCGATTAAACTACTTCCTGAGCCTGTTTGACTGTCTCCATAAACGGTATGACAGTAAGAGCAGTTAGTTCCTCCTCCCCTGGATATCTCGATGGCATGATAGGCAGGTCTTCCGTCGGATATTCCAGTTCCAGCATGACATGTAATACAACTGTCCCCCGGGTTATGAGGATCTGTTTGGTTATCAACCTGGTCATGACATACCCTGCACATCGCCCTAACCCAGGTTACGCTGTCTCTTGCGTAACCGCTCGTTATAGAATA
>CAYFZR010000016.1:0-40239 GCA_964347835.1 uncultured archaeon
TTTAAATCTAAGATAGATTCGATTTTTTGGTTTTAAGCTATGATAATCCCTACGGCAGATGATTTCCTCTATCATTTCTTGTCTTTTCTCTTTTTCCCTTTAAATTCTTCAGGATCTACGGATAAGAAGTCTATACCTTTTCCTACTATGTTTTCTATCTTGGATTGTAGTTCACTCTTTTCTTTTTCTTCTGAATCTTTTAAATCTTCTCCTATAATCTTTCGAGTACTAGATTTTTCTTTCTCTTCTTTCACTTCATCATCTCCACAAACTCATCGAAGAGGAATCTAGTATCTAAGGGTCCAGGGTTTGCCTCAGGATGGTACTGAGCGGTCATAATGGAGTACTCCTCGTGTACTAGGCCTTCCACGGTTTTATCATTTAGGTTTATCTGACTTACTTTCAATCCTTCTTTGAGAGAAGAGGCATCTACAGCAAAACCATGGTTCTGTGATGTAATATATACTTTTCCATTCCTTAGGTCTTTTACTGGCTGATTTGAACCCCTATGACCATACTTAAGTTTGTATGTTTTACCGCCAAAAGCCATTCCTGTTATTTGATGACCCAGGCAAATGTTCATCATCGGCATCTTACCTTTTAACTCTCTGACAACGTTTACTGCTTCCTTTGCATGAATGGGATCTCCTGGCCCATTTGATATCAAAAGACCGTCTGGATCTAACTCGAGTATCTCCGTTGAGGTAGAGTGTGAAGGGACCAATGTCACGTTTATATTTCTTTGTAAAAGAGAACGGAGTATACTCAGTTTTATTCCACAATCTATGGCAACTACATGTAGATTACCATTAACATCGTACTGTTTTGATTTTTTTACACCAACTTTTGGCAGAAGATTGATATCAGATATGTCTGCATGCTTTTTTGCTAATTCAAACGCGTAATTTTCGTCTATTTTTTTAGAAGAAACGATCAGCGAACAATTCATCTCACCATATTCTCTAATCTTTTTTGTCAGGGCTCTCGTATCAATTCCTTCTATTCCAGGAATCTCGTATTCTTCTAAGAAGGTAGGTAAATTTTTTTTACTTTTATGGTGAGAAGGCTGCCTGCAAACTTCTCTAACCGCAAAACCCTCGACTTGTATTTTATCAGACTCAAATAAGGCGTCTCTTACTCCATAGTTTCCACACAGAGGGTATGTCCAGAGCAACACCTGCCCCTTGTAAGAGGGATCAGTGAGAGCCTCTTCGTAGCCCGTCATTGAGGTGTTAAAAACTAACTCGGCTGCAACTTCTTTTTCGATGCCAAATCCCTCTCCTTTTACAACTGTACCGTCTGCCAAAGCCAATACTGCTTCCATAACATCAACCATGCCAGTTCAACTTACAATATTTTTTGATTACAGTATATAAATAGGTTTTATGTCTAATAAAAAACCCATCTCTTCTTTGTTCTAAACACCATGAGCGGAAAATATATATTTGATTCACATTTATCCTTCGATATAGGAGGCATCACCTTGGATAAGGGAGAGACAATATTCGATGATTTGCATAAACAGGTAATCTTTCCTAAAACCTGTTGCTGTTGTGGCTCGTGTGTAACCGTATGCCCAACAGGTTCTATACGCCTAAACCATCTTGGATTTCCCTATCATGTTGGTACCTGTATTGAGTGCGGGGCCTGTTTTTACGTTTGTCCTAGGACTTCTTTTCCTACAGAAGAGATTGAAGAGTTAATTTTTGGTAAAAAAAGAGAAGATGATCTATTAGGCGTTTATGAAAGCATGTACAGCGTCACAAGTATAGATGAAGATATAAGGAAAAGGATGCAAGATGGTGGAGCCGTGACTTCTTTACTTAAAGGTGCTTTCGAGACTGATTTGATAGATGGCGCAATAGTTACGGGAGCATCTTCAAGACAACCTTGGTTAGCGGTTCCTATTATCGCTTCTAGTTACGAAGAGGCTTTATCTGGTGCTGGTACCAAATATACACTGAGTCCAGTAAATTCTTTACTCAGAGATGCAGTGGAAGGAAGATTTGAAAGCCTTGCTTTCGTAGGTACTCCCTGTCAAGTAAGGGGAATTAGAAAGATGCAGTACAATTCTCAATATGCTGGAAAGATGGCAGACGTGGTCAAGTACAGCATTGGATTATTCTGCATGGATAACTTCTACGACGACTTAATTAAACTGTTAGTAGAAAGATTCTACGGAATAGACCTAAATAACGTAATCAAATGTAACATAAAGGGAAAGAACTTCATCGTAACTTATAACGGCGAGAACATAAATATCCCCCTTTCTAGAGCAAATCACTATCTTAGGGAGGGGTGTAAGGTATGCCCTGACTTCAGCGCGGAGTTCGCAGATGTTTCAATTGGCTCGGTAGGATCAAATGATGGCTGGTCGACGGTGATGATAAGAAACGAACACGGAAGAGAACTCTTCAATGTGGGTAAAAAATACTTAAGAGTAGAGGAAATTCACAAACCCGATTTGATCAGTAAGTTAACCGAAAGAAAAAGAAAGCACTGACTACAAAAGTCTATCCGGCACTGTTTGATTCTTAATTAAATCGCTAAGCGTTTCTCTTTTCCTAATCAAATCCGCATTTTCATTAAAAACGAGAATTTCTGCGCATTTTGGTACCGCGTTATATTGACTACTCATAGAAAAGCCGTACGCACCGGCGTCGTGTATTACAATTAAATCCCCTGTGTTTATATCAGGAAGTTCTCTTTCTCTTGCAAATAAGTCTCCTGATTCGCATAAGGGGCCAACTACAGTTGTTTTAACTTTTTCGTTTGATTTTCCAACTACAGAGATTCTATGATAAGAATCATACAGAGCAGGTCTCATCAATAAATTCATACCAGCGTCTAATGCAACTATCTTTCCAATTGAGGGGTTATTCTTTATCGTACCTGCCTTTGTTAGTAATGTTCCACTCGATCCTACGATGAATCTTCCAGGTTCCAAGATCAGCGTTGGATCTATACCTATATCTTCTTCTGATTCTCCTTTTACAATCTTGCAAACGACTTTCGCATATTCGTCTACAGAAAGTACGACTTGCTCTTTTTCGTATTGAATTCCTAATCCTCCACCCAAATTGACAAATTCTATTGTCAAATCCAATTTTTCTTTCAAATCTTTGCATAAGGACATTAGTTTGGAAGTAGATTCTCTAAAAGGTTCTATATCAGTTATTTGCGATCCAATATGCATGTGTACACCTTTAGGATTTATGTATTTTAATTCTGATGCTTTTTTATAGGCATTGAGGGCTTCTTTTACATCTACACCAAATTTACTCTCTCTTAGTCCGGTAGATATCTTTGGATGGGTTTTTGGAGATACATCAGGAGTTATCCTAAAGGCAATATCTACAGTCTTTTTAAACCGAGAAGCGATCTTTTCCAGTAAATCTAACTCATGTAAAGAATCTACGTTTATCATTAAAATATCGGTGTCGATAGCCATCTCAATCTCTTCTCTCGTCTTATTGTTACCGTTGAATACTATCTTCCCGGGAGATACTCCTGCCGCTAGAGAGATGTAAAGTTCTCCTGCTGATACTACGTCTGCACCTGCGCCTTCTTTTGCCAAAGTCTTGCATATAGCAAGGCTAGAATTTGCTTTATAGGCATAACAGACCATTACTTTTTTATAAATTTTAAAAAATGCCCTGAAAAATTTGTTGTAGTTTTCTCTTATCTTAGATTCATCATAAACGTAGATAGGCGATCCAAATCGGTTTACCAATTCTTCTGGAGTAAAATTACCTATTTTCATTTTATCACCTAAACACTTCCAAGTCCTGTTTCTGAAATCTTAAAATGTGCGCTTATTTTTTCCGGTCTTGATCGATGTTTTATCAAGGTTGCCCTCCGGATATTTGCCTTATCTGTCTTTTCTAACATTATTATAGTCTTCGACCAGTACTGTAAGAACATCCCTCCGACCGGTTCTACTCTATCGTCTGCTATATTCGTATAAACCTGATTAGTTATCAAAACAGGGATATTATACTTTTTCGCGATTCTAGAGAGTTGTACCATCTGCACGCCAAGATCTCTGGTGATCAATTTTTCCTCGTCTTCCACCCTGAATAATGCAACTGCCGAATCTAAAATTACCAATCCTAAATTTTTTGTTATCCATTTTTCTATATTTTTTATAATATTTTTCTGCTCTGAAAGGGAATCTGGCTCAAACAATAAGAAACGATCGTATTCCTTGCCTCCGGAAATCTGTAAGAATCTATCTGGAGAAAATCCACTCTCTACATCTATATAAACTACTTCGTCTCCTGATGAAAGAGTTTTTATTGTTGATTGGATGCATATATTCGTTTTTCCAGTACCTGCTGCCCCATAAATTTGAGAAATTGTTCTTTTTTCCCATCCTCCTCCCAACAAAGAATCGATGGGCTCACACCCTGTCTTCAACCTTAACCTTTTCTCTTCATTTATCATCGTATCTTTTCATTAATGTATTGTTTAAATAATCTTACCCCTTTATATGTCATATGAGGTTAATCAAAAAGTATAACATGCTGAGCATAAAAGATGCAAGAAGAAATATACATGAAGTTTTGAAAAGGATGAATCTTAAAATCGATGAGAAAGAATCGAACAGGAATCATACTGAGATATTCGCACATAATGAAGACATTAGGCTAAAAGTTGAAATTTTTGAGGAGAGAGAGAATTTCCATTGGTTTGGAATGGATTCTATACCAGTTGTTCATCTTAAAATAGATTTTGAAGGGCCCAACGAATCTTTTAAATCCCTTGAAGATCTCATAAGATTATATTTTCTTAGAGGAGGAGGATAATAACCTTAACATATATACTGAGGCTCTTTAAACTTCTCTGCTATATTCAATCTCGTAATCTAATTCTGTCTTAAATCCAAGTTCATTAACCCTTTTATTGGCTTCTTCTAACGAATTGCTCCCATCTACCGCCTTTGCAAAGGGATTGATCTCATATAATATTCCGGAATCCATGTAAAAGGTGATGGTAGATACAGGGGAAACCTCAGCGGTCCTTTCATTAGATCTTATCTTCTGCTCCCCTAAGGCACCTTTAAATGCTAGCAGTGGTAATCTGCTAGCCTCGGTAGGTATTTTTTTTACCACTTCCTCCAAAAGTTCTACGTCCTCAATTGTAAGTCCTCTGGCTCCTAACAATCCGTTATTCATAGCAATTTTTGATATGTTAAGCAGAGATTCTTCTATTCTTAGTTCACCATCACAGCCAAGACCAAAAGCACCAGTTACGCTTTTTTCAAACTTACATAGCACAGAGAGTGAAATAGCATCTGCCAAAGGACTCTTGACCTTCTCCTTTCCCGTTGCCAAAACGTCTCCGCCAACGTCTATACCTACTACTAGGTCACAGTCAAAATGATTTAATAAATCTTCTATGGCTTTTGTAGTCCCATTAACACCGTGATTTACGTCTATAAGTACTATCTCA
The DNA here is from genome assembly GCA_964347835.1 of uncultured archaeon. Lineage (GTDB taxonomy): Archaea > CAYFZR01 > CAYFZR01 > CAYFZR01 > CAYFZR01 > CAYFZR01. The sequence continues at coordinate 5,455 of CAYFZR010000016.1, forward strand.
TTATCTAAAAATTCACATAATATGCTCTCAGAGAATCTGACACCATAAGACGTCTTCGTTTCTTCATTAACCAATGCCGCATATTTTCCTATTCTTTCGCAATTTTCTATTTCTTCGATTTTCCTCGGACCGGGTACGGGATCCACGCTAATTCTCTCCCAAGAGAGCCCTCCTAAGACTATATCTACTCCTAAAAATTCCAGGTATTTGGCTGTAGATATACATCCAACTACATCTCCCCCTCCCCCCATCCCGAATACAAGAGATCTATCGATTTCTTTGCTTAAATTCTCTAGACTTTTCTTTTTCAATGAGATCCCCCATACTTTTCTTGTCTAAAATTAAGTATCTTCTTGGATAAGGAATTTCTATGCCATTTTCCAGGAACTTTGTTTTGATTTTCCATCTTATTTCAGAATCTAACTTAAATCTCTCTTTTGCATCTCTTATCCATGCTCTTAATTCTAAATCAACAGAAAAATCTCCAAAATTCTTTAAAAGAACTTCGGGTTCAGGATTTAGTAATGTTCCCTCCGTTTCTTTCGCCGCTTCTACCATAATTTTTTTTGCTAAATCGATGTCCGATTCATAACTTATTCCTAATGGAATTTTCAAACGAATTCTCCGGTCTCCTATGGTATAATTTACGATGTTCTTCGCAATGAGTTCTGCGTTAGGAATATATACTAATTTGTGATCTACCGTTCTTATTCTTGTACTTCTGAGAGTTATGTCCTCTACAGTTCCATACAATCCTTCTACTTCGATTTCATCACCCAGTTCAAATGATTTGTCTGCGAGGAGTAAAAAACCTGATATAACGTTCGCTATCGGATCTTTTGCTGCGAATCCTATAATTATACCTGCTATACCCAGTCCTGTTACGAGATAAGTAATATCATAACCTAATATCTTTACAATCGCCAAAAGAACGCTTAACAGAAGTACGTATCTGATTCCTCTTACAATCGCGTGAATAGTTGTTTCGCTTAATATACGTAAAGCCAACCTTGATCGATACAGGATTCTCTCGCTGAGATTTGATATGATCAACGCTATTAGTATGACGATTAAAATTAAAATAAAATTGTTTGCGTAGGCTTGAATATCCTCGTTAAGGTATCCTAGAACAATCGCAATCATCGCCAGATCCTAAGTCCTATATAAGTCAACAACAATATAAAAAGTAGTAGTAAATTAGATACTAATCTTGTACGTTTTTCTGCATTTTTTTCTTCTATTCTTTCTACCTCTTTCTTTTCTGCCTTTTCTGCTAAAGTCACTACCAGCTTCAAATTATCATGGGCTTCGTTTGCCAGCAATAGGGCATTGTGAGGGTTTGCACCTCTATAAATATTTACATCTTCCAATTTTTGTTTTGCTGCTTGCAGGTAGATTTTTGCCTCCGTAACATCTGCACCGGTCTTTTCAATAGAATTTATCGTATTTTCAACGGAAGCGAACTCAGTGGTAATGTTCTCTATAACTTTATCGATATGGTCTTTTTCAATCTCATCTAATAGATTTTTAGCACTTTCTAAAAAGAATTTACTTCCTTTTGTCTTTTCTAAAGTCATGCTAAAATCATCCTCGTCGTATGCCTTGATTGCCTCTATTAATTTTGATTCAGCAAGATCAAGATTTTTCTTTACCGGTTTTAAATCCAAGTATTCGTCTAATTCTTGGTATTTTTCTTGTATGTCTTTTAATTCCTCCTCCATTAATTTAATCTCCGTCTCAGCTTGTATTGCTAACTCTATGTTTCCAAATTCCAATATTATTTCTTTATCTATTTGGTTCTGTCCCCAGTTTAATTCAACTTTGTCCTTTATTTTTTCAGGTTCTTTTGAAGGGTAGACATAAAAAACCGTAGAATGAGGAAGTATTATCTTTGTTGATTTTAGGTAAAAATTTGGTTTCAAGACGATTTCTGGTTTATTGGTAATTAATTCAGGCTTTCTTATTTGATGGAAAAATTTATAGCGATCATCTATCTTACTGGGCTTTCCGACATAGTATTCTGTAGCGAATTTAGCCTGCAGAAAGCCACTACCCAAGGGATTTCTGAGTGTAATCGTACTGTCTAACACATCTAAATTACCCGAATCATCAAATGCGTTAAGATTACTTACATTAAATAGTTTCATCTTAATAACTCTCAAATCACTTTTTTCGGCATAAACAACAAATAAAGAATAAGAATCCCTCACATATGTCTTATCAGATCCTACCTCAATAATTTTCTCGTTCAACACGTTTACATTCATATCCTGACTAACACAGGGCAATACAAGCAATATTGCAAGCAAAGTGAGAAATACTCTGAATTTCATGCCTCCATCGATGCGAGCGTTCTATATAAATATTTCGAACATAGTTTATATATTTCAAAATCAATGGTAAAGCCATGATAACCCAAGATGTCAGAGAAGTACTTGAAAAGCAGAAGTATAAGATAGTTGGAAGGCATTCTGCAGTAAAAGCCTGCCATTGGCTAAGACAAAAACTGCTCAACCGAAGAGCATGCTACAAGGACAAGTTCTATGGAATCAACAGTCATAGATGTATACAGATGACTCCAAGCGTTTCTTGGTGCACTCAAAAATGTGTCTTCTGCTGGAGACCAATTGAGTTAACACAGGGAACCGAAATAGAAGAGGAAGACGATCCAAGAAATATCATAGAAGGATCAATACAAGCACAAAGAACCATATTAACCGGCTATGGAGGAATAATGGATAGAGTAGATTCAAAGATGCTAGAAGAGGCCAGAAATCCAAAACATGTTGCAATAAGTCTTGCTGGAGAGCCAACTTTATATTCAAAGATTGGAGAATTAATAAAAGAATTTCATAACACCGGTTTCACGACCTTTCTAGTAACGAACGGAACAAGACCAGATAGATTAGAGAGCCTTGAAGAAGAACCTACCCAACTTTATCTTTCTCTTGACGCTCCAAATGAACATATTTACAATATAATCAACGCACCAATAAAGAGTGACGGATGGAAAAGGATAAATGAGACATTAGAACTATTACCAAGTTTTAAATGTAATACAGTCATCAGGATAACCTGTATAAGGGGATATAACATGACGGATTTAAAAGGATACGCTAAACTAATATCGAAAGGAGAACCTACCTTTGTGGAGCCAAAATCATATATGCATGTAGGATACTCAAGAAAGAGATTGGATAGAGAGGATATGCCATCATTCGATGAAATAATGGATTTTGGAAAGGAATTAGCAAGTTTAACAGGATATGAGATTAAAGATTTTTCCAGAGAAAGTAAAGTCGCATTGCTCGCTTAGGAGGAATTAAATGAAGTTCGATCCTACAAAATTCAAAAATCTCGCAAAAAAAAATTTTGAAAAGGCTTGGATTCTTGGTAAAGAAGTAATATCATCAGATTCAGATAAACAATATCCGAGGATGAGGTACAAGGTAGGAAAATCTCATCCTATTTACGATACAATTCAGGCTTTGAGAGAGGCTTACATAAAGTTGGGATTTTTTGAGGTTCAAAATCCTCTTTACATAGAGGATGTTCATGTGCACAAGCAATTTGGTCCAGAGGGCTCCGCAGTTTTAGATAGATGTTTTTATCTGGCTACGCTGCCAAGACCCGACATAGGCATAACAGCAAAACAAGCAAATGAGCTTAAAAAATTTGGCGTTGATATAAATAAGAAAGATGCTCTGCAGGAAGTCTTCAGATCATATAAAAAAGGTACCGTTGATGGAGATGAACTATTAATAGAAATTTCTAAGGCTCTAGAAATAGAAGACGAGCTTGCAACGAAGATTTTGGAAAAAGTTTTTCCGGAGATCAAAGAATTAAAGCCAGAATCCAGCACCATGACCTTGCGCTCTCACATGACCAGTTCTTGGTTCATAACTTTGGGTGAATTAAAAGATAAAATTCCTTTACCCATAAGGTTATTTTCCGTAGATAGGTGTTTCAGGAGAGAGCAGAAAGAAGATCCTCAGAGACTTGGCACCTACCATTCTGCCTCCTGCGTTATCATGGACGAAGACGTTAATGTAGAGGAAGGAAAGTCGATATCCGAGGGCTTGTTAGCACAGTTTGGATTTGAGAATATCGAATTCAGACCAGATGAGAAGAGATCAAAGTACTATGTGCCCGATACTCAAATAGAAGTATATGTACTTAATCCAAAGATAGAAAAATGGATAGAAATTGCTACATTTGGCGTGTACAGTCCTTTTGCCCTTGCAAACTATGGAATTGAATATCCTGTACTCAATCTTGGTTTAGGAGTAGAGAGACTTGCTATGGTTTTATATGAAGCAGAAGACGTAAGAGAACTTTCCTACCCTCAGTTCAAAGAAGTAAAATATTCCGATTTAGACTTGGCTAGCATGATATTTATAAAGGACTTACCAGTTTCTAACGTTGGATTGGAGATATCGAGAGGTATTTTAAAAATTTGTGAGAATCATGCTCATGAAGATGCTCCCTGTGAATATATCGCTTATAGAGGGGAATTATTCGGCAAAAAGATAGAAGTAAAGGTATTCGAAGTTGAAAAAGGAAAAAAATTATTGGGTCCGGCTGCCTTTAACTATGTAGTAGTGGAAGACGGGAATATAAGAGGTCTATCCAAAGAGAATGGAGTTTCTACGGGAATTAGATACATAGATGGCATATCTTACGCTGTCTCTCACGAAATAGAAAAAGAATTTATCGCAGGTAAAAAAGAGGTAATTTATAGAGTTCCAATAGTAAGGAGTCTTGCAGACATAAATCTCATTCTGGATGATGTAGGAAGAAGGTACATCACAAGTAATGAAAAGCAAATTGACGTGAGAGGTCCTGTTTTTATATCTATACTTGCAAAAGAGGTATAAGTTGTATTTTTATTGTTTAATAAGATTTAGGTGGCGTAATGAATTCTCCAGAAAGAAATGAAAAAATAAATTTAGATAGATTAAAGGAGTATCAAAAAGAACTCAGAAATAAGATTATCATCAAAGACCTTTTTGACGAAATAAATGTTATAGCCGGAGTAGATTTAGCCTATTATAAAGACATCGCATTTGTTTCTTCTGTCTTTTTCTCTTATGAAGAATTAGAAATTTTAGAGTGCTCTATCATTTCTAAAAAAATAGATTTTCCTTATATACCCACCTTTCTTGCCTTTAGAGAAGCACAACCTATTAAAGACGTACTAAAGAGTAGAGAGTTTGATATCGTATTAATAGACGGTCATGGCATAGCACATCCTAGAGGAATAGGAATTGCGTCTCATATAGGTGTGGAAATGGATATTCCCACCGTAGGAGTTGCAAAAAAACCTTTATTTGGAGATTATGAAGAACCTAAAAAAGAAAATGAGGCAAAACCCATTAAAGTGAATGGTGAAACCATAGGTTATGTGTTCAAATCCAAGAATGGTTCTAAACCTATATATATAAGTCCAGGTCACCGCGTTTCCTTAAAATCTTCCATTGAGATAGTCAAAAGATGTATTATTAATCATAGATTGCCTGAACCTTTACACATCTCAGACAAAATATCGAAAGACATAAGAGATATATGGAAACATTATCAAAAATGATTAACAACTCAAAAGTGAATGTATATGGAAGACTTCTGCTTGTTATTAAACCTTGCTAAACATGGAGCAGCAAGAGAAAGCATTACTATTTCATCATCAGATATCGCTAGGGAACTAAAAATATCACAGCAAACTGCTGCAAGGAGATTAAAAAAATTAGACCAGAAAAAATTAATTTTGAGGAGAGTAATGCCTAGAGGTCAGAGCATCAGAATTTCTGAGGAAGGTTTGAACACGCTCAAAAGAATACATGCTGATCTACATTCATTATCTGGTGATATGGCTTCTGTAATATTAAAGGGAAGTGTAATTGAAGGGATGGGGGAAGGAAGATATTACATGGAGCAAAATAATTATATAAAACAATTTGAAGAAAATTTAGGATTTAAACCTTATTCAGGGACTTTGAATCTAAAATTGCTTGAGTTAGATAGTTTGATAGCAAAAACTATATTGGATACGATCCCTAACATTAAGATACTTGGTTTTAAACGGAAAGATCGAACCTTTGGATCGGTAAAATGCTATCCTGCCACGATTAATGAAGAGATTGGGGGAGCAATAATCTTGCCTACAAGAACCCATCATGGCATGGATATCATAGAGTTAATTGCACCCTTAAGTCTGAGGGAGCATTTCAAACTGAAAAATGGTGATACCGTAAAGGTGGAGTGTAGATATGATAATAAGAGCTATTAATGCGATAAGAAACGGAGAATTCGTTCTAATATTCGATGATGAAGCAAGAGAAGGGGAAACCGATATGGTAATCGGCGCGGAATTTGTAGCTAAGGAGAAGATAGCCAAGATGAGGATGGATGCTGGAGGACTAATATGTATAGCCATACATCCAGAGAAATCAAAAATGCTCAAATTACCTTTTCTAACAGAAGTATTCGAATATGCTAGCGCAAAATTTGATATATTTAATGAACTAAAGGCTAATGACATTCCTTACGATGAAGATTCAGCATTTTCACTCAGCATCAATCATAGAAAGACTTTTACCGGGATAACAGACTTTGATAGAGCCTTAACTGTCTCTGAGTTCGCAAACCTTGCAAAGAACGGTGGAGACTTTGGTAAATTGTTTCGAACTCCAGGACACGTACCCCTCTTAAGAGCATCAGAAGGGTTGGTGTTAAATAGAAAAGGACACACAGAACTCAGCGTTGCCCTTGCGGAGATGGCTGGAATAACCCCTGTAACATGTATAAGCGAGATGCTCGATCACAAAAGTGGGAGAGCCCTTTCCAAAAAGGATGTTTTAAGATATGCAAAGAAAAACAACCTAATATTTATAAACGGCTATGAAATAGAGAAGGCTTACAAAAAATGGATGAAAACTTGATCATTCTTTTATAAAGGCGTCTTTTACCTCATCTTTTATTCGTTGAAAAATACTTCTCTCCTCAATTGTGTCTCCACCAATTTTTGCAAATTCTTTCAGCAATTCCTTCTGTTTTTCGTTCAAATTTTTCGGCGTTACAACTTTAATCCTAACAAGTTGGTCACCTTTTCCGCGTGCATGTAAACTTGGCATTCCTTTCCCTCTTAATCTAAATGTGGTGTCTGATTGAGTTCCTTGGGGTATACTCATCTTCACTTTTCCATCTAAGGTTGGAACCATTATTTCTGCCCCTAATGCTGCTTGGACGAAACTAATAGGTAATTTGTAAATTATATTGTTCCCTTCTCTCTGGAAAAGATCGTGGGGACGTATGTGAACAGTTACATACAGATCTCCTGGAGATCCATCCCGAATTTTTTCCCCTTCACCACTTATCCTTAGGTGTGATCCATCTTCTATACCAGAGGGTATTTTTATGTTTATCTTCCGCTTTCTGGTAACCATTCCGGCACCTTTACATTCTTTACAAGGTTTCTTTATGACCTTTCCCTTACCATAACAGCTGTTACAGGTTCTAATGCTCATCATCTGTCCAAAAGGCGTTCTTTTTATGTCTCTAATTTCTCCAGTTCCGTTACAACTCGGACAATTTCCTAAATCATTGGGAGAGAAAGCACCGCTCCCATTACAGGAAGAGCATACGTCATTCTGTCTAACATCGATGGTTTTTTCAGTTCTGGATGCAGCCTCCTCTAATGTTATGCTGATATCGTGATAGGTATCTCTTCCTTTTTTAGGCCTCCTGAATCCTATATCGAAGTCAAAGTCTCTTCTCCTTCCAAAAAAGATGTCAAATATACTATCAAAACCGCCAAATCCCAAATCTCTAAATATATCAAAATCAAAGTCCCTGAAGAGATCGTACTGGGAGTACGTATCGCTTATGCCTGCGTGTCCAAATCTATCGTATCTTGCTCTCTTCTGGTCATCACTTAGAACTGCGTAAGCCTCTGAAATTTCCTTGAATTTATCCTCTGCCCCGGGATTTTTGTTAACATCAGGATGGTATTTCCTTGCCAACCCCCTATAGGTTTTCTTTATTTCATCCTTAGTGGCATTTCTATCTACTCCTAATATCTCATAGTAATCCCTTTTCATCGAATCACTCGTTTACCACTTCATAATCAGCATCTACAGAATCATTCTTCTTTTCTTGATAATCTGTATCTTTCTCTTCCCTCTTCTCTGCTTCTGCTTGATACATAGCAGTGCTAATCACATGAATTGCTTTAGTCAACTCTTCCATTGAATCCTTAATCATTTGGATGTCTTCTCCAGAGATAGCCTCTCTTACTTTCTCCACTGCCTTTTCAACGTCTTCTTTCTGAGTTTCAGTAATCTTATCAGCGTAATCTTTCAACATTTTTTCGGCAGCATATATCAAGGAATCCGCTTGGTTTTTGGTTTCAGCAAGTTCTTTTCTTCTTCTATCTTCTTCAGCGTGTTCTTCAGCCTCTTTAACCATTCTCTCTATATCTTTCTCGTTTAATCTTGTAGAAGGGGTTATCTTCATTTCCTGTTTCTTCCCTGTTGCAAGATCTTTGGCAGCAACGTCCAAGATTCCGTTTGCGTCTATATCAAAAGTTACTTCTATCTGAGGTATTCCTCTAGGCGCGGGAGGAATACCTACGAGTTGAAATCTACCCAGACTAACGTTATCTGCCGCCATTGGCCTTTCCCCTTGCAAGACATTTATATCTACGGAAGTCTGATTATCGCTGGCAGTGGTGAATATCTGACTCTTCTTGGTAGGTATTGTTGTATTCCTCTCGATTAGTTTTGTAAATACTGCTCCTAACGTCTCTACACCTAGAGAAAGAGGAGTAACGTCTAAAAGCACAATACCACTTACATCTCCTGCTAAAACACCTGCTTGTATCGTCGCTCCAACCGCTACGCATTCGTCTGGGTTTATGTCTTTGGTTGGCTCTTTACCAAAGAAGCCCTTTATCAACTCCTGTACCATGGGCATCCTTGTTGCCCCTCCTACAAGCAAGATTTTTTCTATGTCCTCTGGCTTTAACTTTGCATCTTCTAATGCTTGTTTCAAGGGTCCTTTGACTTTATCTAATAAGTCTCTTGTCATATTCTCAAACTGAGCCCTATTAATAGTCTTTTCTAAGTGTTTAGGACCTTTACTATCAGCAGATATAAAGGGCAGGTTTATTGTAGTAGTTGTCAAGGTAGATAGTTCGATTTTAGCCTTTTCTGCAGCCTCCTTTAGTCTTTGCATCGCTGATTTATCTTTAGTTAGATCGATGCCGGTTTCTTTTTTAAATTCCTCTACTAAGAAATCTATTATCTTTTGATCCCAGTCATCTCCTCCCAAGCGCGTATTTCCGCTGGTCGCTTTTACTTCAAAAACTCCTTCTCCGATCTCGAGTATAGAGACGTCGAAGGTACCCCCTCCGAGGTCAAATACCAATATGGTTGCCTCTCCTTCCTTATCTAATCCATATGCAAGAGAAGAGGCGGTAGGTTCGTTAATTATTCTTAAAACTTCTAGACCGGCTATTCTCCCCGCGTCTTTAGTTGATGCCCTTTGGTTGTCGTTGAAGTAAGCAGGAACCGTAATAACAGCCTTTTTTATCTCCTCTCCTAAGTAAGCCTCGCCATCCCTCTTCATCTTTTGTATTATAATGGCTGAGATTTCTTCTGGAGTGTATTCCTTGTCTCCTATTCTTACTCTTTCATTAGTCCCCATAAGTCTTTTAATTGATCTCACGGTACGCTCTGGATTGCTTATTGCCTGCCTTTTGGCAGGCTCTCCAACTATTATTTCACCATCTTTTGAGAAGCCTACCACAGAGGGGGTTATCCTGCTTCCCTCTACATTTGGGATGACCGTTGGTTTTCCCCCCTCTATTACTGAAATAACTGAATTTGTAGTACCTAAATCTATTCCAACTACCCTTGTCATATTATTCCTCCTGATAATCTTTATTCTTGGCAACTTTTACCTTAGAATATCTAATCACCTTAGTTCCGAGCATGTATCCTTTTTGAAACTCTTCAATCACGATATTATTTGGAAACTCGTTCGTCTCCTCCATCATTACGCTTTCATGAAGGTAAGGATCGAAGGGTTTGTTCAACGCATCGATCTCTTTTACACCTTCTTTTTCTAATATATCTCTAAATTGATTATATATCATCTTTATTCCCTTATAAATTGGATCAACATCATCTTTATTCTGATCTGCTCCAAGGGCAAGCTCTAAACTGTCCAACACACTCAGCAACTTTACTATTAGGTTCCCGGATGCACACTTTATTATCTCTTCCTTCTCTAAGTTTGCCCTTCGCTTATAATTTTCAAAATCTGCCATTAATCTTACCAAACGATCCTTGTATTCTTGTAAAGATTTTTCTTTCTGTAATATTTCATCTTTTAATTGTTCTACGAACTTCTTTTCTTCGATTTGTTCTTCTCTGATCTCATTTTCGACATCCAATTTATAACACCTTTTTTAAGTAACTATAATAATTATGATAAAGAAGATCTATAAAAATCTTTTTATCTGTTCTGTTCTGATTATAACAATGTTGTTAAAACAATCTTAAAAGCTAAATTTATCACAATGTACTTTATGAATGATTTTAGAAGTTTTTCGAATCTAAAGAGTTTATAGAGAACCAAAAAGGATTTTGTGGGAGAAATTCGCCCAGATATATTGCTTTTTGGGTATGGGATGGTGTTGTTGTTCGAAAGGCCTCATTTCTCTAACCACATCCTTAAAGCTCTCTTTTTATCCTTTTAACCCCCTTATTGTGTCTTTTAACTTTCGCAAACCATAGAAAATTTGTCTTTTCCCCGTATTTACTTTTTACAGTTAAAAACCGTAATATAGTTTATTAATATACTTATATAAATCATTTATGAAACAACAATTCATGTATTTTGTTAGAGGAATGTAGAGTTGCCCTAAGCGAGCTAACAGGAAATTTAATTAGATTAATAATAATTATAATGAACATGGAAAACAGTATGGACTTCCCTCCATCTAAAAAACTTAAAATCTCTTTCTGGGTTATTCTCGGAGTTTTTTCTGTCTTCTTTGCTGAAGTTGTTTCCGGCTCTGACATGTTTCCTTTCTTTCATGTGTGGGGATTAATAGGCGTTTTTCCATTATACACGCTTCACATCCTTGTATTGTCTTACATTGTTTTTATTTATGGCAAGCCCCGGTTTTATGCTCTTTTTATAGCTGGAGCGATATTTGGGATGTATGAGGCTTATATAACAAAAGTTTTGTGGAATCCTCCTTGGGGGTCTCCATTAATTTCGTTTGGAGGCATTGCTGTAATAGAAACAATTGTATTAGTGCTTTTCTGGCACCCCTTAATGTCATTCATCATTCCGTTATTTGTTGCCGAGAACATATTAACCGGCTCAAGAGAAATTATAAGCGTGTTGCCGAATAGAATTAAAAAAATGCTCAATACCAGAAAGAAAAGTTATATTCTGCTCGTATTACTCGCCTTATTATTTGGGATATTCCAAAGCACCAACTCTCCTTCGCCAGTACACTCTTTATTATCAGGGCTTTCAACAACAGCAGTCCTTATTTTATTGATATATTTGTGGAAAAATAAAACAAAAGGGAAAAAGTATGATATAAGAATGCTTCTTCCCGATAAAAAAGAATTCTTGGTTCTTGCGACTCTTTTGGTAGTTATGTATGTAGTTATGGGTATTTATCTACGGTCTGAAGCTTTTCCGGGATTTCTTCCTCAGTTAATTGTATGGCTAATGTATGGAGGATTTTTCATTCTCTTAATTTTTACACTAAGGAAGTCAAGAAAAATGACGGTTTCTGAAGCTATCATCTCACCAATTCAATTTTCCTGGAAACTGGTTATAACCTTATCCTTAATATTCGCTTTTTCTTCAGCCCTAACTAAGCTTATACTAGGACCATTCGGAGGAATAATTATGTTGATAGTCTGGCTAATTGGCGGTGCAGTTGGCATATCCGTTCTTTTTCTATCCATTAAAGATTTATTCTAAGATATGAGCCCTGAGTGAGTGAACCGTACGAGAGTTCATGAAATCCTGCTTTCCAAAACCTTTGGGGTTTCTCCCAAAAACTCTGCAGCAGTAAGTATCTTTTTATTTATTTTTTTTGCATTATCCCAGATATTTTGCGTTTTTTCTTTAAATTTGGCTTCTCTTGGCAAATGGTGGTCATAAATAATAAGCTTCGTCTCAGTCTCCCTTATTATCCTTAAAACGTTGAGTATTACTCTGTTCAAATTAGTTCTGTTGAGCAAATAGCCTAGCATGTAAGTCATCGGACCGTCTAAAATCAGTATACTTGGATTTTCCTTGATTAGCCATTCTGCATAATCTTCTATTATTGGACCGTTCATATCACTTGAGTGTATTAATTTTTCACCTCCATGCTCTATTATCGTAGCGGATATCCAACCAACCCTGGAGAATTCAATACCATGAAATAAAGGGTTTGTAAATCTTATTTTTGTCTCACCGAAGCGAAACTCCCTACCCTCCGCATATTTTACTTCGAACCTCTTGAATCTCAGTTCAGGTATCTCTGGATTTTTATTCCATTTTATGACCCTACGATTAAACCGCTTCATACCCAGATCAAACAATTGTTTTCTCCTTTCGTTATAATTTCCAAAGCCCTTATGCTTAGCTATAGGTAAACCATCTAAAGGATCAGCATAATCTTTGATCTTTGGTTGTTTTAATACAGATCCCAATTTTATCTTGCCAAAATGTTCGCAAATTCTGGAGTAAAAATCCTCAGCTCTTTTACGCTGAGAATCGTTAATGTATTCGTTCGGATTCTTTGTAAGCAAGAGTTTATCCTCGTATACACTCATATCATTTGGAAAGTAGTGATCGTAATGATAGTGGGAGATGATGACAACGCTAACCTTTTCACTGGCCTTTTTTATTGCTATTCGACCTTGAGCTTCCCAGTAAAGTTTTTCTGCTTCGCTAGCAGGAAAACTATGATGCATGATAGCTATGCCGGGATCTATTAAAACAGAAACATCTGGTGTTTTAACTAAGGTGCAAGAACTTTTCGCGCCCAACGAATCAAACCATATTGGTTCGAATGAAACGCTCATATTACAAGGTTTTTTACAAAACTTAAAAATATAGCGCAGGATGAAGCGAACGCAATGAAAAAATGGTGGTTGGCATGCGCGAATTAGAGATTATACTCTTCAATTAACCACTGTCACCTAACTGAGTGAGTAGATTTAGTAGTGATCCAATTACCCAAATCACTGAAGTCATGTACCATTTTTTATTCTCTTTGATTTTTCACTCCACAATACAAAGGGGACTTTTAATTTGCGAAAATTTCGCTTTAATTATCAAATTAGTGAGTTAAACGAACAAAAAACTCAATTGAATTTTCGCTTAACAAAACGAGCCGAGAACCCAGATTTTCTGAACTTAATGAAAAATATTATGTAGATTAATATATTTGTAAAATGCAAATAAATAAGGTGATTTAAAATGGAATTAATATCTATTGTAATTATATTTATTCTTTTAATAAGTCTAATTGCTTTTATTGGACAATTTATAAGTGCTGTCAAACCTAAATTAGCCGCAAAATTGGGCGTTATGGAGCCCGAATCAGAAGTTGATCCCTTGTTTTTTGCATATGAAAAAGCAATAGCTTTAGCAGATTTATTGGTTTCCTGGACATTACCAGTTGCTTGCATTTTGTTTTTTATGAATAATTCAAACTGGGTTTATTTTGGAATAATTGGTGGCACTATATATTTTTATTATTTTGGTCTTATAACATTTAGCCGCTTGATAATGCAAAATAGAAAAATGCGAATCGGCAGTTCTAAAGATATTAGAAATGCTTATATTATGGCCTTCCTTTGGGGCTTAAGTGGCCTTTTTATGATATTTTTTTCAATAATTACAATTAAGGCAGGTGTCTTATAAATTGATTGAACCAACAATTATAACTTGGATATTGATCATATTTGGAGTTATTACTTTCTTACCCTTATTATATGCTCAAATTTTGGCATTACTAAAACCAAAAAGCAAGAAGACAAAAGATATTCTTATTGGTAAAGGAGAAGATTGGAGAGATAAAACCCATTTCAAATCTGCCAGCGCACTTGCTTGGGCAGATTCAATCGTATTATTTCCCGTAATTATTGCTGGAAGTATTGGCGTGGCATTATCTCAAACCTGGGGCTATGTATTATGGATTGCTTCAGGATTCATTGCAATATATTTTAGTATTATTTGCTGGGTTATGGAAAGGGAATACACATATCCTTCTTATGGACCATTAGCATATTATACTTATTATTGGGGTTTCTTCCTATATTGGGGTGTTGTAGTTATTATATATTCAATATATCGATTATTTGAATTGATGATTTCATAGAATTCAATGAGTAATGGGTTCTCGGCTCAATATTCAGTGGATTATCCTGCAGGTTTGTGAAATTCGACTCTGCGGACGCAGTTTTCCCAGACTTCGTATGGAAAAAGAGTTTAACGGCGATTAACCTGTTTATTCTTCGTTCGCCAGGCTCACTCCTCATTCACCCAAATCCACTTCGTGAACTTCGGTTAATCGCATATGTTAGTTGCAATTGGCGGGCTCGCTTATAACATTTATATAATCTAATGATTTAACCAACAATATGAAAATTGAAAAGGTAATTGAACTTTATTTACAAGCATTGGAGAAGGGTAGCTACACAGAGATTATGAAATTATTCACTGATGATGCAATGGTTGACTCTCCACTCTATGGAGAAAGAAAAGCGTCAGAATTTTTCAAAGAACTTTTCAAAGATACAATGTCATCAAAAATAACATTATTCAATGTGTTTGTGAGCAGAAGTGTTGGAGCAGTTCATTTTCGCTATGAATGGACATTAAAAGATGGAACACCAACATCTTTTGAATGCGTTGACATTTTTCAATTTTCTAATGGCAAAATAAAACATCTTAAAATTATTTACGATACTTACAAAACACGCGCGGCATTTGAAAAAAATAAATAATATCGCTCGCCCGCCCACTTTCTAGGTCCAGTATCTGACTAACTGCTAGGAGGAGAAAACAGATAGCTTGCCGAAAAAAAAATCCCGCGTTGGAGTTGCTCTACCTCCGGAGGAGGTACCACCACGACCTTCTAAAAGGTCGATCATTAGGTCGAATTGCTTCGCAATTCAACAACTCAAATAGACCTTCTCGAAAAAACAAAGCAAAATCCAGCATAAGAATAGCTCTGTCTCCGAAGGATGTATTTCTTCGACCGATCTACCTCCGAAGGAGGTAGTTCCTTTGATCCACCTTTGTAAAAGGTGGAGGAGGTACCTTTTTGATCCACCTTTTTATTAAAAAGGTGGGCCCGAGGGGATTTGAACCCCCGACCGCCCGGTTATGAGCCGGGCGCTCTAACCACTAAGCTACGGGCCCATGAGATACGATAATAAAAAGATCAGGAACTGATATTTATCTCTTGTCTATTATCCTTCAACTTATTAATCATTGGTTTTATCATTTATCCATGTACCTCCGGGTTCTCGAAGAGGATTCAGAATTATTCGATCCTGTTTCGTTAGCAAGAGAGACGGAAAAAATAGTCACCAAGAGTAAAAATGGCGAATTAGAGAGAAAATACACCGATTTTTATACGGTAGGCGTCTATGGTGGTATCAGTACAGGATATGCGTGCGGATGCTGTTTAAGATGCTCTTTTTGCTGGGTAGATTTGAGCAGAGAGTATCCGGAGAGTATTGGAAGTTTTTACTCTCCTAAGGGAGCCTACGAGAAGTTATCCAAGGCAGCAAAAATGTACAACGTTCGTAAATTAAGAGTTTCTGGAGCAGAGCCAACTTTAGGAAAAGAACATATGCTATCCCTCCTAGAATATGTAGAAGTCTCGGATTTCTCATTATTCATATTAGAAACTAACGGGATCTTATTCGGAGTTGATAGGGATTACGTAAAGAAATTAAATAAATACGAAAAGATACACATCAGGGTATCATTAAAGGCAGGAACTCCAGAAAAGTTTTCATTCTTGACGGGGGCGATTCCTGAGTCCTTCGATATACCCTTTAACGCCATTAGAAATCTCTTAGATTGTGGCGTAAAATTTCATGTCGCAGCAATGACAGATTCCAGAATAATGGATAAATCAGAAAGAAACGATCTAATTAATAAATTAGAAGAAATAGAGCCAATCTTGGTAAAATATCTGGAAGAGGAGATAATCGATCCTTATTCAACAACACTCCTAAGAATGAAAAGCAGGGGCTTTGATATCCAAAAGTTCTTTAAAAAAGAAATATCATTTTAGTAAGCCTTCTTAAAAGGTGATAAGATGAAGGTCTACACAAGAGAAAAATTTGCAGAGGAATTTGGAGATAAAAAGTGGATTGCACCTTGTGATAAAATAATAGCCATCGCTAGCGAGGACAATAACTATGTAGAAATCATAGAGGAGACCGCTAGCTATGGAGGATCAGCCTGGACCTCTTTACATTTCCATAAAACCAGCGAACTGGTTAAGGAAGCAAGAAGAGAGGGGAAAAGAAACGTATTTTTAACTTCTACTGGGAAAACTGATCTTAAATTAGTCCCCGGTCTTTCTGGCGCAGGCATAGAAGAAATAAAAGTCTTAGAGGATGAAATCCATGTTACTTACGCAGGATTGGGAGGAGGAGGTGTAGGCGCCTCTTATTCAAGAGGAATGGCAAAAGGAGTTAAAAGAGTTGAGATACACGCAAGAGGAGGTGGAAGCAAGTACAGCAGAGCCACTGTAGTCTTGCCTAGATTGGAAAAATTAGTTTTAGGAATAGACGATACAGACAGTAAGGAAGAAGGGGCGACCTGGTCCTTAACGCACAATTTAGGGTGCGCAATCCAGAAAAAAGGATTGGGAGAGTACATATACCACTCAATAGTTCAACTCTATCCAAAGAATCCGCACAAAACCCAAAATTGTGTGAGCGTATCACTAGGATTTGCCTCAGAAAAAGGAAAAAAGAGAGAAATAATAGATTTTGCCCGAAAATATCTTGAAGAAAATACCCTATCCGAGCATACTGGACTTGCCACATTCGACAGGTTTTTTATTAATGAGGATTTAAAAAAATTCGCGGAAGATGCTAAGGAGAAGATAGTCAGCGTAGAGCAAGCATACAAAGTTGCAAGAAAAAATGATGTAAAATTACTAGAAATCACCGGAAAAAGGGGATTAATCGGAGCATTAGCCGCAATACCGTTTTACGATAAACCCGATAAAGGTGTACTGATATGAAGCCTGAAGTAAAGGCAAGGTTAATCTCAGTTGGAAAGATAAATATCGACAATATTAGGCTTTATAAAGATTTAAGATTAGGATACTCAGCATCAGGACCTGGTGCAGGTTCAGAATCTGTATTCATAAAAAAAGATGGGAAAAGAGTAAGACTCACCATAACAAAGGATTCCCCCCTCATACTAAAAGAGAATGAAGTACTCTTAGGGGATGAAGTCATAATTGAAGACTTCGAGCTTGAAGATCCCATCCTCCATTGTCCAAAACAGGCGTATATAACGGTAGATGCTTCTTGTATATTTGACTGTAAATTCTGCCCTGTTCCCAAACTAAAAGGGGAAAATAGATCGGTAGAGCAAGTATTAGATATGATACGATCAGCATCAAAAAATAAAGAATTTTCAGCTATTTCTTTAACGAGCGGAGTTCCTATAGAACCAAGAAAAGAAATATTAAAACTTGCAGAAATAATTAGACTCGCAAAAGAAGAATTCGATGTTCCAATAGGAGTATCGCCTTATTCTGCTGGGAATGAAGGAACAGATATATTATACAGCGCCGGAGCCGACGAAATAAAATACAACATAGAGAGTTACGATCAAGAGATATTCAACAGGACCTGCAAGGAGTTATCCCTCGATAAGATAATAGATTCCCTGAAATACGCTGTAGAAGTTTTCGGTGACAATAAAGTAACTTCAAATATAATTATTGGTCTGGGAGAAAGCGATGAAAAAGTGATAGAAGGAATCGAACATTTGTCATCGATTGGAGTTATCCCCATATTACGTGCATTGGTCGTTTCTCCCTTGAGAAAAGAAGAGTTAATGCAAGCCACAAATAATAAGGCAAATAGACCTAGTGCAGCGAGGATTTTTAGACTGGCAAAAGCACAAAAAGAAATACTGAATTCATATGGACTAAGGATGGATAAGCCAAAGACAATGTGTCCTCCATGCACAGGATGCGATCTAACCCCTCACAGGGATGTTGTATGATCTTACCCGAGCATTGCAGGTTTGTTTCTTTAAAAAAAGTTAAAATTAATTTAAGAAATGAAGAAGAAATAAAAAAATCCTTAAAAAATAAAGAAGCCTACTTCTCATCCAGATACATAGTTTTATTAAATGAAAAAACCGGAGATGCTGCAATCGTAGAGACAGATTTAGAAGGAAACGGTTTTATTCAAAAAATAAACGATGTATCTATACTTTCAATGCCAGAGGAGACCTCAATAATAGAAAAACCAGTGGATGTTAGGTGTAAGAGCGAACTAATAACAACTGCGTATAGAGAAGCGGAGAAATCTAAAGTAAAAGCAGTAGTAGTATTTGGAGAACACAAGCATATGAATTTCGTTATTGATCCTTTAGATTCAAAAATTAAAAAGATACAAGTAATAGATATTATCCCACCTCTTCCTTCCAAATTGATGGAAGATATAATTAATATAAGGCGCTGCGGTCTTATAAAAGAAGAAGATTTTTTAATAGATTTTGAACTGAACACGATAAATTTTATTGAAAAAGGAAAAAAATATACTGCTGAAAATACTCTTCTTTTGTTTCCCTGCGATATTGGAATTACAGAAGATATATTTCTGGGAGATTTTGCCTTTCTTACGGATGTAGAAGAGTTAAAAGAAAATAATGTTCTGATTGGTTGTGATGTATCAAAGACGGTCTTCGAGGAGAAGTTTAATAGCGAATACACGCATGAAAACATATGCCCAAGAGAAGTGGCAAAAGAGATCGTCAGGCATCCTTTTATATTGAGGTGTTGTCTGAGAGATAAATTAGGATTCATGGAGGTAAACGATAACATAGGGGTGGCGGTGCATTTCGGCGCTTCTGCAGAAGAAATTGCCTCATCCTTAAATGAACTCATAGGGAGGATATAGATGAAAAGTTGTGTAAGTGGCTTTAATTCATCGGAAGATGCGAAAAAAGACATCCACATTGCAGAGAACTTGATTATGTATGATACTACTTTGAGAGATGGAGAGCAGACTCCTGAGGTAGCGTTTACACCCCAACAAAAGTTAGAGATAGCAATAAAGTTGGATGAACTCGGCGTGCACGAAATCGAGGCAGGTTTCCCTATTGTATCTAAAAGGGAAAGAGTTGGTATTAAAAAGATTGTAGATCAAGGTTTAAAATTGAAGGTATTGTCTCTTGCTAGAGCAAACGTAAAAGATGTGGATTACGCCTTGAAATGTGGAGTAGACGGTGTCATCGTATTTTTTCCTGCCTCTCCAATACATCTAAAGTATAAGGTACGCGCGTCTTTGGAAGATATAATTGAAAAAGGAGTAGAAGCCGTAGAGTATGCAAAAGACCATGGTATATGGACACAGTTGAGTTGCGAAGACGGTACAAGATCAGATCTCGAATCCTTATTAAAGGTTTACAAAATCGCTGAAGAATTAAGGACCGATAGGGTAGGGCTGGCAGATACAGTAGGTTGCATACATCCTACTGCCATGAAATATCTCATATCTACACTCAGAAAAGAGATCAAGATACCAATGGCGGTTCATTGTCACAACGACTTTGGTCTTGCGGTAGCAAATTCTTTAGCCGCGGTAGAAGCCGGAATTAATGCTGTATCCTGTACCGTAAACGGAATTGGAGAAAGAGGCGGAAACGCTTCTCTAGAAGAGGTTATTATGTCGCTTTATATCTTATACGAATTAGACTTAGGTTTCAACTACTCTGTATTAGAAGAGTTGTCTGAGTTGGTATCGAAATACTCAGGTATAGATATTCCACCCAACAAAGCCATAGTAGGCAAAAATGTTTTCAGACACGAATCAGGAATTCATGTGGCAGCCGTATTGGAAAATTCCTTCACCTATGAACCATACTTGCCTCAGACAGTAGGACAGAGAAGAGAATTAGTTTACGGTAAGCACAGTGGATTTCATGGAGTTTTGGAAAAACTAAAAGAATTGGACTATAATCTAAAAAAAGAAGAAGTAGACTCCGTAGTTTATCTTGTAAAAGAGTATAGAGAGGATGGCTATACCATAACAGACGATTTAATAAAAGAATTCGCTGAAAGAGTAAAAAAAGGAGAAAGATATGCCCTTAGCTGAGGATATAATCAGCAAGAAGATAAAAAAAGAAGTATTTGCCGGAGATTTTGTGGAAATCCCAGTAGATCTTTGCATGATGCATGATGGCTCGGGCACCTTAGTGGTGAGAAGTTTTAAAGAGTTAGCAGAGAAAGTATGGGATCCAGAAAAGATAGCTATCGTATTTGATCACCTAATACCCGCTAACAATGAACAAACCGCCAATCTACACAACATGATAAGGAGATTTGCAAGAGAACAGAATATAAAAAATTTCTTTGACATAGGCCATGGAATATGTCATCAGGTAATCTATGAAAAAGGATTAGTAAAGCCTGAGATGATATTAATTGGAGCAGATTCCCATACGTGCACCAACGGGGCTTCAAAAGCACTCGCTATAGGTATGGGTGCTACGGATTGTGCTGCTATCTTAGAAAGCGGAAAGACCTGGCTTAAAGTACCGGGAGCATACAGGGTAAATGTAAATGGTCCTCTTAAAAACCCAGTTAGTGCAAAAGACATCATTCTAAACATATTAAAAGAAATTGGAATGAACGGTGCTAATTACATGTGCCTTGAGTTTTTCGGAGAAACTATAGATAAATTGAACGTATCAGATAAACAAACGCTGTGCAACATGGCTGTAGAAATGGGGGCAAAGACAGGAATCATAGCGGATGATAATTCTTATTCCGTAGAAAAAGAAATATTCTTGGATACCGAAGATATAGACATATCAGTTTCCGTACCGAACAAGGTAGATACGATTAAACCTGCGAGAGATGTAAACTGTTCGATAGATCAGGCGTTCGTGGGATCATGCACGAATGGAAGGATAGAAGACTTAAGGATAATCGCGAATATTTTGAAAGACAGAAAAATCCACAAAAACGTAAGATTTATAATTGTTCCTTCTTCCAAGAAGACTTTAGACAAAGCGTGTAAAGAGGGTTTGTTAGGTACTTTTCTAAGAGCGGGAGCCGTTTTAGGACCGCCAAGTTGTGGACCGTGTTTAGGGGGAAATTTTGGAGTCTTAGGAAAGGGAGAAATATGTATTTCCTCTTCGAATAGAAACTTCATAGGGAGAATGGGAAGCAGAGATGCAAAAGTATATCTGGCGAGCCCAGCCACTGTAGCAGCCTCTGCGATAGCGGGAGAGGTAACAGATCCGAGGGAAGTAACATGAGAATTAAGGGAAGAGTATGGAAACTTGGCGACAATATTGATACAGACGTAATCATACCGGGAAAATATCTGAGGACTTTAGACCATAGCATTTGGGTAGAACATCTCTTAGAAGGATTAGATCCTGGTTTTTCTAAGAAAATAAAGGAAGGTGACCTAATAGTAGCAGGAGAAAACTTTGGATGTGGTTCTAGCAGGGAGCAGGCCCCTATAGCAATTAAAGATGCGGGAATAAAATGCGTAATTGCAGATTCTTTCGCCAGAATATTCTTCAGAAACTCGATAAATATAGGTCTACCAGTTATTGAATGCAAAGGAATTACAAAAATTGTAGAGGAAGGAGACGTTATAGAAGCAGATATAGAAAAGGGCATTGTGAAAACAGGAAAAAACGAATTAAAAGCAGAAAGACTTCCAGAATTTATGTTAGATATTCTGCGAAGCGGTGGCTTAATCGCTTACAGGAAGAAAAAGATATGCGAATCTCGGTTATAGAAGGAGACGGAATAGGACCTGATGTAACCAGATCAACCGTAAAAATTTTAAGAGAATTAAATTCGCAAATAGATTTCGTTTTTTTGGAAGCGGGATATGAATTTTATAAGAAGAGTGGAGAATCCATTTCTGATGATACAATAGAAGCCGTTAAAGAGACTGATGCATGTCTATTTGGAGCAACAACTACTCCTCCTAAGATTATTGAAGGATACAAAAGCCCCATACTCACTTTAAGAAAAGAACTTGAACTTTACGCGAACATCAGACCTATAAAGAGTTTAGAGGGTATAAAAGGAATACACGATGATATTGACCTCTTAGTGGTTAGAGAAAACTCGGAAGGATTGTATACTGGAATAGAAGAAGAGTTAAATAACGGCTTTTCTGCTAAAAGAATTATAACGAGGAGAGGGACCGAAAGAATAGCAAAGATTGCCTTTGAATATGCGAAAAATGAGAATAGAAATAAAGTGACAATCGTCCATAAAGCAAATGTTTTAAGAAAGACCTGCGGATTATTTAGAGATCTTTCTCTTAAAGTAGGAGAAGGGTATCCTGAAATAGAAAAAGATGATTTTTTGGTTGATTCTTTTTGTATGTGCCTTGTTAAAGACCCCAAAAAATTTGATGTAATCTTGACGACAAATTTGTTCGGCGATATAATATCGGACATTGGTGCTGGTCTGATAGGAAGTATAGGTATTGCTCCAAGTATGAACCTGGGGGATAATTACGCCCTTTTTGAACCGATACACGGTAGCGCCCCTGATATTGCAGGGAAAGGCATAGCAAATCCTATAGCGAGTATACTTTCTTCCTGTTTAATGTTGAAATATCTTGGAAAGAAAGAATATGCTAAAAAGATTGAAGAATCTATCGAAAAAGTATTAAAAAGAGGGATAAAGACTCCTGATTTAAATGGAAAGTCGACTACAGAAGAATTTACAGAATCTGTAATAAGTATGATAAGGGAAATATTATGAAAGCCTTCTTACATGCATTGGAAGACGCTAACGTAAAGACCGTTTTTGGCATTCCTGGAAAAAGAATTTTAGACGTGTATGATCTGCTTTTAGACTCTGATATTACCAACATATTAACTAGACACGAACAAGGCGCTGTACATGCGTGTGATGGTTATGCAAGGGTTTCTGGTTCTCCAGGAACCTGTATCGCAACTGCAGGACCAGGGGCATTGAATTTGACGATGGGAATAGTGAATGCAAACAAAGACAACGTTCCTGTCGTAGCCATTACCGGATTAGACGATATTTCTACGAATCTATTTAGAGATATAACCAAAAAAAGCATTGTTTTAGAAAATGATGTCTATGAAACTGTTCTTTCATTTTACGAATTGTCTATGAAAGATTGTCCGGGTCCAGTTCATTTAGCAGTATCTGAGGATGTGTTGAAGAAAAAAGAGGAAACAAAAAGAAGAAAATTTTTTATTGCAAGAAGAGAACCTAATAGGAACCTCGTTAGAAAATTAGCAGATATGATTGAAAATTCTAATAATCCATTAATATTGGCTGGTTCAGGAATTATCTGGAGTAACGCGTATAAAGATTTAATTAAACTAGCAGAGTCTCTTTCTATACCTATTTCTACCTCAATGATGGCAAGAGGCGCAATACCAGAGGATCATCCGCTTTCTTTAGGAGTTATGGGAAAAAGAGGAGACAAAAAAGCAAATGAAATGTTAAAAGAGACAGACCTCTTAATTGTTATGGGATGTAGTGCGTCTCCTCTAACTGTTGATCCAGACCTGATTGATGCTAAGATAGTAAGGATTGACGTGAAAAAGAATTCATTTAGACTTCCTACCGATCTGGAAATAATCGGAGATGCAAAATTGGTATTACAAGAGTTGTCAAAATACGATATGAATAAAAAAAGAGGTAAAAAAAAGGATAAAAAAGGTTTTGAAGAATTTAAAGGATTCACGAGCAAGACCATATGTAAAACAATTTACGAAATCCTCGGTAAGAAAGGAATAACGGTATATGACATAGGTTCTTTTACGGTATGGGGGTGCATGCTATCTAAGGTATATAAACCGAGGAGTTTTATCGTACCGGGTAATTTTACCCCGATGGGTTTTTCTATACCTGCTTCCATCGGAGCCCAAATTGCAATGCCAGACGAATTAGTCGTTTCTATTGTTGGAGACGGAGGTTTTATGATGAGTTCCAGCGAATTAGCAACGATTGAACAATATGATATACCAGTAAAGATTATTCTGATAAATAACTCATCTTTAGGACTAATAGAACAATTCCAAGAGAGAATATATGGTAGGACTACCGCAATAGATTTAAAGAATCCTGATTTTTTAAAACTCACAAATTCTTACGGAATAGATGGAGAAAGAGTGGAGGATATACCTTCCTTAAATGAGACTTTAAAGGAAGCAATTAAAATAAGAGAGCCTTTTCTTATAGAATGCATAGTTGAGGAAGAAGAGGAGATACCTGATTTAATATGACTTCCTGATATAAGGAGGAATCAGATGTCGGATGTTTATTTCGCTGATGCTAGAAGTCCAACACCCAGAGAAAGGATTTTTAGAAAGTTGGAAACATTGTTTCAAAAATCCGGGATTGCAGATACGATTTCTAAGGGAGACACTGTCGCTATTAAGGTTCACATGGGAGAATCTGAAAATACAAGGCATGTTAGACCAGCCTATGTAAGAAAGATAGTGGAAGAGGTAAAGAAGTTAGGCGGAGATCCTTTCGTAACAGATACTACAACTCTCTACATAGGGAATAGATTTACCGCTTTAAACTACTTAGAAACCGCGAGGCTAAATGGTTTTACAGTCGACACAATAGAGGCCCCTATCATAATCGCAGACGGGATAAGGGGAAATCAAGATGTTTCTGTTCCACTTTACATGGAGAGATATAATAAAAAAGGATATAATAAAGAGTTAGGAGTGGCCTCCTTAATTGCTGAGGCCGATTCTATGGTAGTTGTCTCTCACGCAAAAGGTCATGAGACGTCTGGATTTGGAGGAGCAATTAAAAACCTTGGAATGGGTTGTACATCAAAAAGAGGGAAGATATACCAGCACAAAGCCACCTTGCCCGATATAGATCTCGAACTATGTAACGGCTGCGGCTACTGTGAGAAGGCGTGCAGTTGGGATGCTGTAAAGGTAGATGAAAAAGTACACATTGACCTTGAGAAATGTACAGGATGCGGAGGATGCGTCGTTATTTGCAGACCCCATGCTCTAACGGTAAGCAAGAAAAAAAAGGAAGAATTCCAGGTTAGAATGGCCGAAGCCGCTCTTGCAGTTGTAAATACCTTTGATAAGGATAAGATAGGTTACATAAACTTTGCGATGGAGATAACTCCGTTTTGTGACTGCGCATCATTTCCAGATGTTCCAATTGTTCCAGATCAAGGTTTGCTAGTCTCTTTAGATCCTGTTGCCATTGATAAAGCTTCCATAGATCTTATTGATTCTTCATACGGATTAAAAGGATCTATGGCAGAGGATTTTGATGTTTTAGATGAGGGAAATAGAAAATTTTTTGGAATTCATGGCACTAACGAGGAAGTACAACTTTTAAGCGGTGAAAAAATAGGTTTAGGGTCTTTAGGTTATAATTTGGTAAGGATAAAGATTTGATGCAACGTGGCTATGCAACGTGGCTCGCTATGGAACGTGGCTCGTTCCATGCAACGTGGCTCGTTGCATCCGCAACTTTATCAAAAATTATTTTATAAACAGTACCAAATGAGTCGTTTCTACTCTACATTTGCTTTCTACTCTAAATTCTATATGGGGGTTTAGAAAGGGGGCGATTTGGCCCCTTCTATGGGGGTTTAGAAAGGGGGCGATAGGGTAGGATAAGATAAATTCAGTATAGGATTAAAGTTACCTTCTCCTTTTCTTATATGGGGGTGTAGAGAGGGGGTGGTTACCCCCTTCTGATATTATTCTATCCCGAGATCTCTTCCGAGTTTGTTATAACTCTCTGGAAATACTGGTTGAAATCTATAGAATTGAGGTATAGGATACCTAGTGCCAACCTTGTGGGTACCTTCTAACCCCTCAATGATCTCAGTAATCTTTTCTTTAGGAATCGTAAATACCATTTCATAATCACTTGTTAGACCAAAGATTCTGTCTCCATAGCATGGTACTACTACTTGACACTCTTTGGTTTGCATCGTCTGCACAATTATTTCTGAACAGTCTAATCTTCCTGATGTGGTGGTGTGTAATCTTCCTCCCATTTTATATAAAGACGCATGGATTAAACGGGCTATTTGAGCCGAATTCCCGTATATAACGATTATATCTGGATCAAAATCCGTTCTATGAAGGGGTGCTATTAGAATAGCCTTGTATTTTCCATGCTCGAATCTAAATACTTCTTCTTCTGATTTTTCTCCTGCTTCTTTCGTCTCTGTGTACATGTCAACGCAGATATTACCTTCTAGATAATATTCTGTGGGTTCTCCAAATCCTAAGACGACGTATCCCGGAGCACATATGATATCATCCTTTGTTAAGGCTATAGACCATCCATACTTTCTTGCTATACCTATTGCTTGACAAATAGCAACCTTGTTGCCAAAAATTACGGCAGGTCTTCTCATGTTTGCGGGAATTTCTTCACTTTCCAACATCTTTATTGCGAGAGGAAAAGTCTGAAATCTTATGTACCTGTCTAAGGACTTTCCTAAATTTTCTATTAACTCTTTCATCTTGATCACCTTCACAATGATATTTTAATATTCTATTATGGACCTACTATCTTAATTACTGATCCGAATCAACTCGATGATCGATCTCAAAAAACAAAATTTAAAAGTTTATAACGGGCCCGCCGGGATTTGAACCCGGGATCTACGGCTTAGGAGGCCGTTGCCCTATCCTGCCTAGGCCACGGGCCCTTCGACTATTTTTTTAATGTCATCCTTGCTTAATTCATTATAACCCCCTTCGGTGATTACAATGACATCCATTCCTTCTCCTGAAAAAACATCTCTTTCTGTGGCCGCCCTTACCGCTTTAACAGCCAATTTCTTACCCTCTTCTATAGTAAGATCTTCTTTATATAAGCCTTCGAGTATTCCGTATGCAATTGGAGATCCTGATCCTGTGGCGATCATGTTGTCCCTTATGACGTCTCCAGTAAAGCTTATCGCAAAAAGATGGTTTCCTTCCTCGTCAATTCCTCCAACCAAAAGTTGAGTTATGTATGGAAACCATCTCTGGGAAAACATTATGTTCGCTAGCAAGGTTGCCATAGCCTCTACTTTCATTGATTCTCCTCTAGTAACCTTGTATAATTGAGTTTCTGCCTTCAGTAATCTGATTAATCTTTGGGCATCTGCGACGAGACCTGCTATGGTAGCGCCTACTAAATCATCTATCTTATAAACCTTCACAGCCTCCTTATGAACAACTAAAGAGCCCATGGAAGCCCTTTTTTCTGCCGCTAAAATTATTCCGCCTTTACATACTAAACCTACGCAGGTTGTGCCTTTCAAGTAATCTTCCAATGTTTTACCCTCCTATTGTATTTCAACTCTTATCTCTTCAGCAAAGTCGATAGCATCTAAGAGTCTTTTTCCGATTTCCATATTTTTATTTATCCTCACATCTCCTGCCTTACCAACCGTCCCAGTAAACAGATAAACACCACCAGTATAAATCTTAACCGTCTCACCTATAAATTCCCTACCTACATGAAGAACGATATGATCATTGGATTCGCTTATTGGTGTAGTAATATATGTTTTTTTCTCCATAGGTCTTATATCTATCTTCATACCTAGTTTCTCTTCTATTTTCGCAATTCTTTTTCCCTTTCTTCCCAGCAGTCTCGGTATACTCCCCTTATCAACGTATACTATTGCTTGCCTTTCCGAGATCATCTCTATTTTTCCTATATCCTCAACATACCTTTCCAACTCTCTAGTAATCCTCTCTCTTGTAGATTCAATATCAATCTCAATCTCTCCCGAGACAGGCATAACTATAACTTCTTCTCCGTAGGTGTAGATCTCATACTCTACCTTGCGAGACTCGAAGTCCCTGACCTCTACTAAAGGTCTTGCTAAATCCGCCTCTATCATGCCCGTAGGTACTCTTACGGTGAAATTGATCTCGTAAACTTTTTTGATCCAACCATCTTTTATGAATATGATTGTGTCTATGACTTGTGGTATCATTCCCATCTCAACTCTTCCTATCAACCTTTGAATTGCATCTATAGCCTCTGTGGAATGTACAACCCCTATCATGCCTACTCCAGCGAGTCTCATGTCAGCAAATACTTGAAAATCACTCGTTTTTCTGAGTTCATCGTATATCGTATAGTCTGGTCTCACCAACAACAATATATCTGCGGTTTTCTCCATACTCCCTTCTAAAGGAGAGTACTGAGTTATTTCATCCATAACTTGAAGATCTCTAGGACTTTCCATCGTCTTAACTATTTTCTCCCTTTTGTTGTAAAATTCTGCCAATGCTTGGGCAAAAGTAGATTTTCCTGCCCCCGGAGGTCCCGCGATTAGTATTCCTTCGGCCCTCTTTTCAAGCCTGGTCATGAGTTTGTCCGAGAGAGAATAATCATCTAAACTTACCTTTGCAATGGGTCTTACCGCGGTTATTTCAAATCCATCGCTAAAAGGTGGTCTGCAAATTGATATCCTATAAGGTCCCAACTGAACTACGGTGGCTCCTCTCCTTTCTATTTCAATAAAACCGTTTCTTCTGGCTTTTGCCTCTCTTAGAATATCTTTTGCAAGATTTTCAAGTTGCTCCAATGTACAAGGAGTCTCTCGAAGTTTTATAAGTCTTATATCTCCTGGTTTACCTTTCTTCGCAAGGGGGATAACATTCTCTTTTAAATGAATAGTCATTGTATCTTCTTCAAACATTCTTTCAAGGATATTTTCTCTTTCTTCTTCTAAGGGTGGCAAGAATTTAACATCAATTCCCTTTACTTGGGCAACCTTTGCTTGGACACTGTCTCCAGTAACCAAAGTTCCTTCAAGATCCAATGCGACATATCTTATTATTTCGTCAATCTCTCCAGTACGAGAATATTTTATTTGCTCCGGAGTGGGTCTAGTACCATGAAATACTATCTCTAACCCCATTTCTTCTGCAATTTTTTTTAAGGTTGTTATCTCATCTAATCCTTTAAAACCTATCTCTTTGCCCTTATTGGCTTGATTTTCTAGTTCTGATATAACTGCCTCAGGAATAACGACCTTACATTTTTCTTTTTCTTGTTTTAGAAAAATAGTAAATCTCCCATCTACTATTACACTGGTATCTGGTACAAGTACCTTCATTATATCGCCTTTATACTATGAACACTCTCATACTATGAACATTATCTGAATGGTATTTTTTCAAGGGGTATCCTTTGAATAACTTGATAGAGTTGTTGATTTATGGGAGGATACAAATTAAAGTAATAGTTAGCACCCAATGAAATGGAAAATACAAATGCGATAATTATTAGGATAGTGATCAATGTTAAGACCTTAGATTTCTTTTTCTTTGACATTATTGGTATTTCTCTCGTTCTAACTATCTTCTTTTCGATTTCATTTTCAATGTATTTGATTTCAAAGTCTACCGGGACAACTCCCACTTCTTTCGAGGCGACATCAACACGGAACTTCGCGGTTTCGGAGCCCTTTGGTTTTATTGCGTCTACGAATGCACGGTGAGAATCTGTAATGGATGGTCTCATAGCATCCGATTTTATCTTTACTTCTAATAATTCAGCGGTTTTTGTGCCGGAATTCAGTATCCTTACACTCAGCTTTACATCTTTTGCTCCGACGGTAATTTTTTCTGGACTCGAGGATATATCTCTCAGCTCTAGTTTTACCTCTTCGACCTCCGTAACTCCAATTTCTTCTTCTTTCTCCTCTATATCCTCGCCTATAACCTCTTCCATCATGAATAGATAGTTCCCTTTTTCCTATTTAGAGTTTCCTATAAAAACCAAAAAAATTATATAATGTCTAATAATCCATTTATACCCTTAATTTGTAATAATTAGGAGTACAAAAAATGTTAAGACCAACTCGTATGAAAAAGGTGCAGGCAATTGTAATGGAAGACAAGTTGGACCCTCTACTAAGAGACTTAAAAGAGTTGGGAATAATTCACCTAATTGACGTCCACGAGGAAATAGAATCCCATGATATGCTTAGAGATATCGGTATAGAAGTTCCATCATCTACTTGGGTAAGATATAAAACAGCAGGCCTTCTCTCTAAAATGAATAGAGTTTTGGAGGTTCTTCAATCCGCTAAGGAAGAAGAAAAAATCGGGAACAAGATAAAAAATATTTTAGAGGTAAAAGAGGTTGAAAAAATACCTATTAGAGAAACATCAGTCTCAGAACTTTATGAGGGTTTCGAAAAAAAGTTTAAAGACGTAGAGAAAAAAGTTTTACAAATTTCATCGAGACTTGAAGTTTTGAGAGAAGAGAGGAGCGATATTCTCACTTGCAAAGAGGTTGTATCCGTTTTGGAAAAGTTTGGTATAGGCCCCAAGTATCTGGAAAGCCTCAAGTTATTATACCTCGAGGTTGGAACAGTACCGAAAAATCAATTAAATGTTCTCAAATCAGAGGTTGAAAAAGCAACAGAAAATTTCCTCTATTTCTACTCAGGTGATGTCGATAGAAAGGCCTCGCTAATCATAATTATTAGTTTTTATGAGTATGAAAGCGACATAAGAAAAATTTTGCGTGCTAGGAGTTTTGAAAATCTGAGCATTCCTGAAAAAATTTGCGCTCTGGAATTAAGAGATGCAGAAAATCTCTTAAAAGAAAGAATATTGCACACGACTGAAGAAGAAGGTAAACTTAGGGAAGAATTAAGGAGAATTGCGAGAGATAATGAAAAAGAATTACTTACAATGAGAGAACAATTAGAAATAGAGAAAAATCTTGATGAAACGACCTCGCTATTTGGTAAGACCACTAAGACATATTTGATAAATGGTTGGGTTCCATATAATTTAGCTAATAAGTTAAAGGAAATTCTCAATAATTCTACGAATGGATACGGCATCATCAGAATAGAAGAACCGAGAAGAGGCGATAATCCACCGATAATTCTCTCAAATCCTACGCCTTTAAAGCCCGTAGAGATCTTAACAGAAACCTATGGTTTGCCCAGTTACGATAAACTTGACCCCACCTTCTTTATGGGAATAAGTTTCCCAGTAATATACGGGCTCATGTTTGGAGATGTTGGACAGGGACTTATAATAGCAATCTTAGGTTTCTTATTAGCATTTTATTTTAAATTTGGCGAAGTTATAGAAAAATTTGGCAAGATTATGCTTGCTTGCGGTATAATGGGTGTGCTGGGGGGTTTTTTATATGGAAGCGTATTCGGGTTGGAGATAATAGAGCCACTATGGCTTAGACCCCTTGAAAGCAGCATGAGTTTGGTGATATTCGCCTTCGTGATTGGTTTGATACAATTAAGTCTCGGTATAATATTAAATGCAATAAATCATATCGCGCACAAAGATTACTTGGAGGCTCTATTTCCTCCGTGGAGCCTTTCTGGCCTTTGGCTACTTTGGGGCGGCGCATTATTAATTATGAAACATGGTACAGACGTATTCGTATTATTAAAAGATATTTTAGCGATACCTCTTCTATACTTGCCTCTTTTGGTGATATGTGTTGGAACTAAGTACGCTGAGCATACTTCTATTGTATGGGGATTTTATGGCTCTTTCGAGGCTATAACGAGATATTTAGCAAACTGTATATCATACGTAAGGGTTACAGCAATTGCATTGGTACATGCAGCCTTATGTAGTGTAATGGTAATGGTAATGGGCATGGTGTCAATGGTACTTTTGAAATTATTAATATTATTAATCGGAAATATCTTTATAATCGCAATAGAGGCACTTGTATCCTTTATACAGACCTTAAGGCTTCATTACTACGAATGGTTTTCCAAGTTTTACGATGCCGGAGGAATTAGGTTCGATGCGTTTAAAGCAATACGTAAATATACATTCTTAGCACCGTTGTGAAGTTACGATAGTATTATAATACGTGGATAAAAGATAGGAATAAAAGGAGGGATTGGATGAGAAAGATGTTAATGGGAGTAGTAATTCTAAACGCTATCTTAATATTGCTTTTAGTCTGTGCCATACCAGTAGTAGCACAAGAAGAGGAAAAAATCGAGAGAATCGAGGGGCTCACCCTAGGAGATGGTTTAAGATACTTTGGAATAGCTATAGGAGCGGGTCTCGCGGTGGGTATTGCTGCATTCGGAGCAGGAATAGGTGTAGCTTCAGCAGGTTCAGCTGCCATAGGTGCTATAGCCGAGAAGAGGGAGATGGTTGCTTGGGGTCTTGTTATGGTGGCTCTTGCAGAAGGAATAGCTTTATACGGATTGGCAGTAGCGTTCATTTTAATTGGTAAACTGTGAAAAAGCAGCGCATGCAACTCGGCTCGCTACATCCCGGAGGAAGGCAGGATGGAAAGAAAAATAGTAAAAAATAATCTGACAATTTTATTTATTCTCTTTTTGGTAATAGGCTTGTCTGGATGCGTTACATCAGTACCCCCAGCGAAGACTCCAGGTCCAGCCAAGGAACCACCTAAAGAATTGGCGACATCCACAGTGGATGCTAAGTCTCTTTTTGAGGAAAAATGCAGTATATGTCACAGCTTAGAAAGGCCAAAATCAAAGGAAAAGACTTACGACGAATGGGAAGCCACCGTTACGCGAATGAAAGATGTAAACGGATGTCCAATAACGGATGAAGAAGCTAAGATTATCATTGACTACTTAGCGAAAAATTACGGTAAATAGGTATATCTGAATAAAAGAACTGCGTTTCAGTTACCCAATTTCAGTATAAAATGCATTAAAGCCCTACTATTACAGAATAAAATATATTAAAACCCCTTCTGTCCCATATGTATTTTATATGGGGGTGTAGAGAGGGGGTGATAAGGCAACGTAGCTCGTTACATCAAAACTTTGCACAAGAATCGAGATTCTTGGCATGCCAAAAATCTATGATTTTTGAGCATTTAAAAAAAAGTTTTATCAAAAAAACGGCAATCCGCAACTTTATCAAAAATTATTTTATAACGGCACAAGAGAGTCCTTTTCTAATCTAAATTTTATATGAGGGATTAGAAAGGGGGCGATGCACAATAATCGAAGATTATTGGCACGCCCAAAATCTATGATTTTGGTGCGTTACCCCCTTCTATGGGGTTTAGAAAGGGAGAAATAAGTTAAGATAGGATAAATTCAGTTTAAAATGTATTAAGACCCCCTCTAAAATGTAAGAAATAGAGAGCAAAAGTCCTGTGAGCAGGTGTATCTTTATCGTGAGAGCCATAGCAGGAATTAAATTCAAGGTGTCTTCATAGTATTTTTTTGCTATTTCCACGGCTTTTTTTGCATAAGGAATGGTAGCCAAGGCTATCAAACTATAAATCGGGAGTATTCTCAAGACTACTCCTGCGAGAATACAAATATATGTAACCGAGAATAACAAGGCGTATCCTTCAACGGCCTTCTTTCTTCCTAATCTCACCACTAAATGTCTCTTTTCCACCTGTTTATCTGCATTGTAATCTGGAAATTCATTTATGAACAAAACGGTTGCTATTAAAATGCCTACAGGGATAGAAGCGTATATTGGTTCGAATGAAATCTTTTGAGTCAATACATAATATGTTCCTAAGACGCATAAAGGACCAAAATTTAAACCCACAAACAACTCACCTATACCTCTGTTCATCAGGGAAATTGGCGGAGCAGAATAAAAATAACCAGAAAATACTGCTATAATTCCAATCACGAGTATAAAAACACCTCTTACGAAAGTAAGATATATTCCTATCAAAGAGCCTATCAAAAATAAAATTAAAGAAAAAACTAAGACTTCTCTGGGCTTCAAAAGTCCTGCGGGTAATATTCCACTACCTCCGCTAAATGGAGTTTTTATTTCTACAAGTAAATCGTCCTTACTCAAAAAATCAAAGTAATCATTAATCACGTTTGTGCCAGCATGTAAAAACACGGCGCCGATTAACGCCAGAGAGAAATATGAGGGATGAAAAATACCCTGAGAAAATGCTATTGCGCCTCCGAGTATTACTGGAACTATTGTAGCGGTAAAAAAAGGTGCCCGAAGTTCCTTAATGTAGGTCATTACGTCCATTCAAACCACACCATGGATCTTACAATTTTAGATATATAAATCTGAAAAACAAAAAAATTTTAAATTTTTTGCAACTCATCTTTCAAAAAACAAATCTTTATATATCTGAAAAAAAATAACAGTGTTATATAAAATAAACAACAAATTGTTGTAAAATTAATTACAATAAAAACACTGGTGGTGGTACTGGATGGCCAAACCGAAAATAATCCTTTTTGTCAGCAGCGGTGGATCAACGAGAATTAATATTTTGAGGGCTTTAAAAAATTCGGATTACGGTTTATTGAATATAAATCAGATTTCAAATAAAATCGGCATGCAGTGGGGGACCGTGAAGTATGAAGTAGAACTCCTGAAAAGAGAAGGACTTATAGAAGAGATAGAATCAGACCTAAAAAGAACTAAAGTCTATAGGTTGACCGAAGACGGAAACGAATTATTTGACAGAGCAAACACTAACTAAAACTTTTTTTTTAAAAATTTTTTTGTTTTTCATAATGT
>CAYFZR010000017.1:0-10839 GCA_964347835.1 uncultured archaeon
CCTTCGAGGCTATCCTAGATATCGCTCTTATTACGGACTCGAAAGATCCTTTTGCAATAGCTGAGACAATGATGAATCATTCTAACACACCAATGATGGGATGTGAACATGCTCCTTTAACCGCGGCTGCCTTGATGGCCGCTTTGAAGAATGAGGGTTCATTAAACATTGGAGAAAGGCAGATAATTGAGGCAATGGAAAGGGCACGTAATATGGCTATATCTGGATACTGTGGATTGGCTGGCGTTTGCGGAGTTGCTATTGGAATGGGTACAGCTTTCAGCGTTATTCTTGGTGCAAGCTGTCCAAAAGATGTTGAGACTTCTATTACCATGCATGCTGTAGGTAGAGTGATTGAAGCCATTGCAAACGAAACCGGTCCCTGTTGCTGTAAAAATTTTGTGAGGATTGCTTTGGGAATAGGATTTAACTCAGTTAAGGAGTATTTAGGGGTAAAACTGCCCATTCGTCGTGATAAGATCTCCTGTTCTTTTAGCAAGCGGCACCCTCACGGCTGCAGAGGTTCTAAATGCCTGTATTTCCCTAAAAAATTGGGTGAGTTTAATGAAGGCTGATTTAGAAGACGTTCACGAAAGATGGAAAGAGAGGATGAGGGAAGAAGGAAGGTTAAAAGATCCAAAGACAGATCATTATTTAATGTTTATAGCAACTCAAAACAAAATAAGAAGGGATATTCTGGAATTTATTTGTGAAAAAAAGAAAAATTTCAATGAAATTAAGAAGAACTTTGATACAAATGATTTCCAGATAAAATATCATCTTGATATTTTGGAGAATGCTTTATTTTTGGAGAAAATAGAAGATAAGGGTGATAAGTACTATCTTCTTACGCCACGTGGACTTTTATTCGTTTTATATATCATGAAGGTGGAGTTCGCATCTAACAGCAATGGATAAAGCGATAGCCATAAATTCTTTTGTTTTAACAGACATTTAACCTTCCATAAACAAAGAAAGAAAATTTTACAACCCAAGAACGTCAAAAGAACTGTAGATCTTTCCTGTCTTCCCAATGGAGTTTACGTATCTAATAGCCTTTAATGCTCCGTTAGCGAAGGCTCTTCTGCTATGGGCGCGATGAATAAACTCTATTCTTTCTCCAGGTCCAGCGAATAATACAGTATGCTCTCCTACTATGTCTCCCGCTCGAATAGCATGGAATCCTATATCTCCTTTGCCTCTTTCTCCAACAACCCCCTTCTGTCTACCAAATATACCGTCTTTATCCAGATCTCTTCCAAGTACTTGGGCTATTATCTCTCCAGCCCTTACTGCGGTACCGCTTGGAGCATCTATCTTGTGTTTATGATGTGTCTCTGTTATCTCGATGTCGTAATCGTCTCCCAAGACCTTGGCTAACTCTCCTGTCATCTTGAAGAACAGGTTTACTCCAACAGCCATGTTCGGTGAAATGACGGCTGAGACACCTGATTCTTTTATTTCTTTCTCCATTATCTCCCTTTGTTCAGGTGTGAATCCTGTTGTACCCACTACAAGATTTACCCCTGCATTACAAGATTTTTTTACAGTTTCTACCGCTGCATGAGCATTTGTAAAATCTACCAAGACATCCACTTTGTTTTTTAATACGTTCAAAAGATCCTCCGACTTGTATACGTTAACTCCTATCTTCCCAAGACCAACTACTTCTCCTAGATCCTTTCCAATGTGCGGAGAGTCGTTACGCTCTACTCCCGCTGCTACCTGCATATCTTCTTGTTCATAAATCGTTCTTACCATCTCACTCCCCATGCGACCGCAACTTCCCGATACAACTACATTTATCAATTTCTCACCCCATCAAACTGATGGTTTTTAAAAGATTTTTCAATTTTTCCACATTCTCCGAGGATACCTACTTCCATTACATCTTTAATGGGTGTAATAAGAGTAGTTATTGCGCCCCCTCCTCATTAAACCATTCAACTAATGATCATATGGGTAAAACGGTTTTCTATAAAGAATGAAATACCGTTACTGTATTGCCGTAGATTTTTCCTTTGTCTTTATCTTTGTTATATATCCGGCGACTCTGTTCCTAACCGTCCTACTATTTATGTTTGTAAGTTTCTCCACCAAAACCTTGTTGTTTTCGAAACTCTCCGTAAATGAATCTCCGTGTTCCTTTAATAACTCGTTAGCTATCCTTTTCATAAACCCTGGTCTTACTCTACCCAATATTTCACCTCTGGAAGAGTTTATCTTCTTATTTATTAATGTTTTCGTCAATCCTTACTAATAGGAATTGTGGTTCTAACCTAAGAATGGTATTACTATTCATCAAACAACTAATCAAAAAAAGGAGTTGAAGAAAAGGTGCAAAAGGGGGAGTGAGGGCGTCGAAAGTCACAAAAAAGAATCTATGTACATCCCAATCGTGGTGGAGAGAGAGGACGCCCTCTACATTAATTCGTCAATCATATATTTGTACTTTTCTATTTGTGAGTAATAACCGAAATATCATAAAAGTTAAATT
The DNA here is from genome assembly GCA_964347835.1 of uncultured archaeon. Taxonomy (GTDB): domain Archaea; phylum CAYFZR01; class CAYFZR01; order CAYFZR01; family CAYFZR01; genus CAYFZR01. The sequence continues at coordinate 2,498 of CAYFZR010000017.1, forward strand.
CATCACCAGATTTATAGGTCTAAAAAAATCAAGATACCAATATGATCTGTCTCGGAATAGAAGGTACGGCAGAAAAACTTGGCGTTGGAATCGTAGAGGGTAGTGGAAAAATACTGGCAAACTTAGGCAGACAATTCCTCCCTCCAGTAGGAGGTATACACCCAAGGGAGGCTTCTCAACATCATTCTCATTACTTACCTGAGTTGTTAAAAAATGCAATAAAAAAAGCTGAGATAAATCCCGGGGAAATAGACCTAGTTTCTTTCCCAAAAGGTCCGGGTTTAGGTCCTTGCCTTAGGACAGTTGCTACCGCCGCGAGATCCATATCTCTTCTATTGGACATACCCATAGTCGGAGTAAATCATTGCATCGCGCATATAGAGATAGGAATATTAAGAACTGGTCTGAAGGATCCTGTAACCCTATACGTAAGCGGTGCCAATACACAGGTGATTGCATATGCCGGCAAAAGGTATCGAGTGTTTGGCGAAACTTTAGACGTCGGAGTGGGCAACTTCTTAGATAAGTTTGGGAGAGAGGTAGGCTTACCCCACCCGGGAGGGCCTAAGATAGAGGAACTTGCTAAAAAAGGAGAAGAATACGTTGAACTTCCTTACACGGTAAAAGGTATGGACCTCTCCTTCTCTGGTCTTCTTACCGCGTCTTTAAAGTTACATGAAAAAGGTTTGAGACTGGAGAATATCTGTTATAGCATACAGGAGACTGCCTTTGCCATGCTCACAGAGGTTACAGAAAGAGCCGTGGCGCATTGCAAGAAAAAAGAGGTTTTACTTTGCGGTGGAGTAGCTTCGAACAAAAGACTGCAGGAAATGATCAGAACGATGTGCAAGGGTCAGGGTGTAAAGTTTGGTGTTCCTGAGAGAGACCTTGCCGTAGATAACGGCGCAATGATTGCGTGGCTCGGTATATTGTACGGCAAAAGCGGTATTAAATATAGCATAGAAGAAACTACGGTTGATCAGAAGTATAGGACGGACGAGGTTGACGTCCTCTGGAGAGAATAATGCAGCGTGGCTCGCTGCACCTGCAATCTTATAAAAATTTATTTTATAACGGCACAAGAGAGTCCTTTTCTACTCTAAATTCTATATGGGGGTTTAGAAAGGGGGTAATAAGGTAAGATAGGATAAAGTCAGTATAAAATGTATTTTAACCCCCTTTCAGTATAATATTAAATAATACCCACTTCTAAGGTAAAAATCCTCGATAAGTTATGCCGATGTAAACCATTGTAATACCAAGAGCAAATACGGCTAGACCTATGAAAAATTCTGAGGCTCCGCCTGATTTCTTGCTAGCATCTACAAGTGATTCCAAAGAAAAGTGCAAACAAACCAGCGCGGATATTATGCAAGTCCAAAAAAATAATGTGACGCTTTTTATCCATTGAGAGTATAACAACGCAAAGAAAAGTAAACCAATCACCAGCATTAAAAAGGTGAAATCATCATCAACCCTCTTCTTTCTCCTTCTAGGCATAACTTTACCCTCAAAAACCTTTGACCAAAAACGATATATATATTTAGTGCCCTATGGAGAAAATTCAGGGATCAAATATTAAGGAAACATTTCTTAAAAAGGAGTTATTAGATCAAATAGAGAAAATAAAACCCATAGATATTTTAGTAGGAATAAGCGCGAAGAATGTTGAATCAACCATCGTGCATGTAATGAATGTGGTGAGTTTAGGTCTCATGGAATTCTTTCCTGATTACAACAATCTGGTCGTCGTTTCCGATGGATTCTCCACAGACAGGACATTTGAACTGGCTGATTTATTCGGACTGCCTGAGAAAATAAATAAAATAGTTACTGAAGATCACGGAAATTCAGGAAAAGGATGCGGAATAAAGACTATATTTGAGATTGCTTCGCTTTCTGAGGCAAAGACAGTCGTCACGGTAGACGGTGATTTATTCAGCATAAAACCAGATTGGATTCAAAACCTAGTTCAGCCTTCCATCTATGGTAGGGCAGATTTGATAGTTCCTTTTTATGTGAGAGACAAATACGACGGTGTCATCACAAATAATCTTGCATATCCATACACGAGATCGCTCTATGGAGTGGGAGTGAGACAACCTATAGGCGGAGAATATGGTCTATCTCGTGAAATGGTTAACCTTCTAAGAAAGCATCCAATGTTCCCGAATCATTTTGGGATTGATATTTTTATGACCACCGTCGCTTCAGGGGAGCATATGAACATAAGCGAGGCTCTACTGGGCTTGAAGATTCATGAATCCACCACAAAATACCTAGAACCGGGAAAACATCTTATACCTATGTTCAGACAGGTAGTAGGCTCGATGTTCGATTTGACGGAATACTATCAAGAAGAGTGGAAGACGCACACGCATAGAAGAAAGGTACAAAGAAGAATTGGAAGATACTACGGACAAAGACCTGTTCCTGTTAAAGTAGACTTGGAAAAGATTACCGGAACATACAAGACTGATTATTTAAATTATAGAGATTTGTGTGCAAATATCCTGCCTGAAGAATTATTCAAAGAAGTGGAGAAAAATGTGAATTCTGAAATACCAACTTTTGGGGCTAGGGCTTGGGCAAAGACCGTATTTACCATGGCAAGCAAACATAAGAGTGCAGAAAAGGGTAAAAAGCCCCTCATTCTGGATGCATTGAGAGTTTTATGGCTTGCTAGATATGCCAGCTACGTTGTTGAGACAGAAGGAATGGACATCGATGATGCAGAAGGTGTTATAGAGGAGCAAGCAAGGGTATTTGAGGACGAAAAAGATTACTTTATCTCTATTTATTAATTTTTTTACTACTCTATCCTCTATATCTATTAGTTTTTTTCACTACTCCTATTCCCGCTACGTCTTCAACTTTCATATTCCACACTTGAATGTCTTTTAGACCTGTGTATTCTAAAATTTTTCTGAAATTGCCTTTTGAAATACTTTTTTCTAAAATTGTTACGATCAATAATGCGTCTTCCTGACAAACTCTTACCATCTCTCTCAAAGTAATCAAAGGATCTTCTACGTTTTGTAGTAACGTAAAAGAAAACAATTTAGTGAAAATGTTATCCTTAAAGGGTAGAAAATCAGAATCTGCTAAAACCAGATGGACGTTATGATTTGCTAACCTTTTTCTGGCGATATCAATCATTTTTTTAGAAATATCTACTCCAAAAACTCTATTTGGTTTGGGAAGTTTTTCTAAAAATAAACCAGTCCCACAGCCTAAATCTAAAATAACATCGTATGGATTTACTCTGACTTTTTTAAGTATCTCAGAGTACTTTTCATTCTGGATTTCTCTGTATCTCCTATCATATAACCAAGCAGTCTCGTTATATCTATATCTCAATACTCTTTTTTCCATAGAATTAATAACTAATACTTTTTTTATATCATTATGGATATTTATATACGGGTGGGTATAGGATGAGTCTTGAGGTATTTCGCAAATTTTTGAGAGAAATCGGCGTCTATAATAGATTAAACGTGAGAGAAGAAGAAGAACTTTTTAGAGATGTTATACGGATTTTTGGCGTGATAGGGTCTCACGAATGCGAACACCTAGAAAAAATGCTAGAAGATCCTTATTATAGAGAATCAATCAAAAGATTTGTTTTGGACGCGCTAAGGCTATTGAAAAAAGTTGACAGGGAAGAGCAAAAGAAAGAGAAAATGCGAATATACGCATGAGAACAAGTTTATATTAAGGTTGACATTATTTTAATGAATTATTTCACGGGCCTTGGTGGCTTAGCAGGTAGAGCGCCTGCTTGGTAAGCAGGAGGTCGCGGGTTCAAATCCCGCCCAAGGCTTCTTTTCTCGAAGTTGAAGTCCAAATAGCATATTCCTCTTTGAATTCATCGAGGAGAAATTTCATCTTTTCATGCCAATTTTCAATTACTTTTGTTTTTAACCTCTATAAGATAAACGCTCCAAAGGGCTTGAATAATTTGGATGATGGCCTTTCTAGGCTTAAAAAAATCCTTAGCATCCTAACACCACTTATTAGTGGTAAACTTTTCATAGTTGCTTATATATGATTCAGAAGGTAAAATTAATAAGGAGAATATAACGTGCTTATAATGTGGAGGTATAAATGAAGGTTCTATTAGAGTTGTTTACGGCCTCAAAATGTCGCGATTGCCCATATGCAAAAGAGATCATAGAAAAAGTAGTAGGCGAGATGCCAGAGGTAGAGTATGTAGAAATAAGCACCGATGTAGAAGAAGGAAAAATAAAAGCATTACAATACGGCGTTACTCGAACGCCATCTATAGCCATAGATAATAAATTAGTGATAGAAGGCGTACCGAGCGAGGAGGAACTCATAGAAGAAATAAAACATGCAGTAGATGTTAGAAAAGCCTTTGAGGAAAAAGAAATATTTATAGAGCTTTTTAGAAACGTACCCCCAGGAAAGAGGTGTCAAACCCTAACTAAGAACATTTCTGAGGCTATTTGCGATAAAAAAGAAAATATCACGATAAAATTACTTTCTTTTCCATCTCCTGAGGCTGAAAGGAGAGGGATAATCAAAGCTCCAGCTTCCATTTTCAATGGAAGGACAATAGAGGGAGTTTTATCTCCGGAAGAAGTTATAGAGATTATAGATGAGATTTTGGGTGGAAAGAAGAATAAAATTGGAATAATAATTACAAAACCTCCTTTTAATAACGAGAATATAGAAAGTGCCTTAATATTAGCAATAGACTTACTCAAAGAAGAAAATGGAACAGAAATCTTTCTTCTAAGCGATGGTGTCTGGACTGCAAAGAAAGGATCGCAGATCGAACCGTTACTTAGAACCTTTTTGGAAAAAGGGGGCGAGATAATAGCAAGTGATCCTCATCTCAAAGCAAATGGCATAATTAAAGAAATGCTAGTGGAGAAAATAAAAATCACGGAAAGACCTTACGACGATCTAGTTGATTTGATTATGGAGCAATGGGATAGAGTTTTGCTCTTTTAGGGTGAAGAATATGGATGAAATAAAACCTACTCATTCGATAGACGTTACGGGAAAGATGTGTCCTTATCCTCTAGTTATTACAAAAACCGAGATAGAAAGACTAAATCATGGAGATATCTTAGAGATAATCACTACAGATCCAGATGCCCCAAACAATATATCTGAATGGACAAAAGACCAGGGTCATGAAGTTTTAGGCATTGAAAAATCGGAAGAAGCGATAAGGATCTATTTGAAGAAAATGACGAAAACTTTAACAGTAGTACTAAATAGAGGCCCTTATATATCTGAATACACAGATGTAGCCCTAAATCTTACTCTAAAAGCCAGAGAGAAAGGATACAATGTAAATCTCTATCTTTACATAGATGGTGTTTGGGCCCCTCATAAAAAACAAAATCCAAAGGCTTTTCCAAACATCGAAGAGCATTTCAAAGAGATGATAGAAAAAGGAGTCAATATAAAAGTATGCGCGAGATGTGCAGAGGCGAGGGGGCTCACACAGGACGTTATCGTTGGAGAATTGCCTCTTGTAGGACTTTATGATCTCATATATTGGCTAAAAGAGTCTCATCAATCTATAAGTTTTCCGGGGTGAAAAAATGGAGGAAGAAGAATATTGTGATGAATGTGAGCCAGATTTGAGCACTATAGATTTGGATAAAATAGCGCCACCTACGAAGGATGTGCCTTCTTTGCTAATACTGATCACCCGTGGAACATATGGGTACATCGATGATGTCCTTGGCTCCATATACGTTGGGAATGCTGCTATTGCGAAACAACAGAAAGCTACCATAATCCTAATGGGTGACGGAGTGTATTCTGCGGTAAAACATCAAAATCCAGAGGGCATACATTTACCAAATAACTTAGAAATCATATCGGATTTCCTCGAATTGCAAGGGACTTTGTATGTGTTGAAATCCTCTCTGGAGAAGAGGGGATTATCCCTCGAAGATTTGATAGATGGAGTAAAATTCATAGAAAATAAAGAACTCGTAAAGGAAATAGAGAATCACAATCTAACATTAACGTTTTAATGTGGTTCTATGCCCAATACATTTTTTGTGGATGCAAAAGGACTCTTATGCCCAAAACCCCTTGTAGAGGCAAGAAAAAAATTGATTAAGATGGATTATGGCGACATTCTTGAGATACTCATAGATCACGATATCTCTAGGAAGGAATTGCCCCTTGCAATGAAAGAATCTGGAAATACCGTCTTAGAAATATTAGATCTTCCAGAAGGTGGATGGAAAATCATTATTGAAAAAACAGGTGAGTAAATGGCGAAAAAACTTACAATTATATGTTCTAGCAATGATTTTGAGAGAGTCTATGCCGCATTCAACATAGCAAACGGCGCCGCATCATTCGGAATGGATGTAACAATATTCTTCACATTTTGGGGATTAGAGGCGATTAAGAAAGATGGACTTGAAAGCATATATCTTTCAAAAAAAGATTATCTCGGAATTGGAAGCAGATTTATGAAAAAGAAAATGAGGGAAAAAAACGTTCCACTCTTACAAGAGCAGTTTGATGATTTAAGAGAGCTTGGTGTTAAGCTAATCGCCTGCGATATGTCCATGGAAATAATGGGTATCAGCAAAGAAGATTTTGTCGATGGTGTAGAAGTAGCAGGCATCGGAACCTACATCAATGACGCTAAAGATTCGGAAGTTAATCTCTTCATATAAATAAGCATAAATCTTTCTTAATGTCTTTTTTTATTTTTCAAGAACCCCAGAACCTTATGATTTTGTAAAGGGGACAAAGTTGATGATAAAAGTATCATTTTTGTGGCGCGCATAGATAAAATACAGCAGATCTTCTGTAATGGTATAGACATGATAGGACAAAATCATGTCGCTTTTTCGAATTAATTATGTATAATTCTAATTGTAAGTTCTGAAAACCATTTTTTAAATAAAATGGGACATTTATCTTATTAAAAACGAAAATAACAAAATCTAACTCTTTTATGATATTATTGTATTAAAATCTCAGTTGTTTTTACATTTATTATTTTAATCATATCTGTTGTTAAAATAACAAAATTGCTCAGATAAGTTAGATATACGATTTCTTCTATCTGAAATTAGTGGTGGCAGTGAATGTCCATTATTTCAGTTATAACACTAGATAGCGTGGTTTGAATGGGTAAGAAAAATCTGAGCAAAGAAGAGTTAAAATTGATAGAAGATTTCGCAAACTGCTTTGATGTTGTAAAAAATATGCCAAAATTCTTGTATGCAAGATATCAACTGGGTAACTTAAAAGAAGAAACTAGACAAGTTGGAAAAGATCTTATCCACTACCTATCTAATGACATGGATATTAAAAAGATAGAAGAAATAATTTCCAATTCAATAGAAGAGATTAAAATGAGAAGAGAGGATTTTGGACAGTATGAAGTCGCTCCTTACTTCAGGAAAAAAATGTTGTATTTTTTAATGAAAATCCATAGACAAGCGCTAGATACTGCTATACTTACAGTATTGGGTAAGAAAGGTATATTAAAGATGCTTAAGGAAGAAGAAAAATCTATAAGAAGTAAAATATGGGCAGGCTTAGATTTAGATGTGTTTTCCATGCTTGGCGGTATTCAAATACTTGACGAAGTTACATTTTCCGATGAGATAGTGGAGGAGATATCAAAAGAATGTGTCCAAACATTGTACTCACAGATAGAAAATGAGCAAGGAACAGACTCTCTCGTAAAAGAGGAGAAAGAAAGGTTATTGTGGTATATACTCAGTGTGTTTGACTTTAAACATAAAGTTGCTTATTACAATTTAGATAAAGATCTTTGGCGCTTCTTTACTATAATAGAGGCAGTAAGATTGCTTGATGTTAGTGGAGAGTTTGTACACGACTTGATAGAATTATCCGAATTAGTTGATAAGTTAGAAAAGATAGAGAAAGTGATTACTTAGGTCCCTACGGCAAAAAATTAAATTACCCAAAAGAAATTTTCTTTCCACCATTCCTCATATGATTTAGCCTTTTTGGAATCTTTGAAATCGGTATCTATATTTAAGAGGGTGTAGGTTTTATTGTTTCTCTTGTTTGTAAGGATTTCATATGCTTCCGTGATTGCCTTGAACTTCTCTTCTAAATGTCTGTCTCCTGGTCTTTTATCCGGGTGAAAGTCTTTTATCATGGATCTGTAAGCCTTTTTGATATCTGATTGATTAGCATTCCATGGAACATCCAATATACGGCGGGCTTTTTTTTCGAGTTCTAATTCCCTGAACATTAAGACACCCTTTGTGAAATACTGCATATTTTTATATAATTCCTATAAAACATTTTTCATAAGAAATTTTTTGTTGAGAGTGATTAAATTGGTCTTA
>CAYFZR010000018.1:0-92586 GCA_964347835.1 uncultured archaeon
GAAGATAATCTATTGGTTTGCGGAAAATGTTTTACTAAGTGGAAACTCGGAAGTCATATTGGTGTAAGTGGAGGATGTTTAAATTATCCACCAGAAATCATAAGTTATGAAATAATGGATGGTAAGGTACTAGTTAAAAAATCGGACATAGAAGAATGGAGACCAAGAGTATGATTTTTTTTCGCCTCAACCTTTATTAAAGGTGGGTCAAAAGAACTACCTCCTTCGGAGGTAGATCGGTTCTTATGCTTTTTTAGGTCAATTATTTCGTAATTCCTATTTGAGATGTTGAATTCGCGTTAGCGAATTCGACCTAATGATCGACCTTTTAGAAGGTCGTGAGCCATTAATTTTTTTAATATCAACCACAATCCATTTTACTATGAAGATCATATTTTTGGGAGTTGGAGAAGCATTCGATGAAAAAATACCGAATAATTCACATTTAATATTATCCAAAACTAATATACTACTAGATTGTGGCTATTCTGTTCCTAGACAGTTATGGAGATTTAATTCTGATCAATCTTTTTTAGATGCAATTTATATTAGTCATAGGCATGCCGATCATTATTTTGGAATTCCTGCTTTGCTGGTCAGGATGTGGGAAGAAAAAAGAAAAAACTCTTTAACAATTATTTGTCAAAAAGGTCTAAAAAAAATAATCGAAGAATTAATCGAGTATGGATATCAAAGATTTTCAAATAAGTTTGAGTTTGATGTAGACTTTATAGAAGTTGAAGATAGCCAAACTATACAATTTAATGAATTAAAATTATCTTTTGCACCCACGATTCATTCCGTAAGTAATTTAGCAATTAAAATAAGCGACGGAAAAAATACTGTTTGTTATAGCGGAGACGGAACGTTTAATGAAAGAACAGAAAAATTATACAAAAACTCTGATTTGGTTATACACGAAGCATATTCATTCGATAAGAAAATAGCCGGTCACGGATGTATAACAGATTTAATATCGATGGCTAAAAAGAATAATATTAGATGTTTAGCACTTACTCATCTTCAAAGAGAACTCAGAAAAAAAGAAATTGATCGTATTAAAGAAAAGATTTCTAATGAGAAAATTAAAATCATAATCCCAAATCCTCTCGATGAATATTCATTCTAAGGCGCTAAAATCAATTAATATAACGTTTTACGGAAAGTTGTAGCATTGATGCGCAGTGCAACATCTAACATAGGAAGTGCCGAAGATCTCTACGGTTTTTCGTTTATTTTCACACCAATTTAAACTATAATTTAATCATCTGGCTTTTGTTCCAGCATAACAATTTAAATAGGCATATTAAAGATAATAGTGTGGTTCTATGGCCTGGAGACTGCTACCATTTTTTGGAAGGAAAGAAGAGAAAGAGGTAGTTAACAATTTAGAAAAACATGTCGATTTAATTGTTGAAACGGTTGATGGATTGAAAAATGTAGTTAATGCCTTTTGCGAGGAAGATTTCGATAGAATGGATGAATTGATTGAAGAAGTATCCAGTAAAGAAAAAATTGCTGATGATTTGAGAAGAGAGATTGAATCAAGACTTCATGAGGGAGCCTTTTTACCTGCAAGCAGGGAAAATCTACATAGATTGGTGGAAAGAGTTGACGAAATAGCTGACACCGCTGAGGCAGCTGTAAAGATGTTTCAGATAAGAGAAAAGAGTTTTCACTCAATGTGTCTCGTATTTTCGGAAAAATGTGTAGAAATATCTCAAGAATTAAAAGATAAACTTTTGTTGTTGGTAGAATCCGTGGTTAAAGTAGTAGATACCTTAAAAGTAAGTATACATCTTTTGAATGTGGATATGAAAGAGGCGTCGCTTAAAGCAAGGGAAGTTGACCTGAGGGAGGAAGAATCAGATGAAATCGAGCATCAAACACTAAAGTATTTGTTCCACGCAGAGGGGGAATTGGATGTTCTCTCCATAATACAGCTTCGTGAGATCATATCTTTAATAGGTGATGTGGCAGATAAAGCAGAGGATGCCTCAGACATAGTTAGCACGATAGCCGTGAGGCATGGGGCTTGATTGAACTCTTTTTGGTAATTTTTTTAGGAATAATTATTGGAGCCAACGATACCGCAAATTGCATAGCTCCTGCAGTAGAGTCTAGAGCAATTGACCTCAGGCACGGTACTTTTTTGGTGGCTTTTTTCATAATTCTAGGGGCTCTGCTAGAAGGGGACAAAATGTCTAAAGCAGTCGCAATCGTCGACACAATAGATCCTTTTATAGTTTTCTTCGCTTTGTTTTCTGCATTGATTCCTGCTTTTCTGGCGACATTTAAAAGATTTCCAATATCTACATCCCAAATCATGATGGGTGGGTTAGTTGGTACTTCATTTGCTTTAGGAGCTACAATCAAATGGGGATTTCTTACAGTAGTAATTATCTCGTGGTTTATAACTCCACTTGTGACGGCTCTTTTTTCATATTTAATTTTTTATTTTTTAAATAGAATAATTATTAAACTTACATTCGCCGAATGGGATCAGATTTTTAGATGGTTATTGATTCTAAGCGGCGCTTATCTGGGATACAGCCTGGGAGCAAACACTGTTGGACTTCTAGGAGAAGTGAGCCAAAGTTCCAGTAATCTATCAAATATTTTTGCTGGTATCTCAACCGCTATAGGGGCTCTTTTTTTTAGTTTTGGTGTCTTAAAGACGGTTGGCGGGGAGATAGTTGAATTAGATCCATTCACAGCCGTGGTTGTACAGTTCTCTGCGGCTTTTACTGTACATGCATTCACCCAGGTAGGAATTCCCATATCATTAACGCAAGCAGTCGTAGGAAGTGTACTCGGAATTGGCCTTGTAAAAGGTATAGGCACGATTAATCTTAGGACAACGTACCGCGTCTTCGGTTGGTGGATTCTCTCTCCTACTATCTCGGCCTTTTTGGGTATAATTCTTTTAATGTTCGTGTAAAAAAACAGTAAATTAGCTTTTTCTCCCAAATGTCCGGTAAAGATCTAAGTAAACGAGAACTGCAAAAATCAACAAGGCTAAGAGCGCAGGCCATCCAAAGGGGACTCCGGAAATCTCATCAGAAACCGGTGCTAAAAATAGGCCGAAACCCACATACGCATTAATTGCTCCATGACAGAGGGCAGAAGGAAAAACGCTACCCGATTTAATTCTAAGCCATCCCACATAAAAACCTAGGAGCGTACACCAAATTGTAAATGCAACTACGCCTAATAGATCAGGATGGTTTGGATAGTTGTATCCCATGAGAATAACAGGCGCATGCCATATACCCCAAATTATCCCTGTAAATACGAGCGCAACTGTAACTCCATAATTCTTTATGAGTTCTGGTAACAAGAATCCTCTCCAACCATACTCTTCCCCAAGAGATGGTATAAAATTGATGAAGGGTGCTAATAAAAGGTTAAATCCGATTAAATACCAAGGGATGGCAGGCGTTTTTGGTAGAACATTTACCAAGTTTTCGGGCTGAAACGTTGCGGTTCCAAAAATTATTACGAAAAAAAGACCAAGAACCAAAAAAGCGATTGGAAAAATAAATGCAAACAAATAATACTTTAATGATCCTCTAGTTAAACCAAATTCCCTCAAACTTTCATGAGTTACTAATTTTATGGTTATAATAGCCATCAGCATGGGTATGAACATGACAGAAATCATTACGGGAATCGCTATTGGAGCCTTCAAACCCCCAGCCGAGTATAGCTTGAACTCAAGGGACCACGTTGCAAAGAAAGTAAGAATAATGAAAACAATCACGCCCTTCAGTTCATTTGTTTTTCGAGTCATTTTTTTCCCTTCCTATGTTCATTCGCGTACTTGACCGATATTATAAGCACGGTTATATTTAGTTTGCTACTAGCCCGTATTCCCTATCCCAGCTCAGCTCTGAGATTAGAGAGACGCGTCTAATTATCTATTTGTATAAAAATGAGAAGTCGACAACCCCGTGTTAGGCGATGTGACAAAATAAAACCACCGACTCTTGGCCTACCAAGTATAGGGGTTACTCCCCGCCCTTACCTATCAAGGGATTACGCCGAGCTGTTGCATCATTCCCAAATTGTCGACCAGGGGCCAGAGTTCCGCCAGCTTGCCGCCTTCGAAACGGACGAACTCAATCTCTCTTACTGTCAACTGCTTCCCGGTGGGGGCTATGCCCATAAACTCACCTTTGTGAGTGCCTCGAATTGTCAAGCGGGCCACTACTTTGTCCCCTTCGGCGACGATGTCTTCGATAGTGAATTGGTGGTCGGGAAAGGCAGTGTGGATCATCGTGACCCGTTGTTTTAAGGCCTCAATTTGTGGAAGCTCGGTAGGGAGTGGTTCGTGGATTACGTAGTTGGGGGCGAAAATCTCATCTAATACAGCCAGGTTCCCCTTGTTCCAGACTTCCTCAATATAACGGCGGTACATAGCCTTGTTTTCTGCTACTGACATATTTTTTACCTCCTTTTAATTAATATTTTTGTCATTGCACCTCTCCTCGGCGCTAAATTATAAAAAATAATTAATACTGGGATTTCAACCCTCAACTTTAAAAATAAAACATACTATATGCCCCCTCCTAAGAATTTATTTTGTGCTTTTCAAAATATTTATAACTTACTTATAATTTTCGATTTTAAGATAATTACCGATATTATAAATAGACAATCATACTAGTAAAAAGGCAGAAAGGGCGCAGTTTTCTTATTCAAAACATTATATTAACAAATAATTATTAAATCTATATTGGAGGCAAAAAATATGGAATTATTCAAACAATTAGTATTGAAAGATTCAATAGAAATAAAAACAACACCTGAAAAAATTTGGGAATTTTTCACCAACCTTGAACAAAATTACAAGACTTGGCATCCAGAAGACCATATTATATTCCAGTGGACTAAAGGAAAACCAATGAATGTGGGGTCTAACTTTTATGCTGAAGAATGTATGATGGGGGACTTAAAAAAACTTAAAGGAACCTGTGTTGAAATCGTTCCAAACAGAAAAGTTGTATTCAAATTTCCCTTCCCTATATCCTTAATATCTCCTAAGCTTGAATGGCTAATTGAGCCTAAAGGTTCAAATTCTGTTTTTACGGCTATACTCTATGTAAGAGCTGAAAGATTTTATCGTAAATTTCTTAGAAGAAGAATGGAGATTATAATTGAAGTTGCTAAAAAACATATGAAGGAAGAGGGAGAAAATCTTAAAAAGATTTTAGAAAAGAAAAACAACTAATTTTATAGCGCATATGTTTTTTGATTTCGGATTTTGAGACAATTATCGATAATTCGTTTTAATAATATTTTTATTCCAAAAAATGATGCGAAAAAATATTTCTAAATTGATGATGAGTAAATCTATGAAGTAACTTAAGAAAGATAGAAATCGGAGATAAAAAATTATGTATAAAATCTATAAGACAAAACACATCCTCAATGTCCAAAAACACTGCGATGGCGGTTGGTTCTGGAATAAATATTCTGCTTTTCCGTATGTAGGTTGCGAGTATGGATGCGAGTATTGTTATTCACGGGACGAAAAATATAATCCTCACAAGCCATCCCGAGACCCAGAGGTTTTAAAATTCGAGGACCCGTTTTCAGAATACATCAAGGTTAAAGATAATGCCCCGGAACTTTTGAAAAAATCACTGCAAAATAAACCCCGTGATTTAATTTATCTTGATAATTACCAGTCTGTTGAAGTGAAATATCAATACACCAGAAAAATGCTTGATGTTTGCTTTGAGCTTGGTTTTCCGGTATTTATTAATGAGAAATCGCCGCTTCTTTTACGTGATTTAGATATTCTAAAGAAAATCAACGTAAAGTCTTATCTTAATGTAGGCTGGTCGATTATAACTACCAAGGATGATGAAACTCGAATGGCATTCGAGCCAAAAGTACCGCCTGTTAAATCCCGCTTTGCAGCCATGAAAAAATTAGCAGAGAATAAAATTATGACGGGCACTGTCTTTATGCCGATTTTGCCATTTATTTATGATGATGAAAATATCGAGTCTGTTATAAAAGAGACAAAAGAATGCGGGGGCAAGTATATTTTAGATGGCGGATTGACGCTCTGGGGTTATTGTAAAATACATTTTTACAAGGCGCTTGAAAAATATAATCCGAATTTAATTAAAAAGTATGATGAACTTTACGGGAATTCAAAGCAATTTTCTGAGTATACTGCGCAAGTACACAAGCAAGTTTTAAAATATTGTAAAAAATATGATATAATTCCTTATATTCCCCGACCAGTAAATTTCTTCCCAGAAGAACTACAGTTTAACAAAGAAATTGCTGGTAAGTTTTACTTGAATGCTCGTGAATTGCAAATGTCTGGTTCAGGAGGTTATAAAGAATGGGCTTACAGGAAAGCGGCCTGGGCCATAGATGATTTAAAAGAAAACATCGAAAAGATATACCAAGATAAGGGAATCGATGGTATTATGCAAATCAAAGGGATTGGTAAAAAATTAGCCAATAAAATTGAAGAATTTTTGAAAGAAGGTGAAGAAAATGGCTAAAAACTGCATAACTCAACAATTTAAAGGTTGTTTAAAGTGTTTTACTCGTTTATTTTATTTGAGATGTTGAATTGCGAAGCAATTCGACCTGATGATCCATCACAATCTTTATTAAAGGTTGATCGAAAGCACTACCTCCTTCGGAGGTAGAGCAACTCTCTCTGTGCTTTTTGAAGGTTTTTTACTCGATTATTATAGTTGAGATGTTGCATTGCGTTAGCAATGCTACCAAATGATCGACCTTTTTGAAGGTCGTGATCCACCTTTCAGAAGGTGGATGAATTCGATGGTGTACTTTTCATCCTTAAGATCTCTTAAAATTTTTTCTCTATCCCTCTCCTTTAAACTTCCGTATCCTCCTCCTCCGGGAGTCCGGATGCTGATTATTGTATTAGGCTCTACGGTAACAATTTCTTTGCTTGAGAGAATAATTTCCTCGCCATCTTTTATTATACAATCTAAACCCTTAGAGCCGTCTTCTCCTCCTTCTATACCTCTTGGAGATATTTTTCTTCTTTCACTAAGTAAAGATACCGTGGCTTTTTTAAGAACTCTGATGTCTCTTCTAATTCCTAGACCCCCTCTATACTTGCCATAACCTCCGGAATTCTCTATAAGTTCATATCTCTCAACTCTTAGAGGGTACCTCATCTCCAAAGCCTCTATAGGAGTGTTCTGAGTGTTAGTCATGTGTACGTGAACACCATCCACGCCATCGCCTTTATCGAAGGCTCCTGATCCTCCTCCTAAAGTCTCATAGTAAGTAAATTCAGAAGTGCCAATGGCTAAGTTGTTCATGGTGCCTTGAGATTGGGCAATTTTTACTCTGGTGATATCTCTAAACACGATCAGTAAAGTCTCGACTATTCTCTGAGATGTCTCGACGTTTCCTCCAACGACTGCCTTTGGATAAGAAGCGTTTAAAAGAGAATCCTTGGGAATATTTACTTCTACAGGTCTGTAGCAACCAGCATTAGGTGGTATGGAGGGATCTGTAACACACCTAATAACGTAATACACGCATGAAAGAGTTACCGCGTATGGGCAGTTAAGGTTTTCATCTACCATACCGCTGCTTCCATCAAAATCCACGAATATCATATCTTCTTCTACTTTTACAGATACCTCTATCTTCGAGCCGTCGTCTAAGAAATCTACTCCTTTTCCTTCCTTTCCTTTATACTTAGAGATTTGGGCACGCATCATCCTCTCAGAATAGTCTTTTATCTCTTCGAACGAAAAGAGCAATTTTTCTTTAAACCTTTCGTACAACTCTTTCGTTCTCTTAATTCCTAAGAAATTCGCTGCGATTTGGGCAGATAAGTCTCCAAAGCGCTCTTTGGGATTCCTCACGTTTGCCAAAAATAACGAAAGTATCTCGTTATCTATTATTCCTTCTTTATACATTTTTACAGGAGGTATTCTCAAGCCCTCCTGAAATATTTCAAAAGTATTGCCCGCCATGCTTCCAGCGGTGATGCCACCTACGTCAGCATGATGAGCCCTGTTAACAACAAACCCAATTAATTTTCCAAAGTATACAGGAGATATTACTGTAATGTCAGGAAGATGTGTTCCTCCTTTAAAGGGATCGTTCGTTATTATAACATCGTTTTCTTTTATTTCAACTTCTTCTAACACAGTTTCCAAGCAATAAGGCATGGATCCTAGGTGAACAGGTATATGTTCTGCTTGTGCTACCAATTCGCCGTCAAAATCAAATACTGCGGTAGAAAAATCTTTTCTTTCTTTGATGTTTGATGAATGAGCGGTTCTCTGTAATACTAGACCCATTTCTTCCGCTATGGCTATTATTCTATTTTTGAAAACCTCTAATTCTATTGGAGAGAGCATTTAATCACCTTATCTTTATAAATATTATTCCGTTGGAGTCCATCTCTACATTTCCCGCGGGAACCAGTATGTTAGTGTCCTTACATTCTATTAGGAGCGGTCCTCTTTCTTTCCAACCCACGAAAATATTTTCTTTCCTAAAAATCGGAACCTTTTGCCATTGATCTATCCATACTTCTCTTTCGCCAACAAGAGGATCTCCTCTATCTTCATGATAAAATAGAGAAATTTCGGGAGGAGTGCTCATTCCTTTTACTCTAAAGTTCACGATTTCAATTGGATTTTCCAATATAAATCCGTAGCTTTTCAGGTGTTCTTTTTCAAAATCATTCTTGAGATTGAGTGTATAAGGTATCGTAAGTTCATAGCTCTGTCCCTTGTATCTCATATCTAAAAAACGGAATAATACTATATCTTCTTCAAGAATCCCTTCTTTAATAATTTTGTCTGAGACTTTATCCTGCAAATTTTTGAATATACTCTCTACTAAATCGCGGTCAAATTCTTCCAGAGGAATTAAATGTGTCTGCATGCTCTCAAAAGAAAATCCTGCGAACAAACACCCTAAAGCGGATAGAACACTTGCCATATCAGGGACTATTATACTTTTTATTTCTAATTCCTTTGCTAAGTAGAAAGCATGCAAAGGTCCTGCTCCACCAAAAGAGATTAGTGAAAAGTCTTTTGGATCTAATCCCCTTTCAACGCTTACTAATCTTAGTGCTCTTAACATATTGGAGTTCACGACTTCTAAAATCCCGGCTGAGATTTCATCTTTATTTAATTTAAGTTTTTCACGGATTTCTTCCATGGATCTCTCTGCTAAATGTAAGAAAACCTTCATCTCGCCTCCCAAAAAATATTCTGGATCTATGTGTCTCAGGATTAAATGAGAATCTGTTACGGTTGGATTCGCTCCGCCTTTATCATAGCAGGCAGGTCCAGGTATTGAGCCAGCACTCTCTGGGCCTACTCTCAGCAAATCTCCCTCATCTACCCATGCTATGCTTCCCCCTCCTGCGCCTACAGTTACTATATCTATCATCGGCACTGCTATAGGAAAACCGGCGACCTCACCCTCCGTGCTTATTCTAGGCATTTTATCTTGAATTACACTTACATCACAACTTGTTCCCCCCATATCGAAGGTTATCAGGTTATAATATTTAGAGGTCTTTCCTATAAAATTTGATCCAATTACTCCTCCAGCCGGACCCGAAAGGAGTGTATGAACTCCAAAATCACTTGACGCCTTTGTACTCATCAATCCTCCATCTGATTTTATTACGTTTACTTTTGCATTGATTTTTCTTTGTTTAAGCAAATCTTCTAATTTTAGCAGATATTTCCCAAGTACAGGAGATACATAGGCGTTTAAAACCGTGGTCGATGTTCGCTCGTATTCTCTATAAACTGGGATTATCTCAGATGATATTGAGACGTGAATATCCATCTTTTCTTTGATATAATCTCTAATCTTTTTCTCATGATCGGGATTTGAAAATGAGAATAAAAGAGAAACTGCTATGGACTCTATCTTATTTTCCGTTAGCTTATCAACCGCTTTTTTTACAGATTCCGTATCCAAAGATTTTATTATTACATCATTAGAGGTTCTCTCTTCCACTTCAGTCCTGCATGATCTCTCAACCAGAGGCAGTACTCTCTCAACCTTTAACTCATATAGGCGGGGTCTGGTTTGTCTACCTATCTCTAATACATCCTTAAATCCTTTTGTGGTTATTAAACCAACTTTTGAGCCTTTTCTCTCGACAACAGCGTTGGTTGCTACAGTAGATCCGTGATTAATTGCTTTAATCTCTGCTTTTTGTTTAATCTCGTTTAAAATATGATCTATTCCTTTAATAATACCTTCTTCTTGATTATATGTAGTGGGAGTCTTCTTTCTGTAAAGTCTTGCCTCATGATAAGCAATTATATCCGTAAATGTTCCTCCAACATCTATCCCTATTAGCAAGAAAACTACCTCTCCAAACTCTGTAACTTTTCGAACGTGCTGAACATCATCTCCCTGTAATTAGGCACTATATCACATATCTTTTCCAAGAAAACTCTTTCATGTGTATTTTTCATATCTTCAATACCTTCATTTATATTTGTTTCTCTATAAAACCTTATTATCCAATCTCTTGGAACTTTAATTAATGGATAGATCTTTTTATCTTCTATTACCTTTAAAGGTCTTATATATTCTCCATTAAAGATCTGTCCTAATATCTTTTCACAATAATCATCGATAGTCAAGGGATAGGCTAACTTCCCTTCCAAAGAATCCGTATTTTCTAGGTCAAAGTCTCTCGTAAAATCATCTTGATTTCCAAATATCACCAATTTTATTCCATACTTCCGCGTATATGGCTCTAATACATTTAGAAGACAAGTAGATTCTTTACTGCCATCGTATATCGCTGTTACTACATCCTTAGGTTCTATGAAGTTATATTTTGCCTGAGTTCTTGCGACTCTTAAACATATCTTCTCGTAATGCTTTGATCTTATGACAGGTTTTTCTATGTATTTCTCCCTTTTTTTTGGAATTTTGGCTAATCTGCTATGTTGTATTATCATGCAGTCTTTTCTAACCGTTATGTAACGGGTGTCCATCATCTTGCTCTAAAAAGATAGATTTTTAACTAAACTCTTTCATGAGTTCTTCGGCTCTATCTATCCTTATTTTCTTTTCTTTTACCATAATCTCTGCGATTTTATCTATTAGATCTCCTTTTGCTCCAGCCATAATGGCTATATTTTTGGCATGTAAAGACATATGTCCTTTCTGTATTCCTTCCGTTGCTAGAGCTCTTAACGCTGCTAAATTTTGTGCAAGTCCCACCGCTGCCATTATCTCGGCTAATTCATTTGCTGTTTTAATTTCTAAAATCTTCAATGAAGTTCTTGCTACCGGATGCGCCCTTGTGGCTCCGCCCACAATTCCTACTGCTAGAGGTAACTCAATGGTCCCGACTAAATCTCCATCTTCGTTACGTTCCCAAGTCGTTAAAGGCAGGTATTTACCAGTTATACAAGCATAAGAATGGGCTCCCGCTTCTAATGCTCGAGTATCATTTCCTGTCGCCAGAGCAACCGCTATGATTCCGTTCATGATGCCTTTGTTGTGAGTTGTAGCGCGGAAAGGATCTCCAAACGCAAAGGCATA
Organism: uncultured archaeon; assembly: GCA_964347835.1. Lineage (GTDB taxonomy): Archaea > CAYFZR01 > CAYFZR01 > CAYFZR01 > CAYFZR01 > CAYFZR01. The sequence continues at coordinate 11,563 of CAYFZR010000018.1, forward strand.
CGCTTGCAGTATACCTTCTACTACCTCTTCTCCTCCCAAAGCATCTTTAGAAAATATTGCTCTTGCTCTAGCGATTCTTTTTGTAGCGAGATTGGATATTATTCTCAAATAAACTTTTCCGCCAGTTATGCTCTCTATCAAAGGTGCTATAGTCTCAGCCATAGTGTTTACCGCATTCGCGCCCATCGCATCTCTACAATCCACCAAAAGATGGGTGATGACCATTTTTCCCACAGGGGTATCGATTATTCTAACCTCTATATCTCTCGCTCCACCTCCAAACTTTACCAATATAGGATCTTTTTCATTCGCTATTTCTAAGAATCTCTCCTTTTGAGATAGGATTGTCATCTTAGCGTTATAAGGATCCTTCACGCCAGTTAATTGGATCTGTCCGATCATTACGGGATCCGTACTCTGGGTAAAAAAGCCTCCCTTTACCCTCGCTATCTTCGCGGCATTACTTGCGGCTGCAACTACAGAAGTCTCTTCTATTGCCATTGGAATTAAAACTTCCTTCCCGTTTATCAGAAAATTAACAGCAATACCCAAAGGGATTTCCATCTTACCTATTACATTTTCTATAAGCCTATCAGCATCCTCTAAAGGTATACCTTCTTCTTTAAGTAAATTTATTTCATCTTTTTCCAAACCACAAAAAGTCTTTACCAATTCTAATCTATTATCTATGTCCAATTTGTAAAATCCTTCGATCCTAGATGTTCTCAACTTCACCACCCTTTGAACTAAACATTAATAATGAAGACATTCCATTATTTATTCATGAGCATGAAGGTAAAGTTCTTCGGAATCATCAGAGAAAGAGTTGGACGGAAAGAGATCGATCTAGAATTCGATGATAATAAAATAAAAGATTTTAAAATAATGGACTTGATTGAATACCTAGACGAAAAGTATGGACTCAAAGAAATGCTCATAGAAAACGAAAAACTAAGACCATACGTCAATATTTTGGTTAACGGAGAGAATATCAGATTGAAGGAAGGTTTAAATACAGAAATAAAATCCGGAGATCAAATAGCACTTTTCCCAGCCGCTGCTGGAGGCCTGAAATTATAAAACTAAAGGGTATTAAAGGGTACCTATCTCTTCTTTAGCCTCAATTATTTCCATCGCATTTTTCCATAACTTAGGCTTTTTCTTGTATATCAGTTCTAAGAGGACTCTAACTTCTTTATCAACCAAGAGAAGTTCTTTTTTGTTGAGGATTATCTTAGTTACATTATGGGGCCCAAACTGTTCTGTCTCAACGTTTACCATCAGATCGCTTCCTTAATCTCCCTTTCTAATTCGCTTCTAGAAGGTCTTCCTATGAACTTCAATTTTCCATTTATCGCTATTGCAGGAACTGCATATATTTTGTACTTGCTGGCATGCTCGGGTCTCTCCTCTATGTCTATGATTTCTATCTCAACTTCGTCGAATTTTGAGGCAACATCCTTTACCAACTCTATCGTCGCAGGACAGTGAGGACATATCGGTGCTTTGAAAACCTCTAACTTTATACCCATATGATAACCATTTAAAGTTAGATAACTCAGGGTATTTAACTCTTAGTGATGGACTATCCAAAGGCGGAAAAGATGATACAGCCAAGAATGACTTGTAAACTATTCGGTGCTTTAAGAGTAGTTCTCGGAATCAGAGACGCAGTGCCTTTAATCCATGCGCCCATAGGATGTGGGTATCATCTAAGATACATATTCGGTATGCGAGGAAACGTACCCATAAGAATTTACGTCACGCAAATGGATCAAAATGACGTTATATTTGGAGGAGAGAGAAAATTATTAACTTCGTTAGAAAGCTTAGATAAAAAATTAAACCCTGATCTTATAGTGGTCTTTTCTTCTTGCGCGAGCAGCATAATAGGAGAAGATCTCGAGGCAATATCTAACCAAGCCGATGTAAAATGCGAGATTCTTACAATATCCAGCGGTGGATTTGAGGGTTCTCAAGTTGATGGTTATAGGGAGGCTTTAGAAAGAATAATCACAAAACTGATTCCAGATACAGATGAAAAGGTTAATGCCTTTAACATAATTGGAGAATTTAGGGGCGGAGAAGATCTTAAATATCTGAAGAATATGTTCAATAAGTTGGATTTAAGATTAAACTCTGTTTTAACCGCAAGTTCGAGTCTAAAAGAGATAAAAAGAACTTTAAAGGCGAATTTAAACATACCTGGATGTGAATCTGCAGGAATAGACGCATGTAAATTAATGGAAAAGAGATTTGGGATTAGATACCTGAGATTACCCATGCCTATAGGAATTGGACAAACATTAGAATTTTTTGAAGGTATAGCAAATGCATTGGACAAAGAAATAAATTTAGAAAATGAAAAGAGGAGTATTTTAGAAAAATTAGAGAAATATAAGAAAAATCTAGCTGGAAAAAAAGTTTTTATTGCAAGTGGCCCTACCAGAGCCTTAGCCTATACAAGATTTCTATCAGAACTGCATATGGATCCAATTATCGTATCTATAGATCATTCTACGGAAACAGTAGAGAGAGAACTTAAAGAAATCAATGCAGACATACTCAAAGAGCCAGATTTTGAAGAATTCATAAATGTTATAAACAAATTAGATTTCGACATAATGATTGGAGGAATGGGGGAAATTGGAGCGAGTACTTTTATAAAAAAGCCTCTATTGGATGTTATGCATGGAAAGAAATTGACATACGGTTTTGAAGGTGCATTGAATATCGCAAGAGAGATGGCTGAGGCATTAAAATAAATATATACCTCCTTCTGGTTGGTTTTTATTTTCCTATAGGACAATCTTTTATGCATTCGAAGCAACCGTAGAAAGAGTCTGTAATGAAAGTCTGCCAGATATTCCACAGAGTAGGACTCGAGATGAGTTTTTTGGCTTCTTCCGCACCGCTTCCATGAACTTTGAATATAAATCTTATCAAGCCTGGTAAACCGTATTCAAGGGAGCTCCGAGTACACTTTCCAACATCAATCCCCTCTAGAGATAGTGCTTGCTGTGGACAGCTTTCTATACATTTACCGCATTCGTCACATATGTCTTCTTTGATTGGCGTAGATGGTTCGAGTACTGCGTTGGTTAAAATACTGGCTAGCCTTATGAAAGGTCCAAATTCTGGTGTTATGAGAAGTGCATTCAATCCGATGGTACCTAAACCAGCGGCTACTGCAGCCTTTTTATGTGATAAATCTCCATATAATCCTTTTTTCTCTATACTCATGTCAACTGGAAGAAAAGGAGGGATAGCAACTGCCTTAAAGCCTTTTTCTTGTAAAAATCTTACTATTTTGAAGGCCAATGAATCTAAGATTTGATATACGTACATGGAATCGTACTGGGCTAAACGAACATTATTCGACGAAACTGCTTCTCTGTTTAATTTAACTCCAACAACAACTATAGACTTCGTTTCAGGCAGGGTTTCTTCTATGCCCGCTCTAACTTCTTCAAACAGTTCATTATCCATGGATGCGATTCCTATTAAATCCGCGTTGTTTTTCTTGGAAAAAGATATCAGTTCGTTTTTAATAGACATATTCTACCTCCCATTACTAAACATGTCACTATTCTTAAACTTCGTTTTTATTTATTCTTTCCATGTTGTAGCGAAAAAAACTTAGGTGGATTTATTCATCTCCGATATTATGAAAGGAATCTACAGAATAGAACTGCCAACCCCTTTCGAGGTTGGACCCGTAAACATCTATTTCATCGAGGGTGATATCTTATCTATCATAGATACGGGACCAGGGACTCAGATCGCTTTTACTATCTTTAAAGAAAAAATAGGAGAGATAGGCTATCAAATAAAGGATATAGGTAATGTAATAGTAACGCATGGACATTTGGATCATTACGGCATGTCGAATTTAATCGAGACTGAATCTGGTGCAAGCGTATATATGCACAGAAATGATGCAGAGATGGTTTCTGCCTTCCATGATAAAAACTCAGAAATATTTAACTTGCTTAAAAGTTCAATGTCGCTTTCAGGAGTTCCTGAAAAGATTATCCTTAGAATTATGTCTAATTTTTTATCACACGAAGATTTAGGAAAAACTCCTAAAGTAATTCGATACCTAGATGATCATGAAATCATCGATATTGGAGGGTATATGCTAAGAGTCATTCATACTCCAGGTCACTCCCCCGGTTCGATCTGCCTTCTTGAAGAGAAGAAAAAAATACTGTTCTCCGGTGATACTTTAATTAAAGATATAAGCCCAAACCCGATCTACGACATATTTGACAAAGAAAGACAGTTGGGATCTCAAGGGTTGATAGAATATCTAAAATCGCTTGAGAAAATAAAGAGATATAACGTAGATTTAGTTCTATCCGGTCATCGAGAGGTTATTAAAGATCATAAAAAAAGAATTAACGAGATAATTAAGCATCACGAGGAAAAAAAGTTGGATATACTGAATAAACTATCTGAAAAGACGAAAACAGCCTTCGAGCTTACAAGAATTGTTTATAACGACCTTCCACTATCCGAGTTATTTCTAGGAATTGCGGAAATTGTTGGTCATCTGGAGATTCTTGAAGTTGAAAGAAAAGTCGAATCATTCAATGATGGGGGTGTAATTTATTATAAACAAGTTTATATTTAGGATTGGGATTTTAGAGTTTACGCTTTCCCGCTGACAATTTAGGTGATCAAATGATGTAGGTGCAATGATGAATATAGTAAAGTATCCGGTCATTTTAATCAGATTGTCAAGATTGGGAGAATATCTACCTCAGTTGTTTTTAATATTCCTATTAATATTCCTAATTTCTCCTCAAAACCTTTTATCATACAAAACAATCGTTATTTTTTTAGCGAACTTATTCCTAACGGCCTTTACATATGCGATAAATGATGTTGAAGATGCTGAGGATGATTATCAGGACTTGAAGAAAAGAAAACGAAACATGCTAACTAACGGGATCATAAAAAAAAGAGAAGGATACATAATTAGTTTCTCCATGTTGGTCACTGGATTATTTTTTTTATCCTTATTAAATAAATTAGTTCTCATGGTAGGATTGCTATTATCGTTTAATTCATTTCTTTATTCTTGGAATCAACTCAGATTAAAATCTATACCTCTTTTAGATCTATTCTCCCATGCTGGTTGTTTGGGTGCTCTACAATTTTTAACAACCTATCTAACGTTTAGATCTCTGGATTCTCAAATTCTACCTTTTTTAATCATAATAATTCCATTATCCTTCTCCAGTCAGATTTCTCAACAATTAAGAGATTTCAAAGTGGATAAAAAAACAAAAATAAATAACACAACTCAATTGATAGGAAAAAAGAATTCTAAAGCATTATTTTATTTTTTCTGTTTTCTTCCGGTAATAGGGTTTACCATTTTATGCAATACATTGAATTTAAATATTTTTTTATCTCCTTTCATGTTTCCCGGTTCATTGTTTTACTTCAAAATAAGGCATCGTTCTTTGATCTCTTTCAATTATTCTAAGTTTGTTTAAAATAGAGGTAAGGAGCCATAGATTAGTTATCTCTCTTATTTTAGTCTTAGTTTTATTTTTGCCACTAAACGCTCCTCTAAAATAAGTATTGAGGGTAAAACTCCCAAAGCAGCCACCATACAGTAAAAAATACCTAAGGCTATTACGTAACCCATCTGGTGCATGGTAGGCAAGTCTCCAGCTACCAACGATAAAAAGCCTGAAATGGTCATCAATGCCGTAAAAAAGATGCCCCTTCCAGTTCCAAATAGAACTCTTTCCAAGGCTTCTTCTATGGATTTTGTTTCCCTTTCTCTTCTGTATCTATGTATGACGTGTATGCCAAAATCTACTCCTAGACCAATTAGCATTGACCAAACTCCAATGGTAACCATCGATAGCTTTATTCGCATCCATCCGACAGTACCCATTGTCCAAAAAGTGCCGAGTAAAACGGGAGTCAGCGTCAATAAACCACGCGTAATAGAAAAGAATGTCAGCATGACTACCACCAAAACACCGAAGAAGGCATAGTATGTCGTCATGCCCATATCTCTCTGCATAAATCGACGTATCTCGTAACGTATGGGGGCGGTGCCTGTTATCCCGACCTCCATGTCATGAGGTATTGAAGTTGTTTCTACATTTCGCTGAAGAGAGTTTACCAAGCTAGCAATCTCTCTTTCATCATCGCTTATATCTCCACTAAGGGCTATGTAAGTCATGGTGTAATCGTCGTTTATCAAGGAACTGTTGGAAATTAATTTGTCTATTTTGTCTTTACTGCTGGGTACGCTTTTATACTCCCTCCAAACTATGTCAGCGATACTCTGGGAACCTGTAATTCCCTCTTCTTCCAAACATTTACGTTCTATGAGCAGCATGGTCTCTATTACTTTTGGATCTCGAACATCAGGGGCCTGTACAATGATATAGGTCATGTCTACGCCACCGAACTCGTATCTAACGTTTTTCATGGCTCTAATCTCTTCTATGTCAGGCATCATCTTCTCTTGGTCTGTTTCCATCTGCATGTACCTCATGCCTATAAAGCAGAAAAGCGTGAAGAACAATGCGATTATCACGATGTATTCGGGATGACTTTCATGTACTTTTGCGAACCTTTGCGATAAGGACTCCATCCTTTACACTCTCCATCAGTTTTTCTTCTAGACAAACAAACGAGGGTAGAACGCATATGGCTCCAACTAAGCAGAAGAAAATGCCCATAGCCAATGTGAATCCTAATCTTTGTATTCCTGGCATGGTAGCAAGCATTAAAGAGCCGAAGCCTACCATGGTAGTTACAGCAGTTGAAATGATTGCTATTCCTGTATCTGATACCGCGATCTCAATTGCTACTTGCAGGGTTTTTCCCAGGTTTCTTTCTTCCGTAACTCGATTCATTAAGTGAACACCATAAGCGATTCCGACACCGACTATCATCGCTCCCATGCCTGCTGTTATAGTCGTTATAGGGATGCCAAGGAATCCAAGGAAGCCTAAGGTCCAGATGACTCCCATAACTACAGGTATCAAGGTTAGAAAGCCTCTAGAAATCGAAGAGAATGCTATAACCATCAGAATAAAGATAATGAACAATCCAACGGTAGTTATAAGCCGCATGTCATGAATCATTAGTTGTAGCATCTTTACTACCAAAATAGGCTGTCCTGTAATGCTTATCGTTACTCCAGGGGGAATCAAGGACATCTGGATGTCTTCATGGAGAGCCTCGGCAAGATCGGCAAGTGCGTATGGATTAACTCCTACATACGTCTTTACGAAAATTAGGGTCATGGTATAGTCTGAGTTTACGAAACGTTTTGCAGCAGGTTTCTTATCAATAACCTGCATGATGACTTCTTTGGGTAATAAAGGCTGCTCAAAAAAATCTGCCAAACTATTAATCTCGGTGATTTCGGGCTCCTTTTTAGCCAAATCCGTAACCTGTTTAAGGAAGTATATAAGCCATGGGTTGCGTATATCTGTTTCAGTATAATCGGTAGTTTTTTCCGGATCTAAACTTACCAACACCATTATAACGCTTCCACCGCCAAGTTCATCTGTGAGAAGGTTTAATAGCCGAATTTCATCTATTTCTTGAGGAATATCCTTAGAAATATCAGATTCTAGTCTAAGGTTTGATATTCCTAAAATAGCAGCGAGAGTTACGATCAGGGCTATAACAACTATAAAATAGGCTCTCTCAAATTGAAATCTTGCAAGTCTTTTTAGAGCTCTTTCAATCATTTTAACACCTTAGTGAGCTATTAATACAGGTATCTTGGACTTTTGCATCACGCTGTAAGCAACGCTTCCCAAGATAATGAGTCCTAGAGTGCTTCGACCATGGCTACCCATGACAATTAAGTCAATTTTTTTTTCTTCCGAGACTTTAAGAATAGTGGGGGCAGCCAATCCTTCTGCGCAAATTATATCGCATTCTATACCTCTTTCAGCTGCTTTTTTCTTTATGCCGCTTAAAAACAGGTCACACGCATTCATCTGCTCTTTTAACTCCGCTACATATATCAAAAATAATTTGGCTCCCAATTCTTTGGCCAGATATAATGCATAGTCAACTGCATTTTCTGAGGCAGGAGAGGCATCTGTAGCAGCTAAAATTTTTTTAATCAAGTTTATCCTCTCTCATAGATGTGGATTCGTCCCAGAAAAGATCGAACATATTTTCTATGGTCGAAACTATACCAGAGTCATTCGTCCAAATTCCAATAATTTCGCTCAGATCGAGTTTCTCAGCATAAGGCGAAGAAGAGACGAGAACCTCATTTCCATCCACAACGACCATCCAAGAATGAAATCCTTCATGTAACCTAATTATAATGTGATTTGGGACCGAATCCAAAGATTTCGTATAATCGTCTGGGGTGTCAGCGGTGATCTCTTTACCTATAATTTGTGTGTGCACCTCATAAGAATGAATTTTTTGACGAATGCTTTCGAATTTGGAGTCTTCTTGTCTACCAAAATATATGAAGGGAGTAGCAATTTTAACTCGTTCTCTTGCATTATCCAGCATTTCAAGAATCTTATTTACGACATTTATCTTGCCTTTGACCACCCAGACCTGCCTGCTAACAGGAAGAGTCTTGGAGTAGATGTCATCTAAGTTTTGCGTGATTATTTCCTCTGCCTGTTGTAGTTCCCTTAAGATTTCCTGTATTGCGTTTCTAGCCGCAAATTTTGGCCTGACAGCCTTGTAGACTATGGGTCGTCCAGGTTGGGACTCGACCCATCCTTTCTTTTCTAAATCCTTCAAAACACTATAGAGTCTAGTATAAGGGATATCTGTTACATCACTAATCTCTCTAGGAGCCATTAATCCTTTAACTACTAATATGGCGTAGGCATTGGACTCATATTCTGTTAGTCCGAATCGTTTCAAGGCCTTCATGGTCTTTTCTAATTCAATGGTTTTTTCAGCCTCCATATTCATCTACCATTCTTGTTACTTCTTGATAATTATTGATTTAATAAAATTTTTTATAAACTTACTTTCTAAATTTTTTTAGTAAGATTTATATAAATCTTGCCATAGAATTTATGGGAAAAGTTACATAGGAGGCCTAAATATTTGAAAAGAATATTAAGCTTGATAATCATCTTTTCTCTATTAACAAGCACTGCAATTGCGGAAAAAGAGGAAGAAGAAAAATTACCTGGCATAAAGATAGGTTCTACCTCGCTAGATCCCTCCCACATCGATCCTGGAGACACCGTAAACCTAAACGTGCAGATAGAGAGTATTGGTGAGGGCGCTGCTTATGACGTCATCGTTTGGATTGAACCCAAAGATGCTGAGAGTGCTAAACATGCCAAGATTCTCAAATCGCGAGAAGTAATAGGATTTGCAGGAGTTGGATCAGTTTATTTTCCGATGTTTAGGATTAGGTTCGATTACGAGACCCGTACAGGCGTATACGAATTTGACGTTTTTGCATCTTATGCTGATTACAATGGCAAGATTTCTACAGTAAAGAAGTCGGTATGGTTGCCGGTTTTTGGACAGGCAAGGTTTGACTTGAAAGAGGTAAAAACCGTGCCGAATGATTGTGAGCCTGGAACTACCGCTACATTACACTTGACCATAAAAAATACTGGATCTTCTACCGCGAGAGATTTTCGCGCAGAATTTAATTCTCCAGCGCCGTCTGGACCATCAACGTCTGGAGCCGGAATAGGGGACATTTTGGGTAGCATATCATTATCAAAAGAAGAACCCTGCCCGCCCTGTCCAAAAGCAAGCTTACAACTCACTTCATCAAGCCCTCAACAAAGTTCGATTTCAATTTCAGACGTAATCAAGCCACTAGGCTCTGCATCTAGATTTATTGGAACGTTGGGACCGGGGGAAGAGGCATCTATTACATTTCAATTTTTTGTGGATAACAACGCTCAGGATAATTCTTATGTCGTACCTATCTTACTTCGATACGAAGAGGAGAGCGAGGCAGCGGTACATCAGCAAGAAGTGGTTCAGGAAGAACAATTTAGAACTGTTACGCGTACGCGACAAATAGAGAATCAGGAGCAAATAGAGATAATGCGAATAGGCATTCGCGTGAAAGGCATACCAGACCTAGCGGTTGCTAACGTAATAACCGATCCCAAGCAAATTAGAATAGGAGATGACTACGCAACAATAGAACTTGATATAGAGAATTATGGTAAGGGTTCAGCCGAGTCTGTTAGAGCGGAATTGGTACCTGTCTATCCTTTCAAGCCATCCTGGTCGATGACAAACATCGCAAATATAGGCCTTTTAGATTCTGGTGTTACTAAATCAGTGAGGTTTACGGTTGATGTAGCAGAGGATGCCTCCGCAGGGACGTATGAAGTACCTGTACTTTTTAAATACCAAGAAACGGATGGAACAAAGCACGAAGTAAATCGCACCGTAAATATAATGCTCAAAGGAAAGCCAAGATTTGAATTATTTGATTTAAAAACTGATCCAGCCGAGGTTAAGGTGGGAGACAAGGTAACAATTTCTTTCAAAATAAAAAATATTGGGAGCGAGCAAGGAGAGTCTGTAGATATTCGGGTCATAAAAAAGGCTGATCAGCCTTTCGATTTTGAGGAGCGGAGCGATTTTATTGGCACCTTAGATCCTAACGAAGTAGGCGAAGGTGCGTTGACATTTACGGTTGAAGACGATGCCGAACTTAAGAAATATTTGCTCAAGATAAAGATAAATTGTGCAGGAGATAAAGAAGAAGGAGACATAAATGTTTATACATATGAAAAAACAATTCCCGTGGAAGTAATAGGGAAGGCTGTAAGAATAAGAGGTATTTTACTATTAGTACTGGTAATTCTATTGGCAGGTGGCTATGGGTATTACTATGTCCGAAAGAGAAGGGAAGAGGCGGAAACAGAATCTGAGGAAAAAGAATAGGTGAGTCGAATTATTCGCTTTCCCTATCGATAATGAGTTTTCCGCCTATACCTACGTTTTCAGGAGGATTATCCTTTATTAAAACGACAAAGGCTTCTTTTGGGATGTTATAAACTTTTGTAGCCGTCTCTGTAAATGCTTCCACTAATTCCCTTTTTGATGCAACCTCTAAAGGAGGTCCTTCTATAATTATGTAAGGCATCTATATCACCTCTTTTTTTCTCAATTTATTTTTCATCGAGAACGTATAAAAATGAATTGAAATCCATTTGTACCGGTGGTGAAATGGAATTGAATAAAAATTGGAGGAAACAATCTAAAAGACTGAAAGATGTTTTTGGATTGAAAGGAAGCCCCATAGCGGTTACATATTCTAAAACTCCCGAAAGCAATGCTACTAAAAAAGGTCATCGCGTTTGTAGTGCAATTCCTGCTTCTAGGAACGGGGAAATAATAAATTTATCTTCAGAGACTTGCACGTGTCCGGGAGGAGTATTTCACTTAGGATTAGGCTTACCAAGAGAGGGATTGGAGGGATTTTTAGTTTATGGAGAAAAATTGTTCTCCTCTATAGCTGTAGCCAGACGTATGAGGGAAGCAGCAGATAGAGAGGCTAAGCCGCCCTACGGACTTGCTAGATACGTTATCTTCTCTCCTCTGGAGAAGACGGAAATCGAGCCAGACCTGGTATTGTTTTTATGCAATGCGGAGCAGGCTTGTAGACTTGTTACATTATTAGGATTCAGTGGAGAAACCATGCCAATGGCCAGGCTTGGAGGTTCCCTCTGCTGGAGTACGGTTACATATCCTCTTATTTCTGGTAATTTAAACGTGTCTTTTGGAGACATTTCTGCGAGAAGAATCGAGAAATACGATCCTGATGAATTAATCGTGAGTGTACCCGTTAACAAATTGCCCCTAATTTTGGAAAGCATAGATCGTTGCACGGCAGGTACAGCAAAACCATCAAAAGAATTTGAAGAAATTATACAAAAAATAGAAGAAGGAAAGGCATCCATCGAAGACCTCCGGGAATTATTTAGGTGAATGGTACCAGGCAACAAAAAGAGATAAACCGAGGATTCTCTTTCCATAAAAAATTGGAGGGTCGAAATGGAATTCGAAGAAAGAATAGAAAAAATAACCGCACTAGCGGATGCGATTAAAGAGAGAAAAGACGAATTAATAGAAGCTTCCATTGCTGACATCGGCTTTAACTACAAAAATTCTTCCTATGAGATCGAGCTTACATCAGAGAGGCTGAAAAATTTTACAGAGACAAAGAGATTACTCGCGGGGAGGATTCCAATATGTAAAGAAAACGAGGAAGTTGCCCTTCTTCTCCCCTATAACGGAAGTGCCTGGCTTAATATTGCAATAGTCTCTATATTTTTAGCTGGCAACAAAGTTAGGGTTAAATTTTCTTCAAAGGGTCCAGGAATCGCTAAAATTTTTGAAGGTATTTATAAAAACATATTCTATGACGGCGTAAACTTTGATTACAGGTCTGGAAGAGAATTCATGGACTGGGCAATCAGAAGTTCGAAAATCAAGGCACTCTGCGTATTTGGTTCTGACAGTACTGTCTTGCCCTACGAAGAGGACATTAGAAGATCAGGAAAGAAGTTAATATTTGAAGGGCCTGGTAATGATCCTTTTATAATTCTAGAGGATGCTGACCTAAAAGGCGCTCTCAAAGATCTAAAGTCATCAAAGTATATTTACTCCGGACAGGCATGTATAGCCCCTGAAAGGATTATTGTTCATGAAAAAATTTACGAAGATTTTCTAAAAGAGTTCATTGACCTGACCAAATTGTTAGTTGTCGGCGAAAATACTGATCCTAAAACAGATGTAGGTCCAGTTGCAAGCGAAAAAGCGGTTGAAAACATTAAAATCCTTCTAAATGATGCAGAGGAAAAGGGGGGCAAGACAGTTCTTGGAGGAAAGATAGATGGCAATCTCGTATATCCTACTATATTAGGTGATGCAACTCAAGAAATGCTCGGAATGCAGAGAGAGATCTTTGGACCTGTAAGCTTTGTAGCCAAGTTTAATACTATAAAGGAAGCTATTAGATTGGCAAAATATAACAGGTATGGTTTGCGTGCCTCCATTTATGGAGAAAAGCATGCTAAAAGAGTAGCAAATGAACTTAAGGGTGAAGATTACCTCCATGAGGTAAAAGAACTCGTCTTTGGAAAGTTTGGAACTGTGAGCATAAACGATCCCCTATCTGAGGCATGGAAAGGTGCCCTGATTACCAAGCCGATTGGAGGATATGGTTATTCCGGTTGGGTATGGGAAACGGTAAATCAAGAATTCAAGTTGGAACAGGGCCCGAAACTTTTTAGCATTGAAACCTCCTTGGCTCAGGAGGTATAGCTATTAAGCGTTTTTTAACTCCTTTACAGATAGCCTGTGTCTTGGCTCTTTTTAACTTTACAGGAACCTTCCTTCGCCTTCCTTTAGTACCATTATATGCAAAATCGGTTGGAGCCACAACATTTGAGGTTGGGTTGATTGTATCCCTTTTTTTTGGAATAGCCGCATTTTTAGCCATTCCTACTGGCCATCTCTCAGATAAGCTCGGTAGAAAGCTTCTAATACTTTTTGGTTCAGGATTAACCGCGATAACTTCACTTTTACTGTGTTTTACGCACACACCGAATCAGATTTTATTGGTTTATACAATTGCAGGATTCGGTCCACCCGCTTTTACGCCTACAATTGCCTCTTATGTGGGAGATATTTCAGCCCAAGACCGTATGGGAAGTGCCTACGGATGGTACACCCTATCAGCAATGATTGGTTCGGCTTCTGGCCCGGCTATAGGTGGACTCATAGCTGGATTTACTAATTTAAGGTTTTCATTCCTATTCGCTGGCTTAGTAACTTTGATAGCCTTTATTCTCGCAGTTATAGGACTTCCAAGTTACGAAAGATCTAAATCCGTAGAACATGACATCAAAAAATCTCTTTGGGATCTAACTAGAAACAACAAAGTATTGGCCTGCTGGATAGCCACTTTTTGTTTTACATACGCCTTTGGAATTTTCGCCCCGTTTTTCCCTCTTTATGGAAGCAGCATTGGACTGGGCGTTTCTGCCATAGGTTTTATCTTCGCTGTCCAAGCATTGTTTAATGCAGTTTCTAGGGTTCCAGCAGGTTATATATCGGATAAATTAGGTAAAAGGGATCCTTTTATTATTATGGGAATGATTATATTGTCTTTTTCGCTTATATCATTTGTTCTCACTGTTAACTTGTATGTTCTCATTTTATTATCGGTTTTTATTGGTTTGAGCGGAGGGATTGCAGCCACGTTGTTGGGGGCTTCTATAGCAGAATCATCAGGTCAGGAAAAAAGAGGCGCTGCAATGGGTGGTTACAGTACTTCTCTATATACGGGTCATGCATTAACCGCGATAATAGGTGGAAAGATAATATCCTCCTATAGTTTCTTGGGTGGTTTTTCTGCCGCAGCTTTTGTCTGTTTCATTGGGTCGTTTCTTTTTTATTTTATATACAAAAAATCCTAAATCTGAATTTTTTCGTTCATACTTATTAGAACAAAGTTTATAATTTCCAATCCATTATTATCTTTAGGAATGTCTTCCTTAAACGATAAAGGGATATTCTATGAGTTTCCAAACTCAACGCAGAACAATACTTCACATAGACATGGACAGTTTCTTTTCAGCGGTAGAAGTTAGAGAAAATCCCAGTCTAAAAGGCTTGCCCGTGGTGGTGGGGGCGGATCCAAAAGAAGGTAAGGGGAGAGGAGTAGTAAGCACTGCATCATATGAAGCAAGGGAGTACGGCATTCATTCAGGAATGCCGATATCGAGGGCATATAAGTTATGTCCGGATGCAAAGTTCCTCCCTGTCAACATGCTTCTCTATCGAAAAGTTTCTTCGCGAGTTATGGGGATCCTGAGAAAATACGCTGACAAATTTCAGCAAGTCAGCGTGGATGAAGCGTATTTAGATGTTAGTCGTAAGGTAAGGAGATATAAAAACACCGAAGATCTCGCCCTGGAGATAAAAAAAGAGATGTACGAGAAAGAAAAACTAACATGCTCAATTGGTATAGGTCCAAACAAAACTATAGCAAAGATAGCATCAGATTTCAAAAAACCAGATGGTTTAACCTTAATAGAACCTCATAAGGTAAAGGAATTTTTGTCTTCGTTGCCAGTTAGAAAATTGCCTGGAGTTGGTAAGAAAACCGAAAAAATATTAAATGAAATGGGAATTGAGAACATAGGTCAACTCGCTAAGATTGATGCACAAAGACTCGTTGGACTATTTGGAAAGTGGGGCTACCGTATACACCTCTTAGCGAATGGCATAGACGAGAGTGAGGTAAGAGAAGTAAGAGAAGCCAAGTCCGTAAGCAGACAAATCACTTTTGAAGAGGATACGAATGATTCCGCTCGTTTGAATCGCACCATCGATCATATATCGGAAAAGGTGCACAAGGATTTATTGCGAGGAGGCTACATCTTCAAAACTGTTTCTATAAGAGTAAGATTAGAGGACTTTGAAACCCACACCAGGGCTAAGACCATTGATTCTTTTACAAAAGATCTTAATGTAATCAAAAAAATCTCAAAAGATTTATTGAAGGAGTTCATAGGCGAAAAGAAAATAAGATTGCTTGGAATAAGACTATCAAACCTTGAAAAAATTGATGAGAAGCAAAGATTCATTGAAGAATTTGTTAGTTAGCATGAAAATACCATATCGCGAAAAAATTCTTATATACGGAATTCTGAATTTCTTTTATGTCGCTCATAGATTTAATTGAAAGCAATAAACGCCTTATTTTGTTTGGTGGGAAAGGAGGGGTAGGAAAAACTACTTGTGCTGCCGCTACAGCCCTCCAACTTGCATCTAATGGTAAGATTACCCTCATAATATCTAGTGATCCTACTCCATCTCTCTCCGATATATTTGAGATGAGTATCGGCGATAAAGAAAGGCCAGTAAACGAAGTAGAGAATCTCTATGCAGTTGAAATAAGCTCAGATGTTGTTTTGGAAAGGTGGAAAAAGAAATTTGGACCTGAAGTCCATGAAGTAATATCTTCTTTTGTTCCTATAGAATACAACTTCATCGATTACGTTGGCACTGCTCCCGGAATTGACGAAGAGTTCATGATGGATTACATATTAGAATTAGTAGAAAATGAAAGGTATGATACAATCATTTGGGATACCGCTCCAGCAGGTCACACTTTGCGTTTGTTAAGCTTGCCTGATACATTTATAGATCACTTAGAAGCAGCTGCTAGTGTTTATATCAAAATGCATGGCTATCTTGAAAAAATAAGGGAACTATCAGGATTAAGGAAAAGCAAACGCTCGCCCCTCGATATAATAGATGAATGGAGAAAATTGGCTGAAAAAATCTTAAAACTACTTAAAGATGAGGATAAAACTGAGTTCGTCGTGGTTACGATACCTGAGGCATTAGGAGTTAATCAAACAGAGAGACTTATCGATGTTTCAAGAGAATTCGGACTAAAAATCAACCACATGATAATAAACAACGTAATCAAAGACGCTGATTGTGATTTTCACAAAGTTAGAGAGAAAATGCAAAGAAAATACATAAAAATCTTAGAGGACAAATACGGTAAAAATATTGATATTATCGAAGTACCCTTGTCTCCATATGAGATAAAAGGAGTGGAAAATATAGGCAAAGTATCACAGACACTGTTCAGCAATCACCGAATTCATTATTGAGGTGGAATACTACATATTTAAACGTAAAAAAAAGATAAAACTTAATCTAAATCCTTTTGTCCTGTCTCAATCAAATTTTCATTTTTTATTGCCATTAAAAAAAGTTTATCTTCATGAAAATTTAACTATGTTAGGGGGAGGGATTTGGAAGAGAGAGAATGCAGATGTATTAAATGTAACAACGAGCTTTTCAAGGGTTATAGGGAGAAAATAGGCTTAAAATGGGAAATACAAGGATACAAAAACGATGCAATATATATTCCAAACGTTGGATGGCTATGCTTAAATCATTTTGAAAAAGAAGGATTAATTCATGATACATATGTGAAATATTACTCATGTAACGTCTATCTGCTAAATGATAAAGTTTACGTGGATGAGAAACTAACGTTTCGAGATCGTGAAAATCTGAGGGTCTATAGACTCAAACCCTCAAAACCAGTAGCTCATTTCTGGGGAAGTTATGAAGAAATAAGAGAAGAAATTTTAGATAAATCAGGGAAAAGAGCGCCCATGAAAAATAAAATATGGATTCCATAGGCTAAAAATCATTTTTTATGCTCTTTACGCTCTAAGAAATACTCTATGTAGTCTTCAACCTTCATGCTAGTCTCCTTAAGTTTCGCGTCAAGTTCTTTAATTTGTGATTTTAGCGAGGTATTTTCTAACTCCAATGATTGTATCTTGGTTTGTAAATCTATTTTTTCTTCTTCTATTTGTTCTAACCTCTCCTTTCTTGTTAGTTCTAACGTATAAAGATTGCTCTCGATTAGGCCAAAAACTTTCGATAACGAAACTTCGGCTTCTCCTATCGCATTCTTTGCTCTATAAAAGTATTCTCTGGCTGCTTCATTCCCTGTAACTACTTTATTTCCTGTAATTAGTTCAAGACCTTCAACGATGTATCCAAGATTCTTATATGCGTATTTACTGTTTTCAATTGAAGAATTGATCTCTAAAAGTAAATCTTCCTTTGAAAATGGTTGAGTTTCTTCTTTGATGTCTATATCTGCCTTTTCTCCTATTCCTGCACCATAAGTTGAGATATTCTCAATTAACTCAATGATCGAATCTCGAATAATCTGAATCTCACCAGTTTTAATTGAATCGATTGAATTCATTTCTGCGGTCATTTTCTTAATTTCGAATTTTATTTTCTCTTTTAATTCTGCTAACTCTTTTATATCTTCTGCGGGTATCAAATGGAAGAGTTTAAGTTGATTAGAAAGTCTCTCTATCTCTCTTCTCATCGTTTTCTCTGTGGTTATTCTTTGGTTAAGTTCGTTTGATATTTTTCCCTTTTCTCCATCGATCTGGTGGAGTCGATACCTCAGACTTTCTAATTCTCCAGCCAAATGAATGTTTTCGGATTCTAACTGGTCTTTTTCTTCTTTCATTACCTCTAATTCTTTTATTTTTTCTTTTAAATCTTCAATGGTGCCGTAATTTTCTCTTTCTAGTTCTTGGTATTTTTGGAGTTTTACCAAAGTTTCTTTACGTTTTCCCTCTGTTTCTGATAGTTCTTTTGACTTTTCATCCAGCAAATCCTTAATTTTGGTTATTTTCATCTCCAATTCTTTTATTTTCAATTCATTATCGTTTATTTGATCTTTTAATTCCTCAGATTTCATTTCAAGGGTTTTTACTCTATTTTTTTCTGATAAGAGATCCTTTGCGGTTTCCACAAGGGCTAAATTTTTTGTGATGGCTTCCTCAGATAATTCTTTCATCTTTTTTGTGTGCTCTTCGATTGTTTCTTTGAGTTTTTTTGACTCTTCCTCTAATTTGGTGCGAAGACCAGTTTCCTCTACGAGTGAATTCTTGGTAGAGGTCAATTTAGCATATGCTTCTGTTAATTTTTCTTCTATTATACTCATTTTTCTTTTTAACTCTAAATTATCGATTTTTATGTATTCTTTTCCCTTTAACTCGGCTTCAAGTTTATTTAATTTGTTTTCAAGACTTATTATCTTCTTCTTCTGGTCTTCATCTATTTCCTTTAGTTTGCCTACTTCTACCTCTAATTCTTCCTTTAGACTTGCATCAACCTCTAAATCCTTAAAAATCTCCCTTAGCTCCCGGATCTCATTGGCTTGCACATCCAACTTTATGGTCATATCTTGATTTTGTTTTTCCAGTTTTAGCAAATTTGCCCGTTCTAAAGATAGTTTTTCTTTTGTTGTTTCCAACTCAATTTCTCTTTCTTCCAATTTCTTAGTGAGACTTTCTAATGTGACCTTTAGATCTTTATTCTCGACTTCTAGATTTTCGTGGTGCTTTACCTTAGACTTCAGTTGATTTACAGACTCTTCAAGGTTGTTTATCCTTTCTATCCTTTCTTTCTCTAATTTTTCTTGTTTTCTGATTTCAAGCATTAATTCTTCAGTTTTTTCTTGATATTCGCGGTTTTTTTCTTGTATTGTCTTGGATTTTTCTTTTAATAGGTTTTCAAGTTTAATTACCTCTTCTTCTAGTTCATCTTTCTTATTAGCCAGCGGCTCCAGAATAATGACTTTTTCTCTTAAAGAATTGAGTTCTTTAGATTGATTCTCAAATTTTTCCTTCAATTCTTCAGATTCAGATCTTAACTTTTTATTTAAAGAAACTTCTTCTGATAACCTTACATCAAGATCGGCTAGTCTTGATCTTTCTTCTTCCAGTATAGTGGTCAATTTATCAACTTCGGCTTTCAAATTTTTGTTTTCTTCCACAAGAGTATCTCTCATCTTTATTTCAGATTCTAAATCAATAATCTTCTCTTTCAGTTTGTTTAAATTGTCGGTTTTTTCTTTATCAAGTTTTTTTAGGCTATTTATCTCTACTTCTAACTCTTCTCTCTGTTTTCGAAGTTCATTTTCTTGATTTTTTATTTTTTCTTTTAATTCATCTCTCTGGGATTCAATAATTTCTCTATTAGCGGTCTCTTCGGATAATCTCTCTATTTTGCTTTTAATTTCATTATCTTTTTCTTTCAATAGTTTACTGAGTCTTTTTTGCTCTACTTTTAAATCATTTGATTCTTTTTTTATCTTTTCGAGTTTCTTTTTCTCTGATAGTAATTTTTCAAAATTTTTCTCCTGATCTTTTATCCTTTCTATCCTTTCTTTCTCTAATTTTTCTTGTTTTCTGATTTCAAGCATTAATTCTTCAATTTTTTCTTGATATTCGCGGTTTTTTTCTTGTATCTCGGCTATTTCTATCTCTAGTTTCTCTTTGAGGGCTTTCTCTCTGCTCAGATCATCGCTTAGTTCGTCACTCATGTATACTATTTTTGTTTTTTTAAGGATAAAACAGTTTTGATTCGAATTTGATTAATTTTTCAACGAATTTGAATCTTAATCTAAAGAAAACTCTATTTTTTTAGCAATGGCATCAGACATCTCGCTTGTCTTGGCTTTACCACCAAGATCATATGTGATGGTTTTACCCTCTTTTATGACGTCTTCCACTGCTTTTTCAACGATTTTGGAGTATTTTTCTTCTCCCAAATAATTTAGCATCATGGCGCCGGATAGTATAGTTGCACAGGGATTTACCTTATTTTGGCCTTTATATTTTGGTGCGGAGCCATGAACAGGCTCAAACATTGCATAATCTTCTCCAATATTCGCTCCGGGAGCAAGTCCTATTGAACCAGTTAACGCTGCGAGCTCATCGCTTAAAATATCTCCAAATAAATTGGTCGTAACGATAACATCGTACCAATCAGGCCTTCTTATGAGCCACATCGTGGTAGCGTCTATATGAGAATCATCAAATCCTATTTCTGGGTATTCCTTAGCGATTTCCCTACAAACATTTAAAAATAAACCGCAGGTCTCCTTGCATATGTTCGCTTTATGTACTGCTGTAACCTTCTTTCTTTTCTCCTTCCTTGCTAATTCAAAGGCAAATCTTGCAATTCGCTCGCTACCCTTTCTTGTTATGGTTCTTATTCCTATGGCGATATCTTCGTTTAATTTGTATTCTAACCCCTTGTATAAGCCTTCAGTATTCTCTCTCACTAAAATAACGTCTAAATAATCTACCGGGGCGCTAACGCCTTCTCTCCTTTTAAAAGGTCTTAGGTTCGCATACAGTTGAAATTCTTGCCTTATTGTTACAGCAACGCTCTTTGGAGAATCTGGGCCTTGGGGAGTGGTTGTAGGTCCTTTTAAGAGAACATCAGTTTCTTTTAAAATCTCCATGGTCTCTTTTGGCACTAATGTATCAACACCGTGTTCTTTCCAGTAATCATAGCCAGCATCTGCCGAAATAAATTCGAAGTCTACGGGCAGTTTTTCTAGGACATTTATACTAGCAGATATTACTTCAGGTCCTATTCCGTCACCGTTGATGATACCAATCCTATACATCCGAACACCTAGAGACACCTAGAAAGATGTACAACATCTATTTCTCCTACACCTTCTATTTTTTTAATTTTTTCTTCGACAGTGCTTATTCCGCCTTCTTTGTCCTCTACAACAAGAGAAACTTTCAACGCTGAAAGTCCAAAGGCTATAGGCTCCTCTTCGTATCCTACTATCCTGAGTTCTTCTGATAATCTCCCCTCTATTCTTTCTTTTAGATGCTCGGGTTTTATATCTGCGCTCTCAGGCATTACTTTTAAGATGACTAAGACTTCTCCCAACTAAATCACCTAAGGAATTTCAAAACCACAATTACTGCATTTACAAACGTTGCTTAATCTCCTACAGTCATTACATCTCCTTATTTCTACTTCTCCACAGTTTGGACAGGGGAATATTGTATACGTTTCATGTGGGAGTAGGTATTCTCCGCATGTAGTACATGCCTTATACTCTGCCAATCAATCTCCTCCAATGATCTTGGTGCATATGGAATCCTCTCCATCTAATATCTTTCTAATCCTATTCACTTCTTTCCCATTCACTACAAAGGAATCCATCTTATTTTCCATTAAGAATTGTGGAAATGCTTTGTCAACGCATGTTTCTTTTCCTAATAGTTCCTCTGCTCTAATTTCTTTCTTCAGATTGTTTTTTATGTAAACACCATCTACATCAGTCGCAACTATCAGCACAAATCCGAGTTTTTTTGCGATGTAGGCGCTTATTGTATCTGACGTGACGTCCCAACTTGGCTCAAATGGATCTTCCATGTGAGAGTAGAGTAATACGGGAAGTCCTTTTTTGTCGAAGGAATCCAAATCCTTTATGCATAAAATCTTTTCGCTCCATTGAGATAAGAAGTATGCATACTGGTCCATGGCTAAAATTGCCATTCTGTGACTTATTGCTGGATCAAGACAATAATTTCTATCAATTTCTCTTATAAGATTTGCAAAAGGGCCTGCACCAGGGACTATGAGGATTTCATGTTCTTCGGTCATCTCTGCTATCTTAGGTAAATTTTTCTTCGAATAGTCAATCAGACTTCCTCCCCATTTTATTACTGCTCGCATAAACTCACCGCGTATGCCACTCCTATTGCTGGCGCTATGATAGATACTTCTCTTCCGAACTCTTCTTCTATTGAATAGATCTCTCCGATATCTTTGCACACCTCTTCTAAGAGCATAGAACCTATTCCGGCTAACACAAAGTTTCTACTTATATTTGTTCTTTCTAATACTTTTAAAAGGGAAGATCTTATGATTTCTACATGCTTTTTCTTCAAAAATTTTGCAATACTTAAAATTTCGCTTTCATTCAATTCTTCTCTATCTGAACATAATACCCTTGCTACTCTTGTTAGACAATCTCCCTTAGATCTTCCTTTATTGTCTGGAGTATCTACGGTATATTCTCCTTCATTTATGTAGTCCAATATTCTGTAGATATCGGCTGTTTGGGCAAAATATTCCGGTGAGATCCTAACCATTTTTCCCCTAATAGGAACCTTACTCGATAAAAAACAGAGATTAGTTCTCAAAAGGCCTGTATATATAAGTTCTTCGTTCATAAGCCTCTCTAAATCGTTTCTACCAGAGAGATGCCTTCCTTCTTTGAACGGAATTATATCTGTTGTTGTACTCCCCATATCTAACAAGATGCCCTCGTTAACTATTCTAGAGGTGAGTACAACGGTGGCAGGAAAATTAGATCCGGCAAAATTTAAAGGATTTTCTTTTAAGTTTTTGAGATCTTTCAACTCTCCATCGTAATTCATGAAGTATACTTCATCGAATATACTTCTTAGATTCTCTGCTATGAATAATACTCCCTCTCTTCTAGTTCCAAAGGAGTCTGCTAACTCTCCTGTCATTACGACTCCTGTTTTATCAATCTTAACATCTTCGAGTTCAAATTCTCTTTTTAAAGAGGAAAAAAACTTAGAAAAATCCCCATAGAATTTCCAGAGAGGAAAATAATAGGATTTACATAAAATAATTTCTTCACCTTCTATTAAACCAGCCTTGATATTGACTCCACCTACATCTAGTCCTAATATCAAATTTTTTCCACCTTTATACCTACTGAATCCTTGATTGGAGGTATTATCGTAGCATCCTTGCTCTTTTTAAATCTTACCTTACTTTCAAAATTTATAGGCTCGTATACATCATTTTTAACGATAAAATTCCCCATCTCATCCAATATCTCGCATAGTCCGATAATTGGAGTTGTAATTCTTGGATTTATTTCTATGATATAAGGAATGTCTGAATAAACGATATCTACTCCTAGATATCCATTTGCGCCATCAAAGCATTCTACTGCATTAATTGCTTCTTCAAAAATCTCTTCTTTTGCTCCATGCTCTACTGGTAATTCTCCTCCTAAATATTTAAAATCTTTTAGATCTATGAACTGTCTGTTTAGACTTATAGGATAAACATCATCTCCAAAAATTAGACTCACGCTTAAATGCAAACCCTCAATATATTCTTGAACGATGAAATCTTCAAAACTAGATTCGTCTCTTATTTTTTCCAACGCACGATTAAGATCTCTCTCGTCCCTCACCAAAGAGAGCCCAGCACAAGAAACACCATCTAAGGGCTTAATGATAAAAGGAAAATCCATATCTATCTTTTTATCCTTAACAACTATTGATTTGGGTATATTTACCTTTTTTAACTTCTTATACATAATAGATTTATCTGAGTTGTCGTAAATAAATTTACTTTTAGAGTTCAATAAATTTAAATTATTTTCTAATCTTTTAACAATTTCATAGAGTTCAAAATCACTTTCTGGAGCGATAATCAATGCTGAATCTACATTTTCAGTTTCATTTTCGAGAATTTCAATATAATTATCATTTATAGGATCTATTTTTACAGAAGAGGAAAAATTCAACCTTTTATCTATGGGAACCATGACTTCATGCTTTTTAGAGATAGATTTCATTAAAGAATATAGCATTCCATAGCCTTCTGCGAGTATGCTCATGTCTAATTCTTCCATTGCTCCGCCAGAGGCGTATTCCCAAAGTAGTAGTTTCATGGTCTTAATTAGAATGATGGTATAAAAAATGATGCGGTTAATTTAATCTGAAAAATCTTAATTATTTATAAATTACTCTTGCCACTTCAAATGCTTCTGCTGCTTTTAAATTTGCCTGGAAACCTCTAAACTCCGCTAAACCTTTCACTGCCTTTGCTCTCATGTAATACTTGTTTCTCTGGGTACTGTGAGATTGTAGGGCCTTTACCTTCAAATTTAATGTCTTTTCTATGTTTATGTATATCTGGGGAGAAAACTCAGCAAATGTAGCAGGAGTCTCATACATGAGTACCTCAGAAACATTCCTGCACGCTGCTTGGGTTGCAATGCTGGTTCCAACGTGGTCTTGGTGTCTGTCTTTGCTTGAATGGGTGTATACCCGAGTTGGTTCATATTTATTAACGTAATATTCAATCAAATCAATCGTTTGTTTAATGGAATCATGGATGAATGTGTCATTAAGATTTCCAAAAATTGGCGATTCTATGCCCAGCATCTTTATCGCTTCTTTAGATTCTCTGATCCTTACACTTGGATCTCCTCCAATTTCCCCCTTCGTCAGAAATAATACTTGTACCTTGTCCCTTTCTTTTACGTGCTTGGCTAAAGTACCTCCGCAACCAAGTTCTACATCATCTGGATGCGCACCAATAGCCAATACATTCATGAGATCAATCTTCCCATTTTTTGATTATTCTGGCAACCTCAAAAGCCTCTGCAGATATAACTTTTTCTTCTCCGATATATAGACCTGACTGATATCCTCTAAATCTTGCAAGACCCTCAATTGATGCTACTCTAGTATAGCTCTTATGCATCTGGGACTTATGGGCTTTAACTGCGTTTATCTTGGTTTCAATGAACTTCGTTATATCTACGAAGTACTGCGGAGAAAAATTTTCCATGGTGTTGGGAGTTTCATACATTAGGATTTCTGGTACATATCTCCCGGCAGAAAGGCTTGCATAGGCAGTATTTCTATGATCTTGATGCTTTTCATGGATTGTATGGGTGTAAATCCTTTTTGGACTCACCTTCTCGATAATTTCTTCTATGACTGCAATCGTTGACGCATCATCGTGTATCATGGTCTCTGGTAAGTCTGCGAAGAAAATATTCCTGGCTCCAAGTATTTTGGCTGCTTCTTTGGCCTCTTTTTTTCTGGTTTCAGGATCATAGCTTTTTTCGCCGCTACTCAAAGACAAGAGATATACCTCATCTTTCGAATAGACATGTCTAGCCAAGGTGCCGAAACATCCAAGCTCGCAGTCATCTGGATGTGCCTTAATCGCCAAAATATTCATAAAAATACCTCGGATTTAAGTTTAGATACAAATTCGTTAGTACTAAGACCAAATTCTCTGGATATCTTTTTTAATAATTTATGAAATCCTGTTCCGTATTGCATAGCCTTTTTTTCTTTTTTAATAACCTCATTTGGTAATTTCATTTCTTTTGCAGCCTTTTTTAATGGATACTTCCTCATCCCATCTTTTATTTTTAGGATACCGGGTATTTGGAAGGCATATTTTACCACATCTATATCTAAGTAGGGTAATCTTAGCAATATAGAATTTGCCATACTTGCCTTATCGTCTCTCTCAAGATTTGTTCTGTATATATTTAAAAATTCCTTCCACAGGATCTCGTTTAAAGATTCTTTGTATCCCAGATATTTGTAGTATCCACCAAATAACTCATCTGCACCCTGTCCTGCAAGCACAACTTTGAGGCCCAATTCTTTGGCGGTTTTCGTTGCTAAATACATGGGTATTCCGATGCTCAAGTTAAGAGCGCTCAGATCCTCTATCGCGTAGCACACCTCCTTGATACATCGTTTTACATCTTGGATAGAGAATTCTCGAGCGCATAAATCTATATCTAAAAAAGAGGCTACCTTTTTCGCTTCCTTTATGTCGTGAGAGCCCGCCATTCCAACGGTAATGCATGTTAGATCTTTTTCACATAGACTCACTAGTAATGTACTGTCTATCCCTCCGGAAAAAAGAATTCCAAGTTTATTTAAATCTCTTATTCTTTTTTCAACAGCGTATCTTAATTTTTTAATTAAAATGCTCGCATCAAAAGCGCCTTCTTCTGGTCTCTCTCTATCCAAGGAGATTATTCCTGTATCTCCATCAAAAGTCAGTAAGCTATATGGTTCTAAAGTTTTGATTTCTCCGTCTGAGAAACCTACTTTAATCAATGCTTTTTTCTCGGATGCAAAGGCAAATTCTTTTTTTCCGTTTTGATTATTTCTTTTATATACATAGTAGAGGGGCTTTATTCCGATATAATCTCTCGACAAAAATATTTCTTCTTCGTTGAATAAAGCAAAGGCGAAATCTCCGTCTAAGGTACGAATCGTATCAACTAAGTTATTTTTTATCTCAATTGAATTATAAACCTGACCGTCTAGGAAAAGATGGTATTTTTCTTCTAACGGAATTATATCTTCCTTTTCAGAAATCAAAAGTCTTGAATGACCTAATGAAAAATTTGATCTTTTATCAATTTCTAAATCGTCAATTTTAGATGAATAACTAATTTTTTCTGACTGGAAAAGATAAAAGGAATCTTCTCCTCTGTGTTTCATTATATTTAGCATATCATACACTTTTACGCTCGCATCTTTCCCAACTACTCCACAGATGGAAGACATGGTCCTCAATTTTGCCTATTTTTCTAAATATTTGTCTAGCCAAATTATATATATTACGGAGAATAATTCTCGTTTGAACGTTTGGGGATTGAAATGGACGAGAGAGGACAGGGTGCCCTGGAATACATGCTTATGATAGCCCTTTCTTTGGCAGTTATAGCTGCTATGCTCACGATTTTTCCAGGAAAGCCTAGTGAATCTGCACAAAAAGCCAGAAGAGCATTTAATATAACAAACGAAAGCATTGAAGGAATTCTAGAAGAGGCAACATGAAGATACTATGTATTACAGGTATGCCAGGATCAGGAAAGACACAGGCTTTGAAGGTTTTTTATAAAAAAGGTTTTTCAATAGTTTCTATGGGTGATGTTATCAGAGATCTAGCGAGAGAAAGAGGGATTAAGGAAGATCCTGAGTCAATTGGTAAACTAGCCGTTGAAATAAGGAAAGATGAAGGAGAAGATGCGGTAGCAAAGAGATGTATAAAAAAGATTTCGGGGTTAAGCAAAAATGTTATTATTGAAGGAATAAGGAGTCTACCTGAAATTGAGTGTTTTAAAAACTACTTTGAGGATTTCGTTATAGTATCCATTCACGCATCTCCCAAAATAAGATGTAAAAGACTAAAAAGAAGAGGAAGAGCAGATGATCCGCGGAATTTTAAAGAGTTTTTAGAAAGAGAGAGAAGAGAATTGGATATAGGTATAGGATCGGTAATTGCCATCGCTGATTTTATGGTTGTGAATGAAAGTTCTTTGGAAAAACTATATGAGGAGATAGAAACGATAGCAAAGAATTATGAAGGTGACAGTTAGAACTAAGATTTATCCTACCGAAGATATTGAAAAAGTTAAAAAAGCAGTAAAAAATCTTTTCCCCACTATAAAGATCGATATATCGGAGGAAGAAAAAACATTGGTCGGAAAGGGGAACGAAGAAGCAATAACTCATTTTAGATATCTCTTGCATAGAGGAAGGATATTGGATGCTGCAAGAAAGGTAATAAAATCTGGAACAAGGAAAGATGGAAATATTTATCATTCGCGATTTGACGTAAATAAACAAGTAGCATTCATAGGGAAGATCAGTTTTTCTACAGAAGGCGAATCTCCTTTAGGACCTATAACAGTAGAGATCGAAAGCAAAGAAGAATTTATAGATTGGTTGGTCCCACAGACCATAAATGGTAGACCGGTGAAATAGATGGAGATAGGAGCACCCTCATCAGCGTTTTATAATGATATGGAATCTTCTTTGAAAAAAGCAGTGGAAATTGGACTCGATGCCATCGAGATAGTTGGCGAAGGACCTCATTCACTAAACGAAATTAATGTCCAAACAATCAAAGATTTTAGAAATTCTTTTGATTTGAGTTTAAAGATTCATGCACCATTCTCTGACCTCAATATAGCTAGTTTAAATGAAAAAATGAGAGAAACGGCTCTAGAATTAATATTTTCTTCTATAGATCTTTCTTACGAACTTGAAGCAGATTTAGTAAACATTCATCCGGGTCACTTATCCCCTTTGGGTCTAAGATTTCCGGAACAAGCCTGGAAAACTAACATCGAGAGTATGAAGAAATGCGCCAAAAGAGCAGAAAAGTTGGGTATAAAACTTACATTTGAGAATTTACCAACTAGAGAAGGTGTATTTTGCTCTACAGTTGAGGAGATAAAGACTGTACTCAGGGAGGTCCCGGAAATAGGATATACCTTAGATATAGGACATGCATTCACAACCGATAACCCTACAGAGTTTTTTGATCTAAAATTTGATCATTTGCATCTTCATGATAACGACGAAAAAAAAGACCTACACCTCCCTTTGGGGTTAGGTAATATAGACATCTCAAAGGTTTTAAAAATTATAGAGGAGAAAAAATACAGTGGATCCATAATATTAGAGTCAAGGGATTTATTGAATTTGAAGAGGAGTTTAGAATATTTAAGAAGGTGGGGGGTTGTAGATTGATAGCAATTATCGGAGGTACTGGAGAACAAGGAATGGGCCTAGCTATGAGACTTTCTATGGCTGGTGAGGAGGTGATAATTGGGTCAAGAAACGCTGAAAAGGCCAAAAAAGCGTCTGAAATTATAAAAGAAAAAATAAGGGATGCCAAGGTTACTGGACTTATAAATGAAGAAGCTGCGGAGAAAGGAGATATAATAATTGTTTCTGTACCTTATAAAGCCCAAAAAAATATATTAAAAAGCATAAGCCCTTTCTTGAGTGAAGACGATATCGTTGTGGATGTTACAGTCCCTCTGGAAGAGATTACAGACTCTGCAGCAGAAAGGGCTAGAGAAATTCTACCTCCTCGTGTAAAGCTGGTCTCAGCATTCCATAATGTTAGCGCAAAATCCCTCTTGGATATAGATAAGCCTGTTGATTGCGATATAATCGTATGTGGAGATAATGAAAAATCTAAAGAACGGATAATGGAACTAGCAGAAAAAATTGATAACTTACGAGCCATAGATGGTGGATCTTTAAGAAATTCAAGGATAGTTGAAAGCATAACCTCTTTATTGATGGATATAAATAAAAGATATAAGACTAACACTGGTATTAGAATAACAGGGAAATTATAAGAGGGATATTATGCTTTGGTTGCTAGTGGCCATAACTCTAAATATTACTGATTTATTGCATGAGCATATATTTTGGAAGAAGTTTGAACCTTACTACTTAGTTTTCGGCAGTCTACTAAGGATAAGGTTAAATCCTATTGGTCTATGGTTTGTACATGAATTGATAGAGTCTATTTTTCACTTTTTCATAATTTCTATCCTGTTCTTCTCGTTTACTATAGGATTTCTTGCTGCAATGATTCATCTAGCCCTAGACGCTTATCATACTCTATTCATACATAGAATCTCTGATAAGACCCACAGATTATTACATTTTTCTTTAGAGGCGATCTTTCTATATGCCCTCATTTAATTACTTAAATATCTCTCCTGTTCCCTCAGACCAGAGAAGTAAATCTAATTCATCCATCGGTATGTTTATTTCATTAGAAAAATGTCTCATTTTTTCCTCTACTCTCAGATATTCTCTTTTTGCCCAGTTTTTTGGAATATCGTCTATGATGTTGAGTAATTTTAGATTTTTCAGGACATGAACATCCAGTATTGCGAGGTTCTCACCTAGGCCTATGTTCCTCAGAAAATGACTTGCCTCTTTGAGACCGATTCCCCTAATATTTTTTACCAACCATTCTCGAAGTTCAAAAACATCTTCAAATTCATTTAATTTTTCTTTAATTCTTATTTTTCCGTCTACGCTGAAAAACTCTTTTGCTTCGTAGATATATCGCGCCTTATTGTTGGGAAATCTGACTCCATGTAAATTGGCTCTTATTTCATTTACATCACCTATAAAAAGAATTCCGCTTTCTTCTAAGGATTTAATTGCTCTATCGGCAACTCTAGCCCTGGATTGAGGAGTACATATACAAAAACATAGTTCTGCAAAGATTTTTTCGTCAGATTTTTTACCCGTTTCCTTAAATTCTTCTAATTTCTTTTTTATCTCATTTCTTTTTGTTTTGTATGATATTAGAATGTTCTTTATGTCCATTCAATTCTTCCATCATATTTTTAGCTTCATTAGATCGTAAGCCAGCATCGTGCTCGAGAAAACCTCTTTTGCCTCTTCTAATAACTCTTTTCCATCGTATCTGGGACTAATATGGGTCAATATCAATTTTTTTGCCTTTGCCTCCAAAGCAACATCTCCAGAATCTTTAGCAGTTGAATGAAAAGTTTCTAAAGCCCTATCTTTTAATGTATGACTGAACGTAGAGTCATGTATGAGAAGATCACAATCGCTGGCAAGTTTTATTACACTTTCGCAAGGTCTTGTATCTGAGGAGTAAACGATGCACTTCCCTTTTCGATTTGGACCTACAACGTCCTCTAAGGATATCTCTTTTCCGTTTAGAGTTATTTTCTCTCCTCTTTCGAGTCTCGAAAACTCAGGACCTGGTTTTATGCCAAGTTTATTTGCTTTTTCGAGGTTGAATTTGCCTCTTTTGCTGTATTCTTCTATTTTGCACGCTACAGTAGGTACTGAATGATCAGTACGAGCAAAATTGATTTTTAATTTTTCTAGTTTTATTTCTTCGTTCGATACTCCATTGATATTGATAGGGAAACCTTGAGTGTAGTAACCTATACCCAAATAATCTTTCAATTCTTTAGCAGAATCCTTTGGAGTATAAATGTAGATAGGATCTTCTCTACCCAAAAAAGACATGGTTTGAACAAGACCGCTTAGTCCTAAGAAATGATCTCCGTGTAAATGGGAGATAACAATATTTTTTATCCGCATATAGCTTAGTTTAGAAAGCAAAAATTGTCTCTGTATACCTTCTCCACAATCTAATAGTAAAATCTCTCCATCTATCTTTATCGCAATCCCCGGCAGGTTCCTTTTTGTGGTAGGAATACTTCCTGAAGTACCAAGGAAAGTTATCTCCATATCAAAGCCTCAATACAGTTATTCTTCTTGTTAAACTTTTATGAACCCTCTCTAAATAATACTCTACCTCAGTAAGATTTGTTTTGTTTATTATATCTTCTATATCCATCCTCTCGTGGGGTAGAGATACTGTTATGTATGATCCTTTATCTAATATCCTTTCCATCTCAAGCAAAGATTCTAGATAGAGATCCTCAAGGGTCAAACCCATAGTACTTGCTGATATTCCATAAGGAGGATCTGTGGCTATTGCTTTTATATTCTCAAGTGGTATATCTCTTGCGTCTCCTACCATTACTATATAAATGTCCATTCCGTAGAAATCAAGGTTTTTCTTAACGCCGCTTACTACCCTCTCGTCCAAATCTAATCCGTATAGACTACAACCAATCAACCCGGCCTCTATTAATATACCTCCTGCACCACAGAAAGGATCCAGAAAACTTTCTTTAGATCTTGCCCTAGACAAGTTAACAAGACATCTCGCTGTTCTTGGCAAAATAGTCCCAGGACGGAAATATGGCCTAATTTGGGGTCTTCTTTTCTCGTATTGAGCCCTATCTATATTTTTTATCATTCTGCAAAAAAATGCCCTATTAGAACTTAAAATTAATATAAAAGAGTTATCAGGATTTCCTAAGTCTACATAGTTTTCTTTGGAAATTATCTTGCTTGCTATCTCTTTTTCTAACTCTAGACCTTTAAAACTCAGTCCGCTTTCCTTTATCCTTTTTATCCTAACGGAAAAAGAGCCCTCGCAAGAAACTTCGCTGGCTTTTTTTAAGATTTCTCTCTTTTCTTGATTGCATATAAATTCTAACTCACCATAAAAGTGAGCATATGCTAATCTACTTGATATATCTGGGCAATCTAAAGCCTCGAATGTAAATACCTGATCTGCGGTCTCAATCTCAGAATATTTTACAGTAAGGGCTTCCAAAGTTGCTTTGAGCTCTGCTTGGGGTAGTTGAGGATGTTCACCCGAGAGCAAGACTAAATATTTCATGGAATCACTTAAAATTATCTTTTTATTAACTTTGGTGATAACTGCAAAATTTGTTATATAAGAGATCTTCTTTATTTTAATTCCTTTGCGATTAACGGAGCAAGGGATACTTTGCTTACTTCTCTTTCTATGGAATTTGTTGCTATTATATCGGAAATATTAGATGCCAAAATTTTTGAAACAGCATCCTTACTCAGGACAGGGTGTATGCAAGAGGCTATGATTCTTATTGCCCCCTCCGAGAATAAAATATCGGCTGCCCTTATTATCGTTCCTCCACTATCGATAATATCGTCTACTAGAATTATATTCTTCTCCTTTACATTTAGATCTTTTTTCTTCATTTTGATCTTCCCTGGACCTTCCCTAATCTTTTCCAGGTAGTCAAAATCAATATCCAATCTTCTCGCAAGATCTATTGCCTTATTCAATGCTCCTTTATCTGGAGCAAATACCATAAGATCTTTCATATTCAAATCTTTTATGTATGATGCTAAAAGAGGAATCGCAGTTATTTCATTAACTGGAATATCAAAAAAATCAATGATGTGAGGTTTATGAATGTCAAATAGATATAGAATGTCGATGTCATATTGGCTTATCATATTCGCGATTGCCTTAACACTTATGGCCTCTCCTTCTTCAAATCTCTTATCTTGCCTCGAAAATCCGAGATATGGTATAAAAACTCTCATAGAGTTAGGATCATAATCAAATAGAAGATCCAACAAGAAAATAAGTTCCATTGTATTATCAACTTGGGGATAAGGGGTAGATTGTATTACTATTACGTCTTCTCCCTTTACATTCCTATCTATCTTGATATGCAGTTCTCCGTCTTGGAAGTACTTCTTTTTAACAGGGATAATGTCGCAAGACAAAAGATTGGATACTTCAGCACTCAAACTTTGAGACGTGCTTCCTCCCACCACAATAATCTCAAACACCCGAAGATTAACTGTCCTAAGATCTTAAATAAATTTTCGGATAATT
Source organism: uncultured archaeon (assembly GCA_964347835.1). Taxonomy (GTDB): domain Archaea; phylum CAYFZR01; class CAYFZR01; order CAYFZR01; family CAYFZR01; genus CAYFZR01. The sequence continues at coordinate 44,791 of CAYFZR010000018.1, forward strand.
TGATATGAGGGATTTTATTAAAAACCTGAGTATTTGTTAAAAAAATTTCACCTATAACCAATAAATTTTTAAAAAAGTTTACAATTATCGTTTGCTTCAAAGATGTTTCAGGTTGAAAGGAGTTGTTTTTGTGGAAAACGCGAACGATTTCGAAAAACAGATAGAGAAGATCAGTAACAACGGACTGCGAGCAATTAAAATCGAGACAATGCAGGTTAACTTAGGATTTCGCTGCAACCAGCAGTGCGTACACTGCCACGTTGAGGCATCGCCTCATCGAAAAGAGATGATGGAATGGTCTACCATGGATTTGATCCTTGAGATGCTCGAGAGTGTGCGGTGCCGGTTGGTCGATCTGACCGGCGGATCGCCGGAACTCAATCCCCATTTTAGGCGTTTTGTAGAGGCACTGCGTGAGGGGGGGCACCGAGTGCAGGTTCGAACCAACCTTACTGTGCTTCTAGAACCCGGTATGGAGACGGTGCTTGAGTTCTTCAGGGAAAATGAAGTGCAACTTGTGGCCTCCCTACCGTGTTACCTGGAAAAAAACGTTTGCGCCCAGCGGGGCACGGGGGTCTACGAGAAAAGCATCAAGGTTATCAAACGGTTAAACGCCTTGGGCTACGGTTCCGATTCCAATCTACTCCTTAAACTTGTGTACAACCCGAAAGGTCCGTTTCTTCCCCCCAAACAGTCTGATCTTGAGGCCGACTACCGCCGCGAGCTTGGTGAAAGATTCGGCATCACTTTCAACCATCTTCGTACCATAACGAACATGCCAATTGGACGTTTCTTGAAGGATTTGCGCCGGCAAAATCAAGAGCAAAACTACATGCGGCTTCTCAAAGAATCTTTTAATCCTCAAACAGTGGGTAGGTTGATGTGTCAGCATCAGATCAGTGTCGGCTGGGATGGTACGCTTTACGATTGTGATTTCAATCTAGCACTCGGGTATGCCGTGAACTATGGCGCTCCGGATCACATCCAGCGTTTTGATCTTTCCATTCTTACAAGGCGAAAGATCGTTACCGAAGACCATTGCTTCGGGTGTACTGCTGGACATGGTTCTTCATGCGGTGGTGCACTTTTATAATTTGCTCGATCCAAATTCGAGAAAATACATTTAAAAGTAAAGAATCAAATGCTTTTATGGAAATCGTTTAGAATTTATTAAAATCATATCTCCAAAAATATATATACTGTTCAAGTTTAGATCCCATCATGAAACTGGTGGTAATTGGAGCGGGTGGAGCAGGTCTTCCTGCTGCTTCTACGGCGAGAGAACTGAGTAAAGATGTAGATATAAAGGTAATAACAAACAGGAATTATATTGCCTACTCTCCATGCAGTATTCCTTTCATATTGGAAGGAGAGATAGAAAGTTTTGAAGCAGTGATCATGCACGATTCTGTTTTTTATAAAAAAGAAAAAAACGTAGATATTTTGAAAAATAAAAATGTATTAGACATAGATAGAGAAAATAAATTATTAAAAACAAGTGACAACGAAAAAATACCTTATGACAAGCTTATAATTGCAACGGGGGCAAAAAATAATATACCTGATGTACCGGGAACAGGATTAAAAGGAGTGTTCGCGGTAAACACCGATTTAGAGATTTCCATGGATTTAAAGAATTATATGCAGGGCAAAAAGAAGGCAGTAGTGGTAGGAGCAGGAGCCATAGGATTAGAACTGGCTCACGCCTTTGGTGAAAGAGGTTTCGAGACTTCTCTCGTAGAAATGATGCCTCAGGTATTGCCGAACGTCTTGGACAGGGATATGGCTGAAATGGTTGAGAATGAAATAACCAAAAAAATTAATCTATACCTCTCCTCAACCTTAGAGGAAATAAAGGGTGAAAATAAGGTAGAGTCTGTGAAGATAAATGGTAAAAATATTAATGCTGATGTAGTTGTCCTCGCAACAGGGATGAAACCGAATGTTGATCTTGCAGAAAAATGTGGCATAGATATCGGCGATTTAAACGGTATCGTCGTAGACGAATACATGCGAACGAATGATGAAGATATATTCGCAGCAGGGGATTGCTGTGAAACAAAATTCTTCTTGACAAATTCTCCCATATTAAGCCTATTCGGAACCACGGCGATAAGACAGGGTAGAGTTGCAGGGACAAATGTTCTTAACCTATCGAAAAAATTTCCAGGAGTTTTGAACTCCATGATAACACTGTTTGGAGATCTAAAAATTGGAGCAACAGGACTTTCTGAGTCTTTAGCGGAGAAAAAAGGATTTGAACCTTTAACTGCTAAGATATCTTCCTTTTCTAAAGCTAGATTTATGCATGGTAAATCAATACACGCGAAACTGGTATTTGACAAAAGAAATGAAAGGTTAATTGGCGGACAAATAATTGGATATGAAGGCGTTTCACACATTATAGATAGAATTACTATGGGAATATGGAAAGGCGTTATCTTAGAAGATTTAGAAACAATAGAAACTTGCTACGCTCCTCCTGTAGCATGTGTGGAAGACATCTTGACCAAGGCGATAAGGACTGTTAAAGGGAGAAGAACGATCAGTTGCATGTAGTGTCTGCACAAAGCATAAAAATATTGTGACCATATATAGTGATATCGAATACTGCAATTGTTTCTTGGGTGATGTGTAGTGGAAGGAACTTACATCAACGATACCACAGAAGAAATAGAGGTGCCAAAAAGGCTAATAGATCAAGTAATAGGACAAGATGGGGCAGTAGAAATCGTTAAAAAGGCAGCCCAGCAGAGAAGACATGTAATTCTGATAGGAGAGCCTGGAACCGGCAAGTCTTTGTTAGCACAGGCGATGAGTGAACTCCTTCCAAGGGAAGAACTCCAAGATATAGTTATTTTTCCAAACTTTGAGGACAAAAATACACCAAAAGTCCGTGTTTTCCCAGCAGGAAAAGGAAAAGAGATAGTTGATGAATTTAAGAGGCAAGCAAGAGCCAACGAAGAAAGAAGAAAGATGTGGGCACTGCTCCTCATTTTTGGCATAGTTGGCATAGGAATAGCCATGAGGCAATTCTTGGTGGGAATAATAGCAGCGGCACTGGTATTTTTACTCCTCCAAAATATAAGGCACAGAGATGATGTAATAGTACCTAAGTTACTGGTTTATAATCAAGCCGATGGCAAGCCTCCTTTTGTCGATGCAACAGGAGCACACGCTGGTGCGTTATTTGGAGATGTGAGACACGACCCCTTCCAGTCAGGAGGATTAGAAACTCCTGCTCATGAGAGAGTAGAGGGTGGGGCGATTCATAAGGCAAATAAAGGAGTATTGTTCGTAGACGAGATCGCAACGTTAGAGCCTAAGAGTCAGATAGATCTCCTAACGTCCATGCAAGAAAAGAAGATGTCGATAACAGGACAGAGTGAAAGAAGTTCCGGCGCTATGGTAAAGACAGAACCTGTTCCATCTGATATTATACTGGTAGCAGCAGGGAACTTAGAGGTTATCAGAAGAATGCATCCCGCCTTACGCTCTAGAATAAGGGGATCCGGTTATGAGGTATACATAAACGATACTATTCCTGACACCCCTGAAAACAGAAATAAACTGATAAGGTTCATAGCTCAAGAGGTTGTTAAGGATGGAAAAATACCTCACTTCGATAAAGAGGCTACAGAAGAAATAATGAGAGAGGCAAGAAGAAGATCGGGCAGAAGAGGACATCTAACTCTCAAACTCAGGGAGTTGGGAGGACTTGTTCGAGTAGCCGGAGATATAGCAAGAGCTGAAAGGAGTGATTTCGTTAAAGGTAGGCATGTGATCGCCGCGAAGGAGATGGCGAGGAGTTTGGAACAACAAGTAGCAGACAGAGTTATAGAGAGAAAGAAAGAGTATAGAGTATTTAAGACCGAAGGAGAAGAAATTGGAAGTGTAAATGGCCTAGCAGTAATAGGATCGGACAGTGGAATAATATTGCCTATCGCCGCTGAAGTTGTACCAGCGCAAAGTAGAGACGAAGGAAAGGTAATAGCAACGGGTAAACTTGGCAGAATAGCCAAAGAAGCAGTACAAAACGTAAGTGCACTGATAAAGAAATATACTGGACGAGATATAAGTAATTTTGACATTCACGTGCAATTTGTTTTGACCCATGAAGGTGTAGAGGGTGATAGTGCATCCATATCTGTTGCTACAGCGGTTATATCAGCGTTGGAGAATATTCCGGTCGATCAATCAACCGGAATGACAGGGTCATTGAGCGTAAGAGGTGACGTTTTGCCGGTAGGAGGGATATCGGCTAAAATAGAGGCTGCTGCAGATGCAGGTCTAAAAAAGGTACTCATACCAAAAGCCAATGAGAGAGATGTAGTCCTTGAAGATAAATATAGGGAAATGGTAGAGGTAATAGCCGTCGATAACATAAGAGACGTCCTTAGGCATGCTTTAATCCAAACCGCAAAGAAAAATGAATTGTTAACTAAAATAAAAGATTTGGCCGAAATTATTCCTGAGGGTATTTCCAAGGTTTCTGGTGCTAGACCAGCATAGGAGGCGTCTCATTGGACGACCTTCTTACTTCTTTGATAGATACTGTCCAAAATAGGGTAGAATACGTAGATATCAGATATGGAAAAACAACCTTTTCGAACATAACCATAAAAGATGAAGAAGAAAAGATAACCCATGGACTCGAGTCAGGTGTGGGTATTCGCGCTTTCCACAAGGGAAATTGGGGTTTTTCTTCCACGAATGATACGTCAAGATTAAAAGAAATTGTGGAAAATGCGATAAGACTTGCTCTGCATAGAAGAGAACAAAGAGAAACTCATCTAGCTGAGGCAGAATTACATACAAAAACAATATCCATGAAACCCAAGATAGACCCTAGGGATATAGATATCTCTGAGAAGATACAGTGCCTCTTAAAGGTAATTGATGCTTCAAAAGAATTTCCGGAAATTGTCAACTCAAATGCAAGTTACACAGATGGATATACTCAAAAAATTTTCGTAAACTCAGAAAATTCTTTTATTAAAACGTCAAACTTTAGTGTCTCGCTATTCACATCTACAATAGCGAGAGATGAAGACAAACTACAGGTTGGAACTGAAAGAATTGGACATTTGGGAGGATTTGAACTATTGAAAGATGAAAACTTGGAAGAAATTGGTAAAAAGGCGGCAAAAAAAGCGATAAACATGTTACACAGCGATTATGTCCCTGGAGGAAGATATCCCATCGTAATGGGTGAGAAGTTAACCGGCGTATTTATACATGAGGCTTTAGGGCACGCATGTGAGGCAGATTTGGTTTTGCAAGGAGACTCGGTTTTGGAAGGTATGATCGGCGAAAAAATAGCCGATGAGAATGTAACGATATACGATGATCCAACATTAGAAAACAAATTTGGATCCTTTTACTATGATAGCGAGGGCGTCAGGGCTAGGAAAACTTATGTTGTAAAGGACGGAATACTGAGAGAATTTTTACACTCCCGAGAAACCGCATTTTTGATGGGCAAAGAGTCCAACGGCAAGGCAAGATCCCAAGGCTACTCGTACCCTCCTCTGGTAAGAATGAGCAATGTTTGCTTAGATCCAAGAGATTGGAAATTCGATGAGATAATCGCGGATACAAAATTCGGTATATACGTAGATGGTTCCAGGGGAGGACAGGTTGATACAGGAACGGGAATTTTCCAATTTAATGCCGAAGAAGCATATTTAATTGAGAAAGGAGAGATTAAACAACCTTTAAGAGATGTTTCTTTTTCTGGAAACATACTTGATACTTTGAAGAGTGTAGATGCCATAGGAGACACCGTGGAATTTTCAATTGGGGTTTGTGGAAAGGCAGGACAGGGCGTTCCGGTAGGTGACGGAGGGCCAAAAACCAGGGTAAGTTCGGTCTTGATAGGTGGAAGGTGATGTTTGACCTAGCGGAAAAGGCAGTTGATTTTACAACCAAAGAAGGATCGTCCTATGCGGAGGCATACATATCTAGATCGGAAAAAATCGAGGTGCGAATTGAGAAAGACGATATAACCTTATGTAAAGAGAAAATTTCGATGGGCATTGGCATCAGAGCCATAACCAAAAATAAAGTTGGATTCGCTTTTACTACTGATTTGGAAAGAATCGAGGATACTTGCAAGATTGCCTACAAATCTTCAACGAAAACAAGACCTGATCCAGATTTTAAAAAATTACCAAGTCCAGAGCCACCTTCCAGTATAAAGGACGTTTATGATAAAAGATTAAAAGATTTGGAAGTTGAAGAATGTATAGATTTTTCACAAGAGATGTTAGAAGGCTGTAAATTTGATCCAAATATTCTGTTAACCCATGGGGCAACTACCTTTGTCTCAGGTGAGTCTGTTATCGTGAATTCTGAGGGGATTAATTGTGGGGAGAAGAGCACCTTTACAGCGGCAAGCATAACTTGCTCTTACAGAAAAGAGCCCATAACAGGCTATGAATACAAAGCGAGCCGATTTCTAGACATCGATTATGAAGATATCGGAAATCGTTGTGGAAAACTTGTTTTAAATTCTTTAAAACCAAGAAAAATAGAAAGCGGAGAGTACGATGTGGTTCTCAGTCCTTTTGCCATGGAAGATATATTATCATTTACTTTGATACCGAGTTTGAGTTCAGAAGCTGTTTATAGAAAAAGATCAAAATTGAGCGGAAAGATCAATGAGGATGTCGCCATAGGAGAATTGGATATTTTAGACGACGGAACATTACCTAAAGGTCTTAATACAAGTTCAATCGACTCTGAAGGTTTGCCTACTAAATCTACGGAGATAATCAAAAAAGGAGTTTTGAAGTCTTATCTTTACGATAGTTACAATGCCTACAGAGACGGTGTATTGAGCACCGGGAATTCTGTTCGGGACTCATTTAGATCCATGCCCGGCGTTGGACCCACCAACTTCTTGATTAAAGAAGGAAAGTCTGATCCAATTGAAGAATTAGGCGAAGGATTGTTCGTAAAAGGTACTATTGGCGCGCACACATCAAATCCAATTACGTGCGATTTCTCATTAGAAACCAAGAATGCATTTTATATAAAAGATGGGTCAATAGAATACCCGGTAAAACAAGCTATGTTGGTCGGGAATACGTTAGATTTATTAAAAAATATTGTCTCCGTAGGCAACGATTCTGAGCAAGTTGGTTCAGTATTTTCTCCAAGTATATTGGTAGAGAAAATGAGGGTAGTTGCATGAAATGGTTAAGACCAGATTCACATTTGGTGCTTAGAGATCCTGTTGCAAGAAACTCTTTAAAAAGATATTTTGCTGTTATGAACGATGAACTGGAGAGTTACTTCGTACTCTCAAAGTATATACCAGTAGAAGTTGATCTATTAGATGATTTAGATATTTTGTTAGATGAGCACGACAAAAGAGTGAATGAAGTTAATGGTATCTCAAGGGATGAAATTGCTAGAATATCATTATTAGACCTTAAAATTGAAATTGCGAGAAGAATATTATATGAATGCGAATTCTGCGAAAGAAAATGCAAGAAAAATAGATACGAAAAAAAGGGATTCTGTAAAGTAAGCGCTAAACCAAAGATCTCATCTATATTTGACCATTGGGGTGAAGAACCGGAGTTAGTTCCAAGTGGAACCGTATTTTTCTGTGGATGCACATTTTTCTGTGTTTACTGTCAGAACTGGACAATTGCTAGGATAAAAGAAAGGGGTACAGAAATAAATGCGGAGGATCTGGCTCTTCGTTTAGAGCAGATGAGATCTCAAGGGATAAGAAATGTTAATTGGGTCGGCGGAGATCCGACTCCCCATTTACATTATATTTTAGAGACTATGCATCATTTAGAGGTAAACATACCCTCTGTTTGGAATTCAAACATGTATCTTAGCCATTTAGGCATGAATTTGTTGAACGGCGTAGTGGATGTTTATTTAACCGATTTCAAGTACGGCAATAATGACTGCGCGAGGAGGCTTTCTAAGGTTAAAGACTACTGGAATGTCGTAACAAGAAACCATTTAATGGCTAGTGAACAATGTGAATTAATAATAAGGCACCTTGTTTTACCAAATCATGTAGAATGCTGTACCTATCCGATTTTAGATTGGATAAGCGAAAATCTCAGGAAAGATGTGAGATTGAACATCATGCCCCAGTACAGACCGGAGTTCATGGCTTATAAGTACGATGAATTAGTTAGAAGAGTATCCGGAGAAGAAATGAGGGCAGCAAAAGAGCGCGCAATAGATCTCGGATTGCACAATCTAGTCAGGTAAGAAGGGGTAATAATACATTTTATACTGAAATTATGCTATTTTACCTTACGCACCAAAATCATAGATTTTGGGCGTGCCAATAATCTTCGATTATTGTGCATCACCCCCTCTCTACACCCCCTTTATAAAAATATAGATTAGAAAGCGGATGTAGAGTAGAAAACGACTCATTCGGTACCGTTTATAAAATAATATTTGATAAAATTGCGGATGGAACGAGCCACGTTCCATAACGAGCCACGTTGCTTTAAACTTCTTTTTGTCCCAATTTTTCAGAATCGAAACCAGCGTACTCGAGGATACTATCTATAAATTCTTCGTCGGGTATCCTTAAACGATACTTATCCAAAAGCTCTTTTCTGGTGAGATTCTCACTTTCCTTATCGGGTACGTTATAACTTGAGAGGTCGACTTCTAAGTAAGGGGTTACGCCCTCAATCAGGTTGGAAATTGTGCAAAATTCTACTTGAAACGGAAATTTTTCAAGAAAATAATCTATGTTCTCATTTAGTTTCATGTCTGATTCAAATATCTTCATTTCGATATCTTTTTTTGATAATATATCTCCAAGTGCCTTGATAGGCTCAATGAGAGACTCCTCAGGATATTCCTTTATAAATTCTAGGATATCTCCTATTTCGTATCCTTTTTTAACCGTAAAAAATTCCAGTATTAGTCCTTCACGAAACACCATCCAAGTTTCTAAGTCTGATTTTGAGGAAGTTATTTTCAAATGACCGGAATAGAAATTTTCTACCATCACTCTTAAGATCTTGAATAACTCAACCACATCTAAATCAGATACCTCGGTTGAAATCTTTGATTTACATAAAAGTCTGGCGATCAATCCCAATTGCATAAATATATTATCTTTGTGAGCGTATATAACAAATTAGTAAAAATTCGCGTTGCGAAATTAAATGTTGTTTAAATTTCGTATTTTGTTGTTAAATCTCAAATTACCTTTCGAAATTAATCTGAAAGATATCCAATATAGACTAAGTTGGCGTCTCCTTCCATGTAACTTTTAATAGGAATATTATTTTCGTATATTGTCTTTATTATTAGTTCTCCTCCCATTAAACTTACCTTTACAAGTTCATCTGTCTTTTTTAAAAAACTTGAAAATATGGCGCTGGCTGTTGCACCAGTTCCACAAGAAAAAGTCTCGTTTTCTACTCCTCTCTCGTAAACGCGAACTGATATTCTGTCTCTTCCCTCTATCTTCACGAAATCTACATTCGTTCCTTCAGGAAATATAGGATCGTACCTTATTTCTCTTCCTATCTTCTCAACATCCAAATCTAAGTTATCAACGAATACTATTGAATGAGGGACGCCCGTATTAATGGAATAGACTTCAAATCCTCTCAAATTTTCTCCTAAAAAAAAGTTTTCTGGCTTTCCTTTTACAGGTATCTCTCTCCTTAACATTTTAGGAGTCCCCATATCCACATTTATCCTTTCTATTCTCCCATCTTTTATAACTGCGCTTCCATGGACTATGTCCGCTAGTGTTTCGACCTTACAATCTTTATTCGGGGAGTAGTTCTCCAAAAAATGTTTGATTGTGCACCTAACACCATTTCCACACATGCCGGCTTCTGATCCATCCGGGTTAAAAATTCTCATTCTTATATCTGCTTTATCTGATTTTCCTAAAAAAAGTACTCCATCTCCACCTACAGAATATCTCCTTCTACAGACATTTTTTGCAAAATCTGCCATATCTCTTTCGGATATAACCTTCTCTTCGAATTCGTCTATCAGAATAAAGTCGTTACCGGTGGCTTGATATTTAAAAAATTTCATTAAATCACTTCAGATAGATGATGTGCTCCTTTTGTATGCCTGTAATTCCCTTTGCATATTCTATCGCATCGTTCATGTTGCCTAAATCATCTACAAGTCCCAGATTTTTGGCTGTTTCTCCTGTAAATATTGTTCCATCTGCAATCTTTCTAACCTTTTCAATATCCATGTTTCTGTTTTCTGCTATCGTTATTATCATTTGGTCATTTATACTGTTAACTAGCTCTGTTAAAAGCTCCAGTTCTTCATTTTTAGGAGATCGATAATCCGCTCCTAGATCTTTGTAATCAGTGGATTTTATCACGTAAAACTTCACGCCCTCCTTTTCATATTGCTCCGACCTATCTTCCAGAACTATTATGGCACCTAAACCTCCAGTCAGAGTTCCTGGCTCAGCGAATATCCAGTCTGCGGCACATGAAACTATGTAAGCCCCCGAAGTTGCGATATCACCCATAGATATAACAACGGGCTTTTTTTTCTTAGTCTTATCAATTTCTCTGATTATATCTTGGATGGCAGCGGGAGTCCCTCCCGGACTATCCACACGAACTATAATAGCCTTGATTCCGTCATCAGTTCTAGCCTTTTCCAGAATATTTGCAATTTTTACTGAATTAGAAGGCGCATCAGAAGTTGCGATTGTACCTTCTATCGTTATTATCCCTATTTTATTTACAGATTTCTGGTAGACCTTATATCCAACATATGACGATGAAAGAATGAAAGAAACTAAAAAAACGAACAATAATACCTTTAAATACGTTCTCAAAAAATCACCTTCCGGAAATGGTAAGTTTATTCGAGTCTAGGAATTCTTCCCCTATTCTTAGTTCTGCTGGGGGTAACTCTACCGTTTCACCACTTCTTATGAAAAGGGCAATTCTATAATATATAACCCTCTCTTCCCATGGTTCAATATCGAAATGCCAACTCAGGATACTCCCTTCTTCAGAGATGGTGGTTTCGGTTGGCTTCAGCGTGAGAAATTCTCCAAGCAACTCAATTGGAGCAGGGATCCATTCTTTGATCTCTAAGGGTAATTTTTCGTCAGTATAGTTTGATATGTTCAAATTAATTAAAATTTCGTTTCTCCGATTAGATATGGCGTCTTTCATCGTTGATTTTTTTATCGTGACTTTTTTTGAAAGAGGTATCTTTTTTTCCTCTACAACAGGTTTCTTTTCTTCCTTCATTTCTAAAGTTTGATATACTTTCTCACGTTCACTTTCTAATTCTTCAATCCTCTTTCTCATGGATTCTATTAGTCTGTCGCTTTTTTGGAGTTTGTAATCATCAGTCTCTTCAAATATGCTTTTTTTTATATATATTAGACCTAAGGCAGATAAAAATCCATAACCAACGGCTGTTAGAACCAAAGAAGCGAGGAATGCCAATGGAATGATTATTTTGAGGGAGGAAACCGTGCCAGAAAGTATCTCTGTTGAAAAAGAGGAGAATAAAACTATGGAAATAGAAATGCCGATGAATACCATGGCAAAAATTACCAATAAACCCTCAATCTCGTAGGACTTATCTTCCAATTTGTTCCACTCACGTCATGGTCTCATTATCTTGTAAATATAGTTTTTCGTCGTTACATATAAATTAACCTAAATATCTTCGCTCTAGGAAAAGTTCTTTTTTAAAATGATAACCGTAAGTAGCACCCGTGCCTATCCACCGCGGTACAGCCTTCTTACTTCCTCGCTGTCCAGGAGTTCCTTCCCTGCGCCCTCGTACCTGTTGCCTCCCAGCTCCAAGACATATCCCCTGTCCGCGATTTCCAGGGTTCTTGCTAACCGTCATATCATGGATTTATAATACTTAATACTTATTCTCCTTTGAACAGCGGCTCTCTTCTCTCTATGAACGATGTTATACCCTCTATGGAATCTTTTGTCGAGGCACATAACGCATGGGCATATGCCTCGTATTCTAATAGATCTTCAAGATTTGATTCAAAGGATCTGTTAAGGATACTTTTTGTCACGCCTAAGGAAATGGGGGCTCCTGTAGCTAATCTTTCTGTCCATTCAATCGTGGTATCTTCCAGTTCGTCGTGAGTTACCTAGTTCTTTATTAGACCGATTCTCAGAGCCTCTTCAGCGTATATTATATCTCCAAAGAAACACATTTCTTTAGCCTTTGCCATCCCTACTAACCTTGGCAAGAAGTAAAGTCCACCAACGTCAGGGACAAGCCCTCGCCTCACAAACATTGATGAAAATCTCGCCTTGTCACTGGCAATTCTTAGATCAGAAGCTAGAGCAAGATTTAACCCGGCTCCTGCTGCTATACCGTTGATTGATGATATCACGGGTTTCTCAATTTTAGATAGGCTCAATAGAGTTTGAAAGGTACCTCGTAAAAGATGTCTGAACAAAGTAGGTTGGGTTGGATCTATTTCCTCTTGGAGCTCATGAATATCGGCACCAGAGCAAAATGCCTTTCCGGCTCCTGTTATGACTATAACTCTCACCTCTCTATCAAATTCGGCTGTCCTCAAGGCCTTAAGAAATTCATCAACCATCTCGAGGTTAAGGGCATTCAACACTTCTGGACGATTTAGGGTAATCTTAGCTATCGTATTCTCCTTCTTATATGAGATATATTCTAAATCCATATACTCACCTTTCTATAATAATTATGGATATTTGATTAAATGTTTTCATCAGTTGGTTGAGATATCTTTTACACAATCCTAGGCGCATTCCTTGGGAATGCACCAATATCCTCCGGAGAATCGCTACAGAAAAAAATTTAAAAGGATTAAAAAGTTCTACATACCTAACAACGAATTGGTAAAGCTCGGGATAGACCTATCCACCGAGGTACAGCCTTCTTACTTCCTCGCTGTCCAGGAGTTCCTTCCCTGTGCCCTCGTACCTGTTGCGTCCCAGCTCCAGGACATATCCCCTGTCCGCGATTTCCAGGGCTCTTGCTGCATTCTGCTCCACTATAATCATGGTCTTACCCAATTTCGCCATCTCCACGATCTTATCAAAGACGATGTCAACGAATTTAGGGGCCAGTCCAAGGGAGGGTTCATCCAGCAACACGAGCTTGGGGTCTAATACCAGACCTCTCCCCATAGCCAACATTTGTTGCTCACCTCCGCTCAGGCTGCCTGCCCTCTGATCTTTTCTCTCCTCCAGGATGGGAAATATGCTGTAGACCCTCTCCAGGGCTTCCCTGAGTCTTCCTTTGTCCTTCTCCGTGTAACCGCCCATCTCCAGGTTTTCTTGAACCGTCATATCGTGAAAAACAATCCTGCCCTGAGGAATATAAGAAATACCCTTCGTCACCGCCAGGTAACTTTTAAGCCCTGTTATGTCTTCCCCTTCGAAGGTTATCCTGCCCCTAGTAGGATCGAGGAAACCCATGATCGTCTTTAAAACAGTGGACTTGCCAGCGCCGTTGGGACCTATGACAGCAACTATCTCAGATTCTTCGACATGCAAAGAAACTCCGTGGAGCACTTCTATGTTGCCGTATCCTGAATGAACTCTATCCACTCTCAGCATTGCCTCGCCTCCCGAAATACGCCTCCATAACAAGGGGATTCTCCTGTATTTCCTTTGGACTGCCCTCGGCAATGAGCTTGCCGTGGTCTAATACGAAGACCTTTTCGCAGATGTCCATGATTATCTTCATTTCGTGGTCTATGATAAGAAAGGCCATTCCTTCCTTCTGGAGTTCTCTGATGCTCTCTACGAGCTTCTTCTCCATGGTGGGGTTTATTCCGGCGAAAGGCTCGTCTAGGAGGACCAGTTTAGGCTCAAGCATAAGCACCCTGATAAACTCTAAGAGCTTCTGCTGACCATATGATAAGTTGCCAGCGTATTCGTTTTCAAGGGGAAGCAGGTCCACGAAATCCAGTAGTTCCCGGGCTTTCTCCAGGCTTTCCTTCTCATCCTTCCGTGCGACTACCAGCATGTTCTCCACGGCGGTCATCATTGGGAAAACCCTGATTATCTGAAAAGTTCTCCCTATACCCTTCTGAGTGATCCTGTTGGGCTTCATACCGGAGATTTGCTCTCCTTTGAAGTATACATCACCTCTATCCGCGGCGATGATGTTAGTTATCAGGTTGAAAAGTGTCGTTTTCCCTGAACCGTTGGGACCTATTAGGGCGAATATAGAGTCTTTATGCAACTCGAAGGTGCAATGGTCTACAGCGACAACCCCACCGAAGCACTTTGTCAGGTCATTCACAGCTAGTAAAGCATTTTTTTTCATTTAATACCCTCTCTTATCAGGTACTATTCCACTGTGCTTGAGCATGGCCATTACCCCACCGGGCATCAGGATTACCACGCCGACTATGAGGACTCCGAACAGCGCTTGGTGTAAGAAGGGAAACCTGATCCAGAACATTTCGGAGATCAATGTCAAGGATGCAGCCCCTATCACGGGCCCTAATACCGTGCCGGCGCCTCCGAACATTGTCATGATTATCATCTGCACGGTTATAAGAACTGCGAAGACTGTATCCGGGTCTATATAGCTTATATACCAGGCGTAGATACCCCCTGCAACACCCGGAAAAAAGGCGCTCAGAGCAAAGGCCATAAGTTTGTACTTGGTAGTGTTGATTCCCATGGCTTCCGCTGCCACTTCATCTTCGCGGATAGCTATTAAACTAAGGCCAAATTTAGAGATTGCCAGTCTATATGTGAGAAAAACAACAATCAGGGCGGTGCCTCCCATGGCGTAGTAGATAGGGATTAAGTTGAACTCCGGTGGAAGATGCAAGCCGTATCCTCCTCCTGTAAGAGATTCCCACGAGGAAACGCCTAGTCTAACTGCCTCGTTGAGACCTAAGAGCGCTATAGCAAAATAAGGGCCCTTGAGTCTGAGGCAGGGGAAACCAATGACTAGAGACAGCACTACAGCAACCGCTCCGCCGATTATGGAAGCAAAGTACCAAGGTATGGCTGCTTTAGTGATGAGAATGGCTGCAGCATAGGCACCTAAGCCGAAAAAAGCCACATGCCCAAAGGATACATAGCCAGTGTAGCCTGAGATGATGTTCCAGCTCTCAGCCAAGATTATGTACATGAAGATGAGGAGAGTCAAGGACACTATATAGGCTGGTACCCTATAGGGCAGAAGGATTAATAAGGCGGCTAGGGGGAGGAAAACATACTTCAGCCTCATTCCCGCACCCCCATAAGCCCAGAAGGCTTTAACAACAATACCAGAACTAAGACTATGTAAGCAACAGCCTCCGACAGCTGGGCCGATATCAGAAAGGCTGTCAGGGCCTCGGTCAATCCCAGTATTAATGCGCCTATGAAGGCTCCGACAAAGCTGCCCATACCCCCCAAGACTATTATTGCAAAGGCCTTCAAGATGAACTTCTCGCCCATTGCAGGGTAGATGGCGTACATTGTGCTCAAAAGGGTGCCAGCGGCTGCCGCGAGAGCAGCGCCCATGCCGAAGGCAATGTGCCTGACGCGATCCAAGTTTATCCCGCAGACCATGGCTATATCTGGGCTTTGGGAGGCTGCCCTAATGGCCTTCCCTAGGGTGCTCTTTTTCAGAAACAGATAGACAGTCAGGGTTATGGTCAAGGCTACTGCAAAGGAGACCAAGCGGGGCTTAGATAATGCCAGTCCTATGAGGACTACTGAGCCTGTCAGGTAGGGCACCGACCTGAAGTCGGCAGTCCAGAAATACAGGGCCATGTTCATGATGAATATGGAGATTCCGAAGGTGACCAGAAGAGAGGTGAGCTCCGGTGCTTCAACGATTTTGCTCACGAAAAACTTCTGGACGACAACGCCAATGAAGAAAATTATCGGCATGGATATGAAGAGAGAGAGGATAGGGTTGATTCGGTATATAGAGAAAAGGTAGAAAGTGGTATAAGCCCCGAGCATCATCAGCTCGCCGTGGGAAATGTTTATGACCCTCATCACCCCGAATATGAGATTTAGGCCGCATGCCAACAGCGCATACACTGTCCCTAGGAGCACTCCGCTAGCCATTACCTGGGCTACTATGGGTAGGGTAATCTCGACAGCCATCTAATGATCTCTATCCTTTATCAAATAAAAAGGGAGGAGGTTCACCTCTCGCTCCATGAAGGTGTGGGAAACCTAACCTCCTTGATTACCACATAGCTGGGCCACACGAATTCCTTTTTTCCCTCCTGCCACTGGATTATAAAGAAGCCGTGACCTACTTGAAGGCCTGTCTCGTCTACCTTGTAGCCTCCAAAGACAGTCTTTGTATCCATCTGGGCCATGGTCTCACGGAGTTTCTCCTTGTCCAGAGAACCGACCTGTTTGATCGCCTTTTCAAGGATCTCGCAGGCGGCATATCCTCCAGCAGAGTGATAGTCAGGATCCCTGTTCCACATGGCCCTGTAGTCGTTAACGAACTTTTCGTTGCCCGGCGTCTTTAAAATCGGCTCCCACTGAGTACTGCCGTAGACGTATTCCGCGTCCTTACCCAGAGACTCGTAGAATTCCGGGAGCGCCGGTCCTACGGTAAAGGCAAGCATCTTGGGATTCACGTCTAGGTCCTTTGCCTGCCTTGTTATCTGCACCGCATCCGGAAGATATGTGCCGCCAATTATTACGTCAGGGTTTAAAGTCTTGATTTTAATAAGCAAAGGCGAGTAATCAGGCGTATCCCTCGCATATTCCTCATGGAAAACCACCTGCATGCCGACTTCCTTAGCACTGTCTATAGCACCCTGCGCCGCCCCCTTGGCAAATGCAGTGTCCTCATTTATCACGGCAACCGTCTTCAACCCATTTTTGGACGCTATTTCTATGACACCGTCCATGTAATACTTGTCAGGCGAGTATATCTGGAAAATGTATTTGTAGCCCCGCTCCCAGATTGTGGTAGCCGCCGATCCCGGAGCCAGAGTCGGGTATCCGTACTTTTCTGTTACCGTGCTCACAGCCGAGGTTACTGGACTGCTGTAGGGCCCGAAGACTAAGTCAACTTTGTCTTCTGTTATGAGTTTCTCATAAAGCTTAGCTCCTGTGGTAGGGTCGCTCTTGTCGTCGTATATTATGAATTTCACCTCTCTGCCCAGGAGTCCGCCCCTGGCATTGACTTCCTTTTCCCAGAGCAAGAATGCCTCCTTCTGGTAAAGTCCTGTCTTAGCGTATTTTCCTGTCGCAGAGACTGAAGCACCGATGAGTATAGGTTTCTTCACAGCCTCTTCCGCTTTCAGACATCCCGTAATAGAAAGGATGAGCAAAGCGCTGACCGCTAAAGCGACTACAAACTTGAGGAGTCTCCGCCTATTCTTGGGTGAATCAAAAACTATTTTATCCAACGTTCACACCCCCTATAATTTGCCTATAATATAATGTGGTTATAATAGTTACTATATTTATATATCTTGGCTAAATTTCTGGAACACTTTAATACCAAAAAAAATTTAGGATTGATAGTTAATCCACATCCTTAAATAAGGAGCAGGAATCCACTAAGTGGGGGAGAGTGTACGTGGATCTTAAATATACAAATATAACGATTAAAGATATTTTCGATACAATTTGGTTTATTTTGGTCTTTTCTGCTGTTATGGCCATATTTATCTTTTCACTCATGATTATCTGGAGCATTTTAGTTGGATAGAGAGCGACGCAATCATTATTAAGAATAAGATTAAGGAGTTTATATCTCCCTAAGCGAGGGCTTCATGTGAGGGAAAGAGGATTCTGTGTAAGATGTGGTAGCGGTAGGTTAATATTTGGTGTTCTTGGTACTACGGTCCAAATATATGAGTGTAAGGATTGTGGATATCGGGGGCCTATAATAATTGAAAACGGAGAATTAGCCGAAAAACTCAGGAAGATCTATGCAGAGAAAAAGAAGAACGAACTCTAAATTTCTCTTTTTCTAACTTTATGTATTAATGCAGAAATAAGATTCTTATATTAAGAGATTTTAGTAAGACTAAAAAATAACTCAGTTATAATAAAACTCTAGTAACTGGATTGGGGAGTAGAAATGAAATTCGAATGTAAGAGTTGTAATCATGAATTTACCATATCAGAGGGGGCTTTTTTCCTACTTTGTGATTCTTGTTTAAGATGTCCTGAATGTAGAGGGAACAATCTTGTTAGGAGGCCCGAAGAACGACTAAAAACTGGTAATGGTTTAGAGAGGGGACTTTCCCATCTTAGAAATCTTTTGAAAAACCTGCTCTGAAGAAAATGTTACCCAAACTTTATTCCTATCATATCTTGAATCATTATTTTTTCTAAATTTTCTTCTTCGAGGATTTTCATGGTATTTTCGATTCCTTTTGGGTTGTCTGACAATATTATTAGAGTAAATCTCCCTCTCTCCCCATTTAAATAGACTAAAGTTGTATTTTTTTTGTCAAAATTGCCTACCTTTTTTATCTCTACGTCCTTGTCCCTAATTTTTATATCGTTTAGGTAGTGAGAGACCTCAATCGAAGAATCATAAAGTCCCAAATAGACCATGTCATGTTCAGTGGTCTGATAGTTTGTTATTTTAGAAGAAATACCTTTCTTTTCTAGAAAAGTTCTTAAAGTAATTCCATTCTTCATTAGATTTCTATTAGTAAGTGTAATATGAGTATTTTCCTTTAGAAAGTAGGGGAAGTCGGATAAATGGTAAATCCTCCTTGAAGTGATTAAAAAATCAACAATATTGGATATGAATTGATTATTTTGTGCAACATCGTTATATGGTTGTTTCATAAACGTACCATCACCCAAAGCTAAGACAGATCCCTTCGTTATCGCGGGGGAGTACCTGCCAACCTCCTCCTTCTTGGATGAGTATGTATCATTGCTGGTGAAAATTATTCCATTTTCTTTGGGATTCAGGGAACTGGCTGAGAAAAAGACTATTTTCTTAAGGTTTGCGGTTAGATTGTTCGAGTAAAAATCTTTCAAGAATATATTTCTGAAATTCCCTTCATTTTCTCTCAAGTTGTATAGATAATCATCCCTAAATAGGATTCCGAAAAGTGTAGATACATCGTTTATGTCGCTTCTCTTATCTGGATCTCCAATTAATAATATTTTTCCATTTTTTTGAACGAAGTATTGTAGGTTTGCCTTTTCTTCGGAAGAAAATCCTTTTCTTGGGGATATTATTACGAAAGAATCAGCATATTTTAATTTTTGTCTAAAATTATTTGCATTTTTTAGATACTCGACATTTCCTCCTGCTGAGACTATATTAGAGACCAATATACCGACGTCTTTAGGTTCAAAGTTGTTTTCGTGAGAGAGGTCGAATATAACTGTCCCTTTGTCCCTTATACCCTCTTCTGTGATGTATTCAGCAGTAGGGATTACCTCTATTTGGCTCACATTGTACGGTGCTATGTCTAAAGGAGAATAAATTCCTCTGTAGTAATAAACGGTTCGTACCGAAAGAACCAGAAGAAAAATAACCATGAATACATACAGTCTACGCAAGTCACTCACCTTGTTCTATGTACAAGAAATGTACCGAGGGTATGGTGTTTGTAGGTTCCAACACAGTTTCATTTACGCGTAGATGAAATTGAAGTCTACTAATCTTCAACTCCTTATTTAAATCAATTATTTCATAGTTCGCTATGTGAGCATACTGAGCAGCCTTCTCTATGGCATCTTCTCTTGAGCCTATTTCATCTATAAGACCAGATTTTAATGCTTCGATCCCTACGTATGAGTTTCCCGTGGAGAGTTCTTCTCTTCCTATCTTTAGTCTGTCTTCTCTTTGTTTAATTACATTGCTCAAAAAGACCTCTTTTATTGTTTCTACTTCATAGATGAATTCTTTTCTTGAAATGGCTCTTTTAAATGGACCTGTAACTATCAAATTTTCGTCAAGTTCCGCTGGTTCAGGTAGAATGGCTACTACTCCTATACTTCCAACAAAAGAGGCAGGTTTTGCATATATGTAGTTGGATGCGGTTGCAATATAGTAGGCCCCAGATAGTCCACCGCCATCAATGCATGCTACTACGGGCTTTTCTCTCCTTAGTTTAATCGCTTCCATATAAATTTCTTCGCAAGCAAAAGCACTTCCTCCTGGACTATCGATCTCCAAAACAACCGCCCTTATGCTCTTATTTTCTTTGGCATATTTCAGCATGCTATTGATATCATCTAAGTAACTGGTACTCTCAATCGGACCATAAATCTTTATCAATCCGACGTATGGCTTCGGTACTAGTAGGAAAGAAATCAATATACTTGAAACCAATGATACTATAGCAATGAACAACAACGAATCTTTCAATCCCTTTATATACTCGATCTTATCCAATTTAGACACTTTCTTCAAAATAAGTAAGCATCCCCCATAAAAATCTATTGGAATAATTCATATGGTTAGATGGTTAAGATGCAAAAATGTCCATTAAGTGATAGATTCCATGATTATTTAAAGAAAATCAAAAGATTAGAGGAATATGACAAAAATTACATGAATTTGATGAAAAACTGCATGGTCGATTGCGATATCTGTAAAGTATGATATGCTTTAGCATGTCATATTTATAAAAGAAAGGGTTGAGAATTAAAACAATTAAGAAAAGAGTTGGGGATGAGCGATCGATTATGGTTGAAGTATCCCAGTTGCTGGTTAACGGTATTATCCTCGGAAGCATCATTTCACTTTCAGCTATAGGTCTTTCTTTAGTTTACGGAATCCTAAATTTAGCTAACTTCGCGCACGGTGACTACCTCACCTTAGGGGCTTATGGAGCATTCTTTGCGAGTGTATTCCTCGGATTTAATCTAATCATAGGAATTTTCGCGGGTATAGCGCTTACAGTGCTCATAGGATTGCTTCTTGATAGGTTTATATGGAAGCCTATGAGGGATAAAAAAGCGGGTTTGGTAACGCTTCTTATAATCGCGATTGGCGTTTCTTATCTTTTGAGGTATTCCATCCAAGCCCTATGGGGAGCGCGAATAAGGACTTTTGGTCTCCCAATAAGGGAAGGAATGCCATTGCTTGGAGCCAAGATTACGCACGTACAGATAGCCATAATCGTACTGGCATTTTTGCTCATGTTTCTCATGCATTATATACTCAGGTACACCAAGATAGGCAAGGCAATGCGCGCTTGTTCAGACGACATAGATCTAGCAAGAGTTTCGGGAATAGATGTAGATAAAGTGATATTCTGGACATGGGTTATTGCCTGCTCGCTCTCAGCAATAGCAGGGATAATGCTCGGTCTCGACACGCATATAAGGCCGCCTATGGGATGGAATCTGTTACTTCCTTTGTTCGCAGCCGTTATTCTGGGCGGCATAGGAAGCGCTTATGGAGCGATGGCTGGCGGAATGATAATAGGCATGTCACAAGAGCTTAGCGTTGCAGTACTTCCATCTCAATACAAACCAGCGGTTTCCTTCGCTATAATGATAGCGGTTATATTGGTTAAACCTACAGGAATTTTCAGGGGGGAGAGGTAATGCCTGCTCTGGAGTATATTTTGTTTATCGTAACCGTTGCGTGCATATACGCAATATTCTGCTTTGGACTCAACCTGCAGTGGGGATACACCGGGCTTTTAAACATTGGACACGTCGCATTTTTAACAGTGGGGGCATATACATCTGCTCGTCTAACTCTCCCAGAGCCTTGGGGTCTGGGTGCTCCATTTCCCGTAGGTCTTCTAGCAGGAATGCTTATCGCAGCTATATTCGCATATCTTATAGGCATACCGACTCTCCGGCTAAGAGAAGATTATCTGGCGATTGTAACGTTAGGTTTCGCCGAAATTCTGCGACTCGTCATACTGAACGAGATGTGGCTGACCAACGGTCCAATCGGTTTGCCTGGAATTCCCCAGCCTCTTCGTGGTGTAATCTCAAGATATGATGTATTTTATTTTATTCTCGTGCTCTCTGCGCTTTTGATCTCATATTTAACCCTAGAAAAAATCGCTAATTCGCCATGGGGAAGAGTTTTAAAGGCTATAAGAGAGGATGAGGATGTAGCAAAGGCGCTAGGAAAGGATGTTACGGGATACAAGAAGCAGTCCCTTGTTCTGGGCTCTGCTATTGCAGGAGGCGCTGGCTCTCTCCTCGCGCACTTCTTTACCTACATAAGCCCTGACCTCTTCACCCATATGCAGACTTTCTATGCATGGATAGTGGTTGTCCTAGGGGGAAGCGGTAACAATAAGGGCACTGTTTTGGGAGCTCTTTTGATAACCACATTTCTGGAGGGTACCCGTTTCCTAAAGGACTTCTTTCCAATAGGAATAGGACCTGACAGGATTGCAGCTATACGCTTGATGGTAGTAGGCATTTTGTTGATCGTGTTGATGATGCGGAGACCAGAAGGATTATTGGGGGAGAAGAAGTTCGTGACAGAATTGTTAGAAATGGAATAATCAGGTGTAGCAATGTTAGAGATATTGAATATATCAAAGAGCTTTGGAGGTATCAAGGCTGTAAACGATTGTAGCCTTGAGATAGAGGAAAATTCTATAACAGGATTGATAGGTCCTAATGGCGCTGGAAAAAGCACCCTCTTCGATCTAATAACAGGCTTCTATAAGGCGGACAGAGGTGAGATATATTTCAAAAAGGGGCGCATCTCCGGTTTGGAACCGCATTTAATAGCTCTTAAAGGCGTTGTGAGGACATTTCAAATACCAAGACCTCTCCCTAAGATGACCGTACTGGAAAACATGCTGCTTTCTCCCAAAAAACAGCAAGGCGAGAATATTTTTGGAGTGCTGCTTCGTCCCTCCTTTGTAAAGGAACAGGAAGGAAAAAATCTAGAAAAGGCATTAAATCTTTTAAAATTTATGAATCTTTTTGAATTAAAAGACGAATATGCAGGAAATCTTTCAACAGGACAGATGAAACTCCTTGAGCTAGCTAGAGCTCTAATGGTAGATCCTGAGTTATTATTGCTCGATGAGCCTGTAGCCGGCGTACATCCTGTTCTTGCGAAAGAACTCCTCGATCATATAAGGGAGCTCAAGAAGAAAGGAAAGACTTTTTTTGTAGTAGAACACAACATGGAAGTTATGATGGAGCTCTGTGAGCATATATTCGTCATGCATAACGGTAAAGTCATATCATCAGGGAGTCCCGAAGAAATAAGAAACGATGAAAGGGTGTTGGATGCTTATCTAGGAGAATAAAAAATTGATACTCAACGTAAAAAATCTGGTTTCGGGTTATGCCGATTTGGATATACTAAAGGGCGTTTCAATAGCGATAGAAAGCGATGAAATAGTCGCTGTAATCGGTCCCAATGGTGCTGGAAAAAGCACTCTAATGAAAACGATATTCGGTCTTTTAAGACCCAGAAACGGCGAAATTACTTTTCAAGGCGAGAACATAGTTGGTCTAAGACCTGACGAAATAGTAAAAAGGGGCGTGAGTTACGTACCCCAATCAAAGAACATTTTCCCTTCTTTGAGAGTAGAAGAAAACCTCGAGATGGGCGCATTTACCCTTGAGGATGAAAAGGTTGAAGAGGCTCTGAAAAACGTTTACTCTCTATTTCCCTTATTGGAAGAAAGGAAGGGGCAGCGTGCAGGAAGTTTAAGCGGCGGTGAGCAGCAGATGCTTGCAATAGGAAGAGCATTAATGCTAAGCCCAAAACTTCTGCTCTTAGACGAGCCTTCCGGAGGTCTGGCGCCAAAACTTGTGAAGGGAGTATTTGAAAAAATAAGGGATATAAATCAACTCGGAGTTGCAGTTATAATAGTTGAGCAGAATGCGAAGAAGGCACTTGATGAATCCCATAGAGGATACGTTCTCGACATGGGTAGAAATAGAATAGAAGGCTTTGGAAAAGATCTTTTAAAAAATGAAGAGGTAAGGAGATTGTACCTCGGAGGTTAACCTCCTAAATTTTCACCATCTTAACCGATCTGATCTTACCCTTCTCGAACTCCCAAAGTTCGAAATCTCCACCTACGTCTCCGTTCTCGTCGAAGGTGACTTCCCCTGAAGCACCGTCGTATTCTTTGCTCACTTCCATCAATACATCTCTTATTGCCTTTCCTTTTGTGTCTTTAGCCTTTTCCATGGCAAGCGCGATCAGCCATGTGGCATCGTAAGAATTGGCCGCATATAAACCTGGTGATTCGTCGAATTCCTTCTCAAAGTTAGTTGCAAATGATACGTACTGTGGGCTTGCAGGAGGCAATGGAGAAGTACCTACTACACCCTCAACAAGGTCTGCACCCAAGGTTGTTGCCATTTCCTCGGATTTAAGACCTTCCGCCAAGATCCACTGTTCAGTAATTCCCATCTCTTTAGCCTGCTTAAGTATCACAACCCCAGTCTCTGGATAGCCAGTAAAGATTAAAGCCTCTGGATCGTCAGATATGAGTTTCTCCAACTCTGAGCGGTAAGATACCTGACCTGGGTTATAAACAACATCTGTTAAAAACTTTACGTCATATTTGGGTGCGGTTTTTTCAATAACATAGTTCATGGCTACTCCATAGTCGTTGTTTATGTAAAGATGCGCTATCTTTTTGTATCCCATGTCAGTTGCAACCTTTGTCAGAACCTCTCCCTGAAAAGCATCGGAAGCACATGTTCTGAAGAAATATCCGTCATCGTCAGCGGTTGTTATCAAAGGTGATGTAGAGGTTGGCGAGATCATTACTACCTCGTTAGCCTTGCCTATCGGTAGTATAGCAAGGGACTCGCTGCTTCCCATGGCTCCTACTACAGCAGTTACTTTATTGACATTCACAAGCTTGCTCATCGCCTTTGCAGCGCCTTCTGGAGTTGTTCCCGCATCTTCGTGGATTACTTCTAAAGTTGCTCCAAGCACTCCGCCTTTCTCATTTATCTCCTTCACTGCAAAGTCAACTCCTTGTTGTACGGGTGGACCCAGAAATCCGAGATCGCCGGTTAAATCTAAAATGTGACCGATCTGTATGGTCTCCGGCTTAGGTGCTCCGATACAGCCCAGGTTTAGAGCTGTTGCGTAAGCGCCGGCCAAAACAGAATACCTCAAAAATGTCCGCCTGTCCATCCACTCCCCATTCATAAAATCACCAAACTAATTTGTAATGAATAATAAATATATAATCTTTTTGACAAAGTTCTACTTTTATTTTAAAATTTTAAGATTAATTCAAACTAAAAATATTTCAAAACTCCTCAAAACTAAACTTCTTCGAGTTTAAATTTATTATAGCATATTGAGAAACCATCATCGATCCGGGATTAATAACAGTTGTATTATTTATCTCATCCATGCCCCTTGATTCATGAATATGTCCACAAAAATTATACATAGGAGCAAGTCTTTCGATAAACCTTCTGATTGCTATACTACCTACATGAAGTCCGCTCCAAGTTTTATCTACTTTGGTATCCTTGGGAGGGGCGTGAGTTACGAGTATAAACTCTTCTTTTTTATCTAAAAGAGAGTCTAATCTTATTTCTATCTCGCTTTCATCCATCTCAAAGGGGGTGTAAAAAGGAGTTATGTTGGAACCTCCGAGACCGACGAATTTAATATCGTTTATTTCAACTATTTTTTCATGAAGATTTACTCCTAATTCTTCTAATACATCTACAGAACCCAGTGGATCGCAATTTCCGGGAATAGCAAGTATATTATCATTTACTTCCTTTAGATTTCTTATATACCTTTTAACGTCCTCTGGTTTACCGAAGTCTGTTATATCTCCTAAAATTAAGATTAGATCAAATTTTTCTACCAACGGTTTTATAAGATCGTAGGCTCTCTTTTCACCATGGAGATCTGAGACTAATAACACATTCATATTTTCAACCAAGTTTTTTCTCATACATTACTTTTTCATTTCGTAAAGTTTTAAGAGCGAAAGGTTAAATACATGTAATTTACATGCAA
The DNA here is from genome assembly GCA_964347835.1 of uncultured archaeon. GTDB lineage: Archaea > CAYFZR01 > CAYFZR01 > CAYFZR01 > CAYFZR01 > CAYFZR01. The sequence goes on from CAYFZR010000018.1 coordinate 70,681, forward strand.
AAAACATGAAATATATTCAGGCAGTTTTAACAGACGAAGAATACGAAGAATTTGTCAAGATGGCAAAGAGTTTGGGGTTGAATATAAAAGATGCTGCAAAAGAATCCATAAAAGCTTGGATTGAGCAGAGAGGGAAGATCTTTATAAAGGGGGTGGGTGAAGGAATATTTTCTCATCCAGCATTCGAGGAATGGCACGGTTTTTTTATTACAAAATACAAACCCCCGTCGAGGAAAATTCTTTTATTTCATAATTGTACATGGGGAAAACCATACCATGAGGCTTGGATATTTAGGAAGATGGAAAAATCAGTCTACGAGATTCTTAATCCAGATGCAGTCCATTTCGTCGTTTTAAGCTCAGCAGGTGTTATACCAAGAGAGTATTGGGACTATTGGCCATTTTGCTCTTACGATTCAGATCCATGGCAATTCAGTCCAGAAGATCATAGAGCATTTATAAGGATAAATTCCAAAAGGGTGCAAAACTATCTTTCAAAGCATTCTGACAGTTATAAGTGTATAGTAGCCTATTTTCCTCTTGGAGATTGTGCAAGAGAAAGCGTAAAACTCGGTATAGAGACTTCTGGATGTGATCTCCCTTTTTACGAGGCAACTGATGTCTATCCTTTTGAAGATAAAAGAGATGAAGATTATTATACCTGTCTTGCATCAGAAGAGGCGTTAGTCCAACTTAAGAATGTTCTGAGGAAATTAAATGATTGAAATACTGATTTTATGGATCTTTTTAACTTTAGGAGTAGTAACTTCATCAGCCATAATTGCTGAAAAATACGGTGTAGAGATAGCCATAGGAGTTTTTGCTGCATTAACAGTTATAGCAAATGTACTAGCCTTTAAGATAGTTAATTTTGCCCTTTTTTTCGTTCCTGCGGCAGTAATAATTTATGCATCTACATTTCTCATGACGGATATAATAGGGGAGAGATTTGGGAAACTATATGCGAGAAAGGCTGTGTGGGCAGGATTTATTGCAAATCTAATATATGTTTTAGCGGCAATAATAGCAGTAAAATGGGAACCTGCGCCTTTCATGTCTATCGAGGGTGTATTAGCCTTTGACAAAGTTTTAGGATTTGCTCCAAGAGTTGTTTTTGCCTCAATGATCGCATACCTTATAAGTCAGCATCACGACGTAATAGCCTTTCACTGGTGGAGGGAAAAAACAAAGGGTAAGCACCTATGGTTCAGAAATAACGCATCTACGATGGTCTCTCAGGCAGTAGATACAACTATCTTCATTACTCTTGCATTCTATGGTTCAGTGCCTTTGGTACCCATGATAGTTGGACAATACGTCGTAAAGGTTCTTATTGCGATAATGGATACGCCGTTCATTTATATGGCAAATTGGCTCGCAGATTTTACGATGGCAACTACTAATAAGGTTAAAGACTAGAGAATACGATTTGAGAGTTTAAATTCCAGCTGGAAATCTCTGAAAAGTCTTTCTCTTTCGGAAAGGTCCTCTTAAAACATTTAAAATGTTTTGCCAAATTTTCAATTTGTACTTTGACTTAACCTTTCTTACCTTGTATAAACCGTATTTTCTCCTTTTTAACAAATCTTTCACCAAACAAAAACTAACATGGAACTATTATTTAATTATTTCCTTTCAAAAAGAATTTTTTATGACGTACGTCTGACTTAATTGATTAATTAAAAAAAGAATTCCAATATCAACTTTCAAAAACCTGATACAAAAGATTTTTTTGTAAAAAACAATTTAATCTTCTCAGATCAATATGGCGGTAGAGATTCTTTCACCAGATGAAAAAGAAGTATTATTAAAAATATTGTTGTTAAAGGATATTGAGGAATATTTGGCAAAAAAATTTCCTGAGACTTCATTAGATGAGAAAAAGAAGAAAATCATGGATCTGTTGCCTTTTATAGATACACAACATCCTGATCCTGACCTTGAATTAAGTTGTGGATTACCAGAAGACATGCATAAATCCTTCGTTCTCCTCGAATTGTATTCAAGGATATACCTCGATTTGATAAAACCAGATGATAAAAATATAATTGATTCGGCTTTGAAAAAAATTAAAGATCATTCTTGCCTGCCAGAGTTTCAAATAGATCTTCAGGATATTCTTAGCGATTTAGACAGGATATTAGGTGTCGAAGAAGAATTGGAGGCTGAAGAAGAAAAAATGTTAAAAATCCCTATGAAAGAAGAACTTGAAGTACTTCCAGAAACCAAAGACGGTTTGGAAGAATATTTTCATAATGAAATTATTAGAAACGAATTTTTATTGGAAATTGATCCTAAGATTAGACCTACTTTAAACAAGATGATTAAAGAATATCTTGATAGATTTATTGAGGTTAGCGAGGAGACCGCGTGGAAATCAATTGAGTATGAGCATATCCCAAATACCAAGAAAGCCTACAATGAATATGTCGAAGAAAAGGTGAAGGCGAGTATAAAGTGGTTAATTGAGAAGGATATAATAATCGAAGAAATTTTGAAAAGATTAACTAACCTAAAAAAATAAAGAAGGGTAAAATTTGCCTATTTAATCAAGAATTCCCATGGCCATGTCTGTTTTTTCTATGGATTTCGCTCCGTTTTTTTCTATTTCCAACATAGACCTTATTGCATCAACGTTTTCAGGAACTACGTCTGATTCTTGGTGTACTGCCTGATAGAAGTAAAGGGTACCATCTGTTATGTGAACACTGTCTCTCCAAATAGGTATCTCGTAGAGGTCGTATCTGGGTCTGCCCAAGTCTCTTGAAAACTTATGGATCTGAGAAGTGCTTGTTATACCGGATTTTCCATCTACTAGGATTATCCTTGGAGTTTTTTGAAAAGCCTCTACAATTTCTCCCTCTCTCACATCTTTCTTGAGATCTGCCATAACGCAGTGAAGGTGCATTATAGTCGTAGGAACTGCAACAGCCATGGTGGATATGTTTATGTGAGGCATGACAGTTTGTACGTCTGGACCATGGTGAGAGGGAACATGTAGAACAGGTATTATGGCGTTTATTGGACCTCTTTTTGAATCCCAGGGATCTGCCGCCCTTCTCACCATTACCGCCTTAACTTTCTCTACCCCTGCTACATTATCTACTGCATAAAGACTTCTACATAGACCGGTGGTGTTGCAGGAAACAACCCTGACGAAGTCCCTTCCAAATGCTCCGTCATAGTTACAAAGAGCGTTAAAAGAAAAACCTGCCACTTCGTGATCTTCTCCTCCCTGAAAAATAGCCTTTATACCGGCTTTTTCATAAATTGGCTTATTTTCCGCACCTACACCTCCTGGAGTACAATCCACTATGAGATCTGCCTCTTTTATGAGATCATCAACCACTCCTCCGATCTCTACCCCAGCATTTTTGAACAACTTTGCATTATCTTCTGAATCTGCATATAAGGTATAGCCCTTATTGAGGGCGAATTGAGCTACATAATCCGGCTTTCTCTTCGCAACGCCTATTATTTCCATATCATCTTGAATGGCAATTGCATCGGCGACTCTCTTGCCTATGGTACCGTATCCATTAATACCTATCTTTACCTTAGCCATTATATCACCCCTCTAAATTTTTTGGCGGATTCTTTAAGAGTTTCTATCGCTGGGAGTTTTTCTCCGATTAAAAAAGAAATTAAGGATTTTCCACCCGTACTAATGTAGTCTACCTTGTCTGTGAATCCCATTTTTTCAGTTGCTGCAATAAGATGTCCGCCTCCAACTAAAGAAAAACCATTCGATTTTGAAACCGCCTCTAGCAACCTTTTAGTTCCGATTTCAAATTTTTTGTCTTCAAAAACTCCTGCAGGACCATCCCAGACTATTATTTTTGCATCTTTTATAATCTCTGAGTATTCCTCGACAGTATTAGATCCGATGTCGTATATAGGGTATGATGAAGGGCACTCCTCCAAAGTGACTTCCACTCTCTCCCCATTTTTAGAGATTGCAAAATCAGAAGGTACCTTTATTTTGTCTCCGTAACGAAGAAGAAGTCTCATGGCGTGATTTACCAACTCTATAGAAGTTTTTTCTTGGATTAATTTGATGCAAGGGTCTCCTAATTCATGACCCTTCACATGATTGAAGAAGTTTCCGACCAAACCTAGAGTTAATACCTGATCAACTATGCCGCTTTTTAAAAGATTTTCAACCAACCTTGTAGAGTCATCTACCTTTATTCCTCCCAGAAGAAATATCGCGGGCCTCTCCTTTCCCTTCGTGACTTTACTTAATGTCCTGAGTTCCGTTTCCATAACCCTTCCGGCGCACGAGGGCAATAAAACTGGAAATCCAACCAAAGAGGGTTGAGATCTATGTGCAGATGCGAATGCATCGTTTATGTAGTAATCTGCTAGCGGAAAGAGTCTTTGTACCAAATGAGTTTTTGTCTGTTCTTCAGGAGGTTTGTTTAAAACTTCTTCCGCGCAAAATCTAAGGTTTTCGAGTAAAAGCACATCTCCCTTTTCTAATCTTTTAATGGATTCTCTAGAGCATTCTCCCATAACTTCGTCTACATATTCTACTTCATTTTCTAATATTTTTCCTAATCTTTCTGCATGCTCTTCTAAAGAAACGAATTCTGGGTCTCCGGGTCTTCCCTGATGCGCCATCAGAACCAATTTTGTTTCTTTCAAATCTGCGATTGTTTTTGAATGTGTTTTTATTCTCTTATCATCCGTAATTTTCTTTGATATAGCATCTATGGGGCAGTTTATATCTATTCGACAAAATACCGTCTTATCTTTAAGGTCAAAATCATCTATTGTTAAAAATTCTAGTTCCTCCATATTCCAAGCCTCATTCTATCCTGTTTCACCTTTTGTTCCTTCCTCTTTCTCTTCTGGTTTAGACATCTTGTAGTCCTCATAACTTAGCCATGCAAAACCCAATCCAACGCAGATCAGAATCAACCCGAAGATTCCTGTGAATAAAATCCACAAAGACTTAAAAAAACGAACATACCACAATATACCAACTAAAAATACCGAAATCCCGATGGCAGTTTTGGCAAGATTCTTGGTTTCTTCCCTCAAACCATCACCTCATAATGATAACTCGAGATTGAACAAATAAATCTTTCTCTGTGAGTATATTGATGAATGATAACTCTAATTATCCGTTTGATTAGTGAATAATGCCTAAAAATACTCATATAGATCCTTTTTACCCATACTATCGTCCTATATATTAATTATGATCTTTTTAACTCATTAGACAAATTTGACAAAATAACATCAAATGTGTATTCAAATTTATATGTAGTTTTCATCATAATAACGGAGGATATAGTGACAAATTTGTATACAGAGATTATATTTAGTTTTATTAACATAATATTTATTGAGAAAAGGAATTTAAATGAAAAGTAAAACTCTGGATATAAGGCAACTTCAATTAATAGAGGAGTATGCAAACTGCTTTGACGTAGTAATGAATATGCCTGAATCCCTTTACGCAAAATACCAATTGAAAGATTTAAATAATGTCATCAAAAAAATTGGAAAAGATCTAAGAATTCAGTTATCCATCGGTAAAAATCAAAAAGAGATGGATATAAAAATTCCGAAGTAATAGAAGAGGTTAGGTTGAGAAGAGAGGATTTTGGAGCATACGAGGTCGTTCCTTACTTTAATAGAAAAGCGCTATTTAAGTTGGTGAGACTACACAGACAGGCTTTAGACACCGCTATAATTTCGGTACTGTGCAGAGAAGGAATTTTGAAGATATTTAAAGAAGATGAAGAGTCTTTAAAGAGTAAAATATGGTTGGGCTTGGAGTTGGAGATGTTCTCCATGTTGGGCGGTATACAAGTAATCGATGATGAAATATTCTCTAGAGAGATGATTAAGAAGATATCAAAAGAATGCGTCCATTTACTGTACTCGAAGATTCAAGGAAATTCTTTCATAAAAAAAGAGAGGGAGAGGTTATTGAGGCAAATTCTAAGCGTGCATGATTTCAAACACAAAGTCGCTTTTTATGACTTGGATCAGGATCTATGGCGCTTCTTTACCGTAATAGAGGCAGAACGACTACTTGGTGTTAGCGGAGAATTTGTACACGACCTGATAGAACTATCTGTGTTACTGAAGAAGTTAAAAGTACTTAGAAAATACAAATACCTCCCCTCAAATATTGAGTTTGATTACGAGAATTACGCGTCTGAATTGGTGGAAATCACTTCTTCTTGAAGAATAACCAATTTTTCTCTTCTCCTTTGAATCTGATCAGGACAAATTCACCTTTCATCTTTTTACCTTTTAACTGAAAAACCATCCTATCATCCAGTTTTTCCTCGACTTCGTATGTACCGTTATCCCAAATTTCTACGGATCCTGCTCCGTAATGTCCTTCAGGAATTGTACCTTCAAATCCAGCATAATTAACAGGATGATCTTCTGTTTTTATGGCTAATCTCTTTATTCCTGGTTTAGTAGGTGGTTCTTTAGGTAATGCCCAACTCTTTAGCACTCCATCCATCTCCAACCTTAGATCATAGTGTAAATGGCGAGCATCATGTTTTTGAATAACGAATATTTTACCTTCAGAAGGTTTTACATCTCCTTTAGGCTCTGGAGTCATAGAAAAATCTCTCTTTTTCTTGTATTCATTCAATTTCATTTACCATATCCTCCAACTAATCGGGTTATTTTCTATCAGAGTAATGTTTCTCTCATAATTTTATTTATTAGCGAAAGGTAGACTTCTAACATATAAAATTTACATATTATGGCAAACTAATGTTTTTAGTGGAATTAATTTCAGGTGAGAGATTTACAATGCGCTCAATAACTAAATCAGAAAAGACTGCGGATTTGCTTGAACAAAAGATCAATGAAAATCTGAAGGACATAAAGCATAAACTCTTAGTGTTGAGTGGAAAAGGAGGTGTAGGAAAGAGTACTGTGGCAACAAACCTCGCTTTTATTCTTTCATTAAAAGGATCTGATGTTGGTTTACTTGATGTGGATATTCACGGTCCCAGCATACCGAAGATGTTAGGAATAGAAGAAGAATCCCTGCTCCCTACAGAATCTGGTCTTGCTCCCGTTTTAATCCCTCCTAAACTAAAAGTAGTCTCCATGGGCCTGGTAGTACACGATAGAGATGCGCCCTTTGTTTGGAGAGGAGCAGCGAAAATGGAGATGATAAAACAATTTTTGGGAGAGATCTACTGGGGCAAACTAGACTATTTGATAATCGATCTTCCACCAGGCACTGGAGATGAACCCATAAGTATATCACAACTGATACCCAGGTGCGACGGAGTAATAGCTGTTACGACGCCTCAGGATGTTGCATTGCTAAGCGTGAGAAAATCAATAAACTTTGCTAAAAAATTGAAGTTTCCAATTATTGGGATAATAGAGAACATGAGCGGCTTTGTTTGCCCCCATTGTTTTGAAAACATTGATCTTTTTAAAACTGGAGGTGGGGAGGAGGCAGCAAAAGATTTCAACATACCATTCTTAGGAAAGATTCCCATAGATCCTAAGATCGCGGAGACAGGTGATGAGGGCAAGCCTTTCGTCCTAGAATACAAAGATTCTCCGTCTACAAAGGCTTTTGAAGAGATTGTTGAAAAGATAGAGAAAATTGTCACGAGAAAAAAATATATGAAGTTCTGGAAGTAAGCATCGTGGCTATGCAACGTGGCTCGTTGCATGCAGCGTGGCTCGCTGCACCCGCAATTTTATCCAAAATTATTTTACAACGGCACAAGAGGGACGATTTCTACTCTAAATTCTATATGGGGGTTTAGAAAGGGGGTGATGCACAATAATCGAAGATTATTGGCACGCCCAAAATCTATGATTTTGGTGCGTAAGGTAAAATAGCATAATTTCAGTATAAAATGCAATATTACCCCCTTCTTAACCGACTAAAAAGGCAATTATTGCAATAATCATCCCCAATTTAAGGTAGTTAGATACAACTCCTGCGATTTCGGTTCCGTCTCGTAGCAATATAAAAATTGAATAAATGAACACAAAATCAGCGAATAAAACCACAAAAAGATATCTAACTCCAAACATATTAAAGAAATACGGTACCAGACTGAGTAAAATTAAGATTACTAAAAAAAGAGAAGCGAATAAAGATGTCTTCTTCTCACCGATAACTAATGGCAAAGTCCTCGCAAAGCCTCTATCTCCGTGAATGTCTTCAATATCTTTTATCAATTCTCGACTCATTGTAGAGAAAAAAGCAAGCAAAGCAAGTATAAAAGGGACTGTAAGCTTGTTTACGCTTGCACCTCCGAATATTAAGGTAGAGGCTCCGAGATAACTGATGCTTACATTTCCGATAAGTCCTTTTCTTTTTAAGTTGGATGCATAGACTACCAAGAGAACAGAGTTGAAAGTAGCGATTAAAATACACAGAAAAGTTAACTTCAAACTCAATCCTACTCCTATTAAAAAAAGTAAAAGAGCAAAAATCAATGCTTGTTTCTCTTTTACTTCTCCTGCGGGTATAGGTCTCTCTGGATTGTTTATTTTGTCTATTTCAACATCGAAATAATCGTTAATCGTATTTCCTGCGCCAGTTATCAAAAATGCGACGGAAAAGGCAACAATCATTGTAATTATATCCAACGTGCCTGTAATTATTATTCCAATTATAACCAACATCCCTGCTAACAAACAATTCATAGGTCGTAATATCTTAACGTAACCATGCATGAGATCACGCAAAGAATTTTCTTATCTCATGTCCAATATCTTTTGCGGGAGATATCATGAACCATTCCGGGAGATGAGTTCTCAGATTTTTAACCCTTTTATCTAAAATGACGACGACTCCTCTATCTTCATCAGATCTTATCAATCTGCCCGCACTCTGCAATAATCTTTGAATCGCGGGTGTTGTATAAGCATAAAGGAAGCCTCTTCCGTGAAATTTTCTATCCAGATATTTCTCCAGTGCTTGTTGGTTTATTGTAGGTCGCGGATAGGGTATTCCTACTATGACAGTGCATATCAACTCCTCCCCCGGGAAATCTAATCCCTCTGATATTCTTCCCCCCATTACTGCTAATAATACAGAATTTTTATCCTCTTTAAAATCCTCTATTAATCTTACCAGTTCTATTTGCTTGAGTCTTTGCTCCTCAACGTATATCCTTTTGTTTACGTCTTCAAGAACCTTATAACTCCTCAATCTATTCATAAGTTCAAAACTCGGGAAGAAGACTATTAAATTTCCTGGAACAGAATTACAGGCATCCCTAATTCTTCTCGCTAAAAGTCTGTATAGATTAGGATTTCTCTTAAGGTCTTTGAATCTTGTTGTTACGTTGAAAGAGTATATGATCTTTCTATTATCTACAGGAAAAGGCGAAGGATAACTTTTCATTAAGGCGCCTTCGTTTAAGCCTACAAGATCTCTGTAGGCTATTAGAGGAGTTAAAGTGCCAGACATGCTAATTGAAGAGCAAACCTTCTCGAAAACATCTTTTGTAGATATGCTTGCATCTAAACAGTTTATTTCTAATACAGGATAGTCATCTCTCCTATACATCTTTATGAAGTCTTCTCTCTTCGTGGTAAGCCAGTCTTTTATAAAAATGCCAACTGAATAAATATAAGATACAGGAGGGTCTCCCCTTTCTTCTTTAGTATCCTTTATATATTCCCCTAGACTAACAAGTATTTCGGATATCTCTAAGAGTTCTTCAAGAGATATTCCTAATGCTTCGCACAGAGCAATTTCATATTCGTTTTTCAATAAAATTTCTTCTTCGTTAAATTCGTGCATCTTGTCTTCACAAGAGTTAAAAAATTCATTATGGGTTATTTCCCCATATAAAGTATTTTCCATCCCTCTTGATTCATTCAAAGCCCTTCTGATTCCCCAGATTCCTAATCTTCTACTCAATCGATTCCTCGCAAAATTAGCAAGGTTATGCGCTTCATCCACGATCAATACTATGTCAGAAATCCTTTTCTCCGTCCATTTGAGTAGAAGTTTTCTAATGTCTGGATCGAACATATAATGGTAGGGTCCGACTATAACTCTCGCATGAGGAGCGAGTTCCTTATTCATCTCGTAAGGACATATCTTTAGATTCTGACACGTCACTATAAGTTCCTCGGCTGTAAAACACTTTAATCTCTTTGAGAGATCCTCTATTAGATTATCTTCCATGTTTTCATAGAAATTGCATGTATGATCCTTTTTTCTCTTCTTACATAGTCTTGAGAGTTCTTCTGAACCTAAAATAACCTCTTTAAACAGGAGACACATGTGCCTTCTTCCTTGAAAGGCAATAGAACTTATCTCAACATCTTTTCTCTCTATTATTGTCTTTAATTCCTCTATAACCTGCTGTTGTTGTGAGTTCGTTCTTGTAACGTATACTATAATCTTATCTTTATCGAGGGCATATTCCAAACAGGGAGTTAGCGCACAGATAGTCTTACCTGTTCCAGTACCTGATTCAAGAATCAAATTGCCCTCACTTTTAAGAGTACTTGATATTAGCTCCATTATTTCGACTTGATATCTCCGGGGTTCATACGGAAATAAAGACAAACTTATCACCAAGATTCATCAGATCTTCAATCTATCAAGGGTCAAATACAGCGATAATGCAGACAAGAAGGCAAATACTATACAAAATGATAAGTAAAATGCCAAAATTACCTTTAAATTGCTCGAAATGGAAAGCGAAAAGAAATCAGAGTACGCGATTCTTACTATTATCAACGTTATGGTTAAAAAAAATCCGAAACTATATAATAAAGCCTTAGCAGTAGATTTCAACCTCTTTATATCTTCTATGTTCTTATAAAGAGCATATAGTTCTTCTTCACCTTTTTTAAGTGAAAAAGTAGATAGCGAATCAGTAAGATAGTTGATGGCTTCTTTTTCTGCCTTGGCACTGTGATTTTCCAGTTCTTCCCTTACAATCTGTCTTATTTTTTCTTCCATCTTAAATCTCTCTAATTGCTTTTTCTATGTCTTTTTTTGTTATTTCTTCCCTTCCATCTTTTAAAGCAATCTCTTTGGCCTTTTCGATGGTTTCGTGTATTATTTCTCTTAAAAAAAGACTTTTAAATGTATCATCAAATTCTTCTAATAGTTCCATGAGGTGATAGTAATTCCTCACTAAGTTTCTGTAAGCCTTAGATAAGTCTTTATCTCTCGCTATCATATTTTTATCGATCTTTTCGAGTTTAAACTTTTTAAGAATCTCAATAGATTCTTCTAAGCCTTCTACTGTATCTTCTATCGACTTTTCAAGGTCTTCTATGATTTCTTCTGCCTTCAAAAATACCACCTATCCAAAGACGGATACTCGTCTCAAATAATTTATACCTTAGGTCTATTTGTCGAGATGTCTTCTGGGGTTATTATAAAAAATTTTAAATATAAATGATGTAAAGAAGAAGAGTCCAGTAAAGAAAGAGGTTTGATAATGGAGCGGAAAATATTCGCTGTTTTGTTTCTAACTGTATTCGCTTCTATGCTAGGAGTCGCCATAGTGGGTCCACTCATGCCCATTTATTCCCAGAGTTTGGGCGCTACGGGAATCTGGCTTGGCATAATATTTGCCATGTTCCCTATAGCGAGGGCTATTTTTATGCCAATAATTGGAAAGCAATCCGATAAGAAGGGGAGAAAACGATACATTTGGATAGGTCTCCTTTCATACTTCATAATGTCACTCGGATACGTTTGGTCCCAAACGGTCTACGAGTTAACGATCGTAAGATTTCTGCACGGTATTGCTTCTGCTATGGTACTGCCAATAGCCATGGCTTATGCAGCAGAGATTGCGCCAAAAGGCAAGGAAGGTCAGCATATGGGGACTTTTAACATGTCACTGCTGTTGGGCTTGGCAATTGGACCTCTAATAGGCGGCATACTTACAGATACTTTCAGTATAGCGGCTCCCTTTTACATGATGGGTTTTTTAGCAATAATTTCGATGGTAATGGTTTTGATCTCCCTTCCTGACGATAAAACCTCATTAAAGAAGGAATATCGAAATATTTCTTTTAAAAAGATGCTCAAAGATAATAATGTTCGAGGAATATGTGCCTTCAGAGCCGTGAACGCCTTCGGAACAGGAGCAGTCTTCGTATTCCTTCCAGTATTCGCGATAAGCTCTCAAATGAGCCTCTCGCAAATAGGTTTTTTATTATCTTTATTTTATTTACTAATGACCATATTGCAGAGACCCTCGGGAAAGTTGGCTGATAGATTCGATAAAGCGGGAATCATCCTCGTAGGTAGCGTAGGAGCATCTATAGCCATAATTATGCTTCCAAAATTCCATAATTTCTTAGGTTTGTTGGTTGTTAGTGTAGTGATGGCTCTTTTTGGATCTCTTTCATTGCCTGCTGCCACTGCCTTCGTCGCTGAATTAGGTAGAGTTCATGGCATGGGCTCTACAATGGGTATATTCAACGTAGCCATGAGTATTGGTTTTGCAACAGGTCCCCTTGTTTCTGGAGTACTCATGGACCTTTTAGGTCTATCATATGTTTTTTACTTCGGTGGGATGATGGGAGTATTCGGTAGCCTTCTATTTTACTGGATGGTTAAATCGTGATATCGGAATTCTTTTAAAGGAGTGAGCCTGCCTTTAATTCGATTTAGATGCTTAATTAAATAGTGATTTATTAATCGCTCATATTTTCTCTTTTTGTAAATAGAAAAGTTGTATCTGATAAAACTTTTATATAAAAGATTTTAAAAGAGATTCTATGTCGGTGGAACTCGTTTTTCTTGGCACAGGAGGAGGAAGATTCGCCACGATTACTCAGCGGAGAATGACCGGAGGGATTTTGTTAAATTGTGATAAAAAGATACACATCGATCCTGGTCCCGGTGCGCTCATAAGAACTATACAGTTTGGATATAATCCCGTCGGGATAGACGGGATAATCGTATCTCACTGTCATCCTGACCATTACACAGATGCTGAGGTTATGATAGAAGCCATGACAAGAGGAATGACGAGAAAACACGGCGTATTAATCGGATCAAAAAGCGTTATCAGAGGATTTAAAAATTTTGGACCGTCCATATCAAAGTATCATCTAAAACAGGTAAAAAAAATTTATACTGTTAAACCAAACCAGACTCTGGATTTTGGTAGCTTAAACATAGAGGTTACTCCTACCATACATACCGACCCATCAGGAGTAGGTTTTAAATTCTTTACTGAAAATGGTATTATATCCTACATAGGAGATACGGAGTACTTCGATGATATATCAAAATACCATGAAGGTGCTCGCGTTTTGATAGTTCCAAACACAAGACCGTCCAACGATAGAATAAAATACCATCTCTGTAGTGAGGACACCGTTAAATTGTTAAAGGAGATAAAACCAGAAAAAGCGTTTTTAATTCATCTCGGAATGAAGATGATTGATATCGCTAGCATAGAGGCAAAAACTATAAGCAAAAAGAGTGGTGTTGAAACTATCGCTCCAAAAGATGGCGCCAAAATTTTGATGGAAGAAGGCATCAAAATGGATGCGGCAAGGCAAGGCAGTTTGGATTCATTCTTAAGGTGAAAAATATGGAGATGCCAAAAAACTATGATCCGAAGAAGTTAGAAGAAAAATGGCAAAGAGAATGGGAAAAAACGGATATATACAAATTTAAGCCAGATTTATCTCCAAAGTACTTCATAGATACCCCTCCTCCATACCCAACAGGAGAACTCCACCTAGGCCATACATTAAACTGGGTATACATAGACTTAGTGGCTAGATACAAGCGTATGAGAGGTTATAACGTCTTGTTTCCTCAAGGATGGGATTGTCATGGTTTACCCACAGAAGTGAAGGTAGAAGAGACCTATGGAATTAGAAAGAGGGATATTTCGAGGGGAGAATTTAGAAAACTCTGTATAGAATTCACCCAAGAGAATATAGTAAGGATGAAAGATCAGATGAATAAACTCGGCTTTTCCATAGACTGGAACTACGAATACATAACCATGAACCCAGATTACGTAAGAAGGAGTCAACTTTCTTTTATCGAGTTATACAAAAAAGGTCTAATATACAGGGGCAATCATCCTGTAAACTGGTGTCCAAGATGTGAGACTGCAATTGCTTATGCGGAGGTAGAATACGAAGAAAAAGAGGGATTGATGAGTTATATAAGTTTTTTACGAGAAAACGGAGAATATGTAACAATCGCTACCACACGACCAGAATTGCTCCCTTCTTGCGTTGCAGCAGCCATAAATCCCTTTGATGAGAGATACAAGGACTTGGTGGGTAAAAATTTAATCGTACCGATATTTGAGCAAAAAGTGAAGGTAATCGCTGATGAAGACGTGGATCCAGATTTTGGTACTGGTATCGTTATGATATGTACTTTTGGAGACAAGGCTGACGTTAGATGGATGAAGAGGCATAAATTGGACATAGTAATGTCTATCGATGAGCAAGGAAAGATGACGGGGCACGCCAAGGAATATCAAGGAATGGATATAGATGAGTGTAAGAAAAAGATCGTAGAAGATTTAGAAAACATGGATCTTTTGAAAAGGAAAGAAGAAGTAGAGCAAAACGTTGGAGTTTGCTGGAGATGTAAAACTCCTGTAGAAATTTTAGCGAGAGAGCAATGGTTCGCTAATATCTCCAAACTCAAGAAAAGGATGACGGAAGTTACAAATTCCATTGTCTGGGTACCGGATCATATGCGCCACAGGTTGATTGAGTGGATTGAGTCTATGGAGTGGGACTGGGTCATATCAAGACAGAGAATATTTGCGACCCCGATACCGGTTTGGCTTTGCAGAGATTGCGACTACGTGTTATTAGCGTTAGAAAAAAAACTGCCAGTAGATCCCATACAAGATAGTCCTCATTTCGATAGCTGTCCAAATTGTAACTCAAAATTAATACCGGAAGAAGATGTTCTCGATACATGGTGGGATTCTTCTCAGAGTGCCCTAAATGTTGCTGGATGGCCTGAAATAAACGAAAAATTCAAGAAACTATACCCTGCGGACTTGCAGCCAAATGGACACGATATAATAAGGACATGGGACTTCTATTTGATGTGGAAAAGCATAGCATTATTAGATGCGACGCAGTATGAGACGGTCCTGATAAACGGCATGATATATGGAGAAGACGGGAGAAAGATGTCTAAGAGCAGAGGGAATATAGTTCTGCCCGATGACATAATGAATAAAATGGGAGCAGATGTTGTAAGGCAATGGGCATCTAACAGCATACCTGGTTCTGACATACAGTTCATGTGGAAAGATGCTAACTATGCTTTTCGTTTTTTACAGAAGATGTGGAATGTGTGTAGATTCGCCTTATTACATCTAGAAAATTATACTCCTGAGGAAGATGTGAGTTACAGAGTCGTAGATAGATGGATATTGAATGAGATGAACTTTTTGATAGAAAAGGTGACAGATGAGATGGAAGCGTACAGATTTGGTCCAGCCCTCCAAGAGATAGTGAAGTTTGCTTGGCATGTATTTGCTGATCATTATATTGAGATGATAAAGTATAGGCTCTATTCAGAGGATGAATACAAGATTTCAGCACAAAATACCCTATATTTAGTCTTATTGAACATTCTTAAACTATTATCCCCCTTCATTCCTCACTTTACCGATGAAGTATATCATTATCTTCCACACGCAAGAGGATCCATACACGAGGAGAAATGGCCTGAATATGAAGAAATAGATGAGAAGATAATTGAGGATGGGAATGTGGTAAAAGAAGTAATTGCATCTTTGAGGAGATATAAATCAGAAGACGGAATTCCTTTAAATGTTTATCTAAAAAAAGCAATTATCTTTACTAAAGATGAGAATTACTATGATATAATCTCAAAAACTATTTCGGACATCTTAGGAACCATAAAAATTAAAGAAATCTCAGTAATACATGGAGAACCTCATTTTGAAACGATTCCGACAAAAATAAAACCAATACTATCAAAAATTGGACCTAAATACAAAGAAAAGGCAAAAGATATTATTGATCATCTGAGCATGAAAGATCCAATTTTTATAAAGAAAGAAATTGACGAAAAAGGTTTTTTGGAGATTTCAGGTGAGAAAATCACACCTGATCTTTTAGAGTTCGATATGAAAAAGACAACCAAAGAAGGAGATTTGATAGAAGAAGCAGATTGCAATATAAAAGACTTACTCGTTTATGTGGAGAGATAACTCGTCTAGATTTTCACCTCATTCAAGATTTCTCTTATAAAATCATCTTTCCTATCGCTGGGAACAGTTGCTCCAGCAGCCTCAGCATGTCCTCCTCCACTGCCCTTTACTTTTTTTGCGACCGCTTGCATGAGCAAACCAAGGTTATAATCTGAGGTAATTGGTCTTCTCACGCTAACTTTATACGTATTTTTCTCTTTTCTCATTGCAATGGCAATTTTTCCTGTAAGTCCGCTTGCAAATGTGGCTGCTTTACCTAAATAGCCTTCATAAGGTATTTCAAGAAGTACAACTGATTGAAATTCTTCTAATTTTTCTTTGACCAACTCATAAACCGATTCTTCAACTTTACTTGCCTTTATTGCTCTATCGACTACTCCATCAATCTCCCTAGGATGATCTCCCTGAGAGAGTTTCATTATCAATTCAAGTCTAAACTTTTTGTCCTTTGCGTCGAAGGCAAGGGCTTGAGTGAGTAAGCCCGCATCCATGTACAACATTCTCTTGTCATACTTGGATATTATGTCTAATACAAGTTCTGTATCGTCCATGTAGTCTCCTACAGCACCATATACAACCAATCTTTCTAATTCTTGATTTGGAAAGGTTTTGAATGTATTCTCCGTGGCGCAAGCCTTGGTATCATGTACTACATTACCAAGAATGTCATCTTTTGATATTCCAATCAACTGGTGGTGATCGATATAAGTGACCTCAGTTTCCTTACTTATTTCACGGAATAAATTTATTACCTCATTCCTTATCGAATAGTCAATTGCAAGATCGCATATAACAAGCCTATCATATTTTCTGATCAACACGTTTTCCAATTCTCTATCCAAATATCTGGGCTGCGTAAGTAGTACATCAGAATAAGGATTTGTGCTTACCACCAAAGAGGCTGAGCATATACCATCCGCATCGGTATGTGACAAGATTAACATAATATCCTCAAAATTTATACCATCATTTAAATATTATTGTGGTAAAAATTCACTTAAACTTAGGAGGCAAATTTGGATAAGGGTAAGGAGGCTTTATTACCTAAACCTGTACCTATATCGGTCCCTTCTTTTTACTGAGTATAGACTAAGTGGCTTATCTCTCCTTTTGAATATTCTGTATCCGAAAAAAATTATCGCGAACGAAACTGGAAGTAGGATTATAAAAATGTTAATTCTTTCTGTTAAAGGTTTCTTCTCTTCCGTTTTTGTAACTAATTCAGGTGTAGTCTTGTTTACTTCAACCTCTTTTTTTATCTCTATTATAGGTCTTATTACATCATAAGTGAAGTTGTACGCCTTTTTTATTATCCTGCCATCGGTTGCCTTACACTCTAATATTAGATATCCATTATTTTTACCCAAAGGAGGATGCCAACTCGCATTATAACTCCTAGTATCATTTGATGCAAGTATCGTATTCCATGTGCGCCTAAATCCGGAGGTATTTAAGATTATTTTGGCGTTTTCAATAACAAATGAGTTCGGATTTCTTATGTTAAACGTAAGATAATTTGGTTTGCTTTCATTAATGACTTTTTTAACCTCGTAATTAAATTCTATTCTAAATTCTTCCCTTGAGAAAGGTCTTCTCGCCAACCATTTGAATACATTCAAAGCAAAACGTTCATTCTCATACAATAAATCCTCGTGTTCGTGCCTCAACTCAGCCACGTTCAAACACGTATTCTCAAACAAATAACCGCCCCCAATTACCATCACCCTTCCTGCGCCATCATTAATTGCAACTACAGGAAAAGGTCCATATTCTTCTTCTGGGTCATGTAAATGGTTATAAGACGCGCTTCCATTATTCTCCAAATTATCTGCCCAACTTGATCCGCTAGTCCATGCAAGAATCTCTGCATTTCCGCTAACGGTTAGGGGAGACCCGCAGTCCAATATAATCTTGTATAGATCTTTTGTAATTAAATGATCAGAGAAATTTTTGACCTCAGCGATTACTTTGGGATCCAGAATAAGGTTATGTCTAATGCTGATCCCGTAGGGTTCTGTAATATCGTTATAGATCTCGGGGGCTCTTTTATAAGCGTCTACTAAAACGAGTAAACTTCCTCCAGTGTCAACAAAATTTCTAATCGCATTAATTTCACTCTCGTTAAAATTCATTCCAAAGCCAATACTCGGCAAGACTAAGATGTCAAATCCCTTCAAAGAATCTTCGGAGATTGGGTTACGATTCTCGAATACGGTAAAGCCATTTTTCTCTAAGTTCTCGACCAGTCTAGACATTCCGTACATACTCGAATCGATGGAATGCTGTCCGTGGGAAGCGTCTATCAACACTTTGGTAGATGCTACAGGAAAGATTATGAGCAATATTACGGTTAAAAAGGTTCTCAATGATATCCCTCTCTCTGCCATGGATTTCTGTAAAGCGCGAACATCCTAGATAATGGTCTCGCTAAATGTCTTCTTGCAGAAGGACGAACCTCGTAATATCCGGACTTGATTTTTCTGGGTAATTTAATTACCTTTTGTTCGCCCTCTCTTTTCTTCTTCTTGCATATTTTACATTGAAAACCTTTTCCTTTACCCTCAGACTTCATTGTTTTACCACAGCAAATTGGGTTTTTCTTCTCCTTAATTTCTTTTAGATTCATAACTTCGATTTTTTCGAGGTTTATTGATTCTTTTTTTACTCCGCCGAAGACTCTTACCATGTCCCCTTCTCTTAGATATCTTATTTTCTTTCTAAAGTAACCTGTCGGTTCAAAAGCAATGCATACTATTCCATCAACCTCAAAAAAGGTATGTCCTTTCTTTATCACCCAAGGGTCTCTGGTTACAAAACCTGTTAGCTCTACAGAATCATATTCTCTTATCTTATCCCTCTCTGCCTTATCCTTTTGTACATTTCTTATATGGGCGTCTGTTGCCTGATTCGTTAAGAATACATCAGAAAAATCATAGTTTTCGCATTCAATGATCTCAAGGCTTTTTCTTAAACTCCATAGATCTTCTCCCCTGATTCCAAATAAAACTGGGTCGGGTCCATTAGGGGCGATTACAATCTTATCGTTCTCATAATCGTAATTATCGAATGTAAAATGATTCAATCGCTTTACACTTTCTTTATCGATATTTCTTCTCGAATTCCAATTCTTTTCTTTTCTATAAGCAAGCAATTCATAGGTATAATCATGCAAGGGAAAAGCAATCGCGGCTAAAGCGCCTATAATACCTCTTTTATTTTTGTATCCTATTGATTCACACTTATTCTCTTCTATAATCTTCAATGCATCTTCTAACAAAAGAATCTCATGTAACGCCCTAACAGAAAATTTTATCATATTTTTTTCGATTTTATTACAGAAAACAATACCTGGATTAGTGTTTGGATCTTCAAAATCAGAAAATTCTTCCAAAGTTTTGATAGAGATCTCTTTTATCTCATCGTTTATATCTCCTTTTATTTCCAAAGATACTGCTCCGTTTCCTCTTGTTTTGAATGGTATATTCGGATTTAATCTTATCAATCTTGGAATAGAAACTTCATAACCTTCTTTTTGTAATCTACTTTTTAATATAGAGCAAAGATACGTTGTACAGAATCTTGAAAGCGAATCTGTATCGTCTATCCCTATGTACATTTCTTCACCTTACACAACTCTGGTATAAGATTCTCCGTTGTCAAGAAAAAATAGATATTGGATACTTAAATCTTCTATATTTTGCAAAAACTATCAATGATCTCCAACGTAACCTTCCAGATAGTGGGCGTATTCTGATCTTATGAAATCCTTGTGGGACATCGGAGGGATTTTGACAAATTCTTCTATCGGTATCATATTCTCGTATTCCCATTCACCAGTTAGTATCTTGACATACGCATCTTCTAAATTCCTCGATTCATCATTGATCTGGATAACATTATAACTGTTGTACCGGAATCCCCTTAAAGTGTTCATGGTCGGAGAACCGCAAGTTAAAACAGTAGTAAATTGCGTTCCGTAAATTCCAGAAGAATACCTACTCGCCCAAGGATGATGTTGATGCCCGGTTAAAACTAAATCTATCGAGCAATCAGAGACCATCCTTATTATATCCCCCACATCTTTTATTATATTGTTTTCTAAGCCTCCAATGGGGATTGGTAGTAGGTGATGATGCATTACCAAAATTTTGTATTTTTCATTTCCATATCTTCTAAATAAGCTCTCTGCCACTATATGTTGACCGTGTCCGATTACTCCTCCTGATTCATCTCTCCGTGCTGTACAAATGCCAATTAAAATGTAATTGTCGTTGATAATCAGAGGTTTTTTAAATTTTTCCCCTTGAATATCATCCATATCCAATGCTGTCTGTAGGTCATAAAAGTAAGAAGAAAAGGGAATATTTCCTCCATAATAAAAATCATGGTTTCCAGGCACCAAGATCGTTTCTATTTTTACTCTACTCAATATTTCCGAGGCTTTTTCATAGTTTTTTTCAATTCCCGTCTCAACGATGTCTCCTGCGATAACTAGCAGGTCGGCATCAGATTGTTCAAGTTCATTAAGTAAGCATTCAATTCGGGATTCTTTCTCTTTATTCATGTTATAACTTATGTCTAAATCTGCGGTGTGTATTATTTTCATGCTAAATCATCTCGCATTTTTACGAAATCGACATGAAACTCGGCTTTTGTACAATCTTTGTATTTATATTATTCGGTCGTGGCATCTCAGGGAGAATTAGATAAAAAGCAGCGTGACACATATTCCACTATAATAGGGGCTAATAGGGGCTACTCGTCTCCACGGTCAGTATAAACTATCATATAATCTTCGTAAAGGTTCTTTTCTTTAAAATTGTAAGTCAAACATTATGTTGTAAAGAAAAATTCCAATAATCTATACCTCTTCAAAAGAAGATTTAATCTGCTTATTTTTCTCTTTTTTAAATCGATACCCAATTAATCAAGTTCCACTTTATAATTCGTGAGAGGTGTACGGCTTGACTGGTATTGAGATGCCAAAATCATTTTTAAGGCTGAATGTAGTTGCTTTTAATCTTATTGCTGCTTTCGTAGGCAGTTTGGTTATAACGGCAGCGAGATCAGGGCATCTCCAGTCACTCGTCTGCTACGAATGCAGGGCTTGTATGACTGAGTGTCCAAGGGGGATAGATCCCACAGGTTTTGAAATCGCAGCAAGATCTTATAACGCGGATAGGTACCATATCCTTAAGGGAGTCGAACTTCTTGTAGAAGAGGCTTTTGCGGTAGATCAAGGCATGAGAGTGAGGGCTAAATTTGCAGACGGTACGTTAGATTCTAATAAATTAACGGTTTCTGATGTAAAGAAAAGGATAGAGAACAAAGAAAAGGTGATCATAGAAGGTAAAGAGTACAGATACGAAGATGTAAAGGAAGTTTATTCAGAAGAGATGCGCGCGAAAGATGTAGCACAATTTTGCGTAAGGTGCGGTCTTTGCGAGAAAACCTGTCCCGCTTCTCTTCGCGTTCTTGAAATCATAGATGATCTAAGAGTTGATGGTGAGTTTAGGTGATTTTATGGAGATTAACAAACACATAGTGATATTGCTAATAATTATCTTCGTTGGAATGATTTTGAATAGAAATGCCGCGATAATTGAGTCGGATAATTTAGAGGCACTGAAAGGAGATTTAGTAGAACTTGGAGTCATACCTAAGGTATACGATCCAAATCTCACTCATTTAACAAATCCTGAGCTTAATATCTCCA
>CAYFZR010000019.1:0-23510 GCA_964347835.1 uncultured archaeon
TTTTCCATCTCTTTAATCAACGAGAGATCAGTTGTAGCGCCAAATACTCGCGGCTTTTTTACAATTCTCCCTGTACCATAACCTCCTAGGGTAAATATTTGCTTTGTATTATATTTCTCAACAACGTCTAATATCTTGCTAACGATGTCGTATTGACCTTGAGAGGTTAAACCTTGAGTATTTCCCACGAGGAATATGAGATCAGGATGAGATCCTTTTCCTTCGTAGAAATAGAATTCATTGGACATCATCTCTATGGTACCGTCCTCTTTCACGAGAATTTGGGGTGGAAAATCTGGGGAAAAAAGATCTGCAAACTTCTTTGCATCAATTTCATTTATCATGTGCTCCGCAGCCAATTTTCCGACATGTCCTATTCCTGGCAAGCCCTCAATAAGTATAGGCTCCTTCAGTTTTGGTTCATAATAAATATTAACTATTGCCTCTTTCATACCAGCCGCTTTCCTTTAGTCTTTATATTTAAACCTACTATATTAAAATTTTATGTTCACTCCCTGGGAGCTTGCCCTCAGCATCTCCATTATCTCAACGGAGCGTTCTGAGGTTTTTCATAAGTTCAATATTAAACTAAAAGTGACACATTATTCAACACTAGTTAAATCCATTTAAATGCTAATACCTAAGTGGTACCGATGGAAAATCTCGATCTTTAACTGAATACTTACGAACTCTTATGCTACTTCCTGGATTATTTCTTTCCATTCCTCCAATATATTGGATATCGACCAATACTGAAATTTTGAAAGTTGCTTTTTTTAGAATACATGGGTATTAATTATTTTGATTCTTATCCTCAGTTTCGTTATTGGGCACGTAGTTCAAGGATTGTCGAGTCCCTCTGAAATGCTTATTAGGAAATTTCTTTATGGTGGCTATCCCTCATCAATTTATTTGGATATAGATCAAAAGAAATTCTCTTCAGAATTTATGACAGAATTCAAAAAGTTAGTCTCAGAGACTTTTAATATTCATACGAACTCGAATACATAAAAAAATAAAAAAATTAGAGAAGATTAGAACTCTTCTTCTCCACCAAAATCTGCGCCTGGAGGACCTCCTGGAGGACCTCCTAACTCCCTCTTCGATGCTGCTATCACATCGTCTATCCTTAGAATCATAACGGCTGCTTCGCTTGCTGACTTTATTCCCTGGGTCTTTGTTCTTAGCGGCTCTATAACTCCTTGTTTAATCATTTCTACTGGCTTTCCTGTGAATGTATCCAATCCAAAGTTTTGACTCTCTTTTTCATGAGCAGATCTTAATTCTACTAAGGTATCGATAGGGTCTAATCCTGCATTCTCCGCTAAAGTCCTAGGTATTATGTCTATTGCTTCTGAAAAAGCAGTAATGGCTAGTTGTTCTCTTCCACCTACCGTCTCAGCGTAGTCTCTCAAACCGCGAGCTATTTCTATTTCCGATGCGCCACCACCCGGAACAACTTTTCCATCTTCTGTGGCACTTTCCACTACCCTTATTGCATCATGTAAACCTCTCTCTACTTCATCTACGACGTGTTCAGTTCCCCCTCTTACGAACAAGGTAACAGCCTTCGGATACTTACATTCTGTAATAAATACCGTCTCTTCACCAGCTATTTTTTTCTCCTCTACCATACCTGCCTTTCCTAGATCCTCGGGAGTAAGATCATCTAAACTGTTAACTATGCTTGCTCCTGTAGCTTTTGCAAGTTTCTCCATGTCCGATTTCTTTACTCTTCTAACCGCAAACAATCCTTCTTTTGCCATGAAATGCTGAGCCATATCATCTATTCCCTTTTGGCATAAGATTACGTTGGCTCCAGATGCCTTTATTTTCTCCACCATATCTTTTAACATTCTCTCTTCCTCATCTAAGAAAGCCTTTAACTGAGTCGGATCTGTGATTCTTATTTCAGCATCTGTTTCAGTATCCTTTACTTCTACAGCGGCGTTTACCAATGCTATATTCGCGTCTTTCACGGTTTTAGGCATCCTTGAGTGAACTCTCTCCTTATCTAACACTATTCCCTCTATAAGTTCAGTATCGCTTACGCTTCCTCCTTCCTTCTTTTCTATCTTTATATCGTCTGGATCTATCTCATATTTGCCATCTATCTCCTCTGCTACTAGCTTTACCGCCTTAACTGCCAATTCTCCCAAATGTTCCTTTGCGGTTTCAGCTCCCTTGCCTGTCATAGCTGTTACTGCGACTTGTTTGAGCATATCTTCATCGTCTATTGATATATCTATAGCCATATTTTCAAGTATCTCGTTAGCCTTCTCTGCCGCAAGCCTGTAACCTGAGGCTATTACGGTAGCGTGTATGTTTTGATCCAACAACCCTTCTGCTCTCTTTAGAAATTCGCCTCCAATAACTACCGCAGTAGTTGTACCATCTCCCACTTCATCGTCTTGCGTTTTTGCAACCTCTACCATCATCTTAGCAGCTGGATGTTCTACATCTATATCCTTAAGAATCGTAACTCCATCGTTTGTTATTGTTATATCTCCTAGGGAATCTACCAACATTTTATCCATTCCTCTAGGTCCTAAGGTAGTTCTCACAGCCTCTGCTATTATTCTCGCGGCGAGAATGTTGGTTCTCATTGCGTCTCTTCCCATGTATCGCGAAGTTTCCTCTGGAAGAATTATAACTGGTTTACCGCCCAATTGACCTGCCAAAATACCACCTCCTTTTTTTTTGCTGTACGGTTTTAGTAACTTTTTGTTATTTTTTTAGCATTAATATTACCAACAGATACATAAACCTATTGACAAGAATAATGTAGTAATCATAATTGGAGGATCGTCATGATCAAGGCTAAGGCACTACTCGATATATTGGGAACTCCTACGAGGAGAGAGATTCTCCATTTGTTATCTGAAGAACCCCGCTTCGTAAGTCAGTTATCAAAAGAATTAGATATTGGACAGAAAGCGGTGATACAGCATCTAGATTTGATGGAAAATGTTGGTATTATTACGAATACCCAACAGCAAGTTGAAAGGGGACGCCCAAGAAAGTATTATGAGATTGATAGTAATTTGCAATTAGAAGTATTGATATCACCCTACCTTTTCGAAATGCACCTTTCGGAATCCAGTTTCGATAAAAATATTATAGAAGATCCCTTTACTAAATTACACCTAGTAAAAGACCCTATGAAAAGACTGGAAATATTAGCTCAGGTTATAAAAGATACATTACTACTGATTCAATATCACGAGGGTATAAAGAGAAGATTAGAACGAACATTAGAAAGATTAAAAGAAGAAATGAAGAATGCCCTCAAAAACATAGATCAAACCCTTGAAATATAGATATCTATAGCTATTCTCCTATGAACAAACTCCTTCGGGGAAATTATTGAGAACCAACGCTACCCAGGATGTAGTTCCAGTCAGTTATTTTCTCTCCGAATTTAAGGTCTGGCAGTGGTTTTTCCTTTCCTATCCTAAAGGAATTTGAAAGGCTGAGGTCTTTTAGTAGGGCGAGACCACTTTGATAACAAACCCGAGAAAACTTCACAACTTTTAATGGAAGAAACTATGCCTACACCCATATAGCAAGAGAATACATGAAGGCTCCTAAGCCTTTAATTCTGGCTATGACAGCTTCTCCTGGGAACACCAAGGAATCTATTTATGTGATATGCTCTAACTTGTTCGCCCAGCATATAGAATACAGGAGCGAAAACGATCCTGATGTAAGGCCCTATTTACACCCCATCCATGTAGAGAAGGTAGAAGTAAAACTCCCAGAGGAATACATGGAGATTTCGGGGATTATAGGAGAGATGCAAAAAGAATTGATTAAAGAGCTCCAAGGATATGGTTTTCTAAGAGATAAAAGCCTGATGAAGTTTATCGTGGTAGTTTGTTGGAGTTTGGAGAACAGATTGATAGAGAGTTAAAGAGGCGCGGAGGCTACCTATACCAGGTAAAAACCTTACAGTCTGCATGCCTGAGCCTATTCCACGCTCTCGAGTTAATAGAGTCTCAAGGACTTGAACAGCTCGAAAAATTCTTGGAAAAGATGGGTATACTGCATTACATGGTTCTAGCCGCTCTTATAAAGGATAGCAAGAGATATTCGCTTCCTAAAATTATTAAGCATCGTAAAAGAGAAAATAGGTTTGGATCATCCTAAGCTAACCATGCTAAGAAAAATAATCCAGAGACAATTGGAGGAGAAGCCAAATTCAAGAATAATAGTCTTCGCCCAGTACAGGGATACTGGCAAGAGGATAGTAGAGAGCCTAAGTGGATTTGCTCGACCCGTTCGCTTCGTGGGCCAAGTATCTTTCCATGAGGACAAAGGTCTTAAACAGGAAGAGCAGGAGAAATAATCCGGGAATTCAGGAATAATAAGTTTAATGTCTTGGTGGCCACCAGTATCGGGGAAGAGGTCTTGATATTCCTGAGGTGGAGTTGGTGGTATTTTACGAGCCAGTTCCTTCGGAGATACGTTATATTCAGAGGAGGGGTAGGACGGGTAGGAAGAAGATTGGTAGGACCATAATCTTAGTTTCGGAAGATCTCCTGGTAAACCAATAAAACCAGTAGGTTGCTATCTAAGTTTTGAAGGTTTACAATATATTGTTAAAATTCAGCTCCCTATAAAATGACGAAAACTTCGGATAGAATTTTATGGAATTATAAAGCTTCTTTTAGACTATAAAGCTTTTTATTTTTAAAATTTCTTACCAAAGAGTAAATAACACTATGATGTTCCCTCTCTTAGTTGATATTGGCTTTCTTATGGTAACAATATCCCTAAATATGGGTACTTTAGAGCCTTCTTCTAAAAATAATTTGTTTTCTCCTACAATTTTTAAATTAAACTTTAAATCTAAGGGAAGATTATCTAAGGCATATTTTAAGGCAAGTAATGCTGTTTCTTCGTCGTTGGTCTCGTAAGAAATGATAAAAGTGTCTATTAACGTCTCGTCAGGTATGGAGAGATCCTTTTTAAATTCTACTGGAGTGGAAATGTAACCCAAAGCATCTAAGGTGGAGTATCCAAGGTCCTGTCTGTACAGATATGGATATTTCGAGTTGTATAATGAAGAATAAAGCATTATACCAAAGGATATTACCAGTATGAAAAGCAATCCTATCACTTGAAAGGTTCTCATAAGATCACCGTTAATCTTCCTGGTACAAACTTAGAATCTCCTGTGTGAATACACACAAGCCAAGAAAGTCTTATGCCTTCTTTATTATCTCCCCACTTGTGTTTAATTTGCCTTCCCTGTAAGTTATATTCTAAGAGGATTGATTTTCCTTTTACTTTAGATTTATCTTCTAATTTATATGACTCCAATATGATAGAGCGAGTTGAATTGTACTTAGAATCGCTATATGCTCTTAAAAAATCGCCTTTTATCTCAACAATCCTATCATATTCGTCCCGTATTTTTTCCCTCTCGAGTTCGATCTTTACTATGTTTACCGCTACCGTAATTAACATTATTACGACGATAACCAAAATTATATTGGCATAAACATCCTCAATCTCCATAATAAACTACCTCAAACTTGTCGTATCTCTTTTTGATCTTTACTCTTGAATTACTCTTTATTTTAGGGCAATTAACATGGTAAGAGATTGGAATGTTGATTATATCCCCATTGTTAAGGTTTATGATAACTAAGGAATGCGATGCGTTTTTTGGGACTATCTTCATTTCATAATAGTATCTGAAGGCTTTTTCTGGTAATTCGTAGACTACCTCTACGTTAGAAGGAGTAACGCTCATGCTCGTTAGTATTTCTTCTAGGGAGTTTGTCATAGCATAACACGCCTCATAACTCCTCCAGAGGATATACTTGCTACCTCCTTCCAAAGCAAATGAAAACAACAGTATAGTTACCACTATTGCAAATACAGTTCTCGTACCAAGTTCCATGGGTATCACTTACCGACCACAAAAGATGCGTTTCTCAATGCCTCTTTTCCTACCTCAACGGTCTCAGCGCCCAAAGTTCTAATCACGTATATCACGAAGGCCAGAACGACTACGCCGATGACTATAGTTATTCCAACTCTGACGCCAGCCTCCATTAAATCACCCCCGTTATCATTAGATAAATTAAAATTGGAACCGAAAATATCGTCTGTGTTATAAAATTATATTTTCCTAGCGCTGCTTGTAAGTTAATTCTATCTCCCTCTTCTAATTCATTTATAACCCAGACAAGAATCGTAGAAACAAAAAATAGAGTTATGCACAACATAACAAACATAAAAATTGGGTCTGGTATTGAAAAATAAATTAAACTCCCTTCTCTCAAAACAGAGTTTAGATGAAAGAACATTCCCACGAACAATAACATTAAAAAAGACAGTACAGGGTTCATTATTTTTAAGAATGTTAAATTGCTAGTAGTCTCTAACTTCAACTCTCTTGAAAGATGATCAAGGGATCTAAAGGTTCCATGTAATCTTTTTAGAGAATTACTGGCGGAAACAGCGTCTAAATCTACGAGTAAATCTACAGTATCAGATATCATCCTTGCAGTTCTTGAATTTTTTAGTTCAGGAGAAGATGTAAATAGTGCCTTAGAAAAGGTCATATTAAGGTTTTTTAAATTAAATAAAGTTTGTAAAACTATTTTTTGAATAAATTTATTCGTAAAAATATCTTTTGACTGTTCTAAACCTTTAGTTAAAGTTCCGTAACCAACTAACGACTGTGCTAATATCAAAGGTAAAACTTGAATGTTTTGCTCAATATCTTCAACATTTCTTTTAATTTTTAACTGGCCTTTAGAAGGTAAAAATAAGAAAAAAATCGAGATTAAAATAAAAAGTAATGGAATTACAAAAAATGTTCTAAAATAAAAATATAAAAGTGAACAAGCTAAGGTGATTGCCAAAAAAACAATCCATCTGGGTATATTTAATATTCTATAATCTGCTTTTCCAATGTATCCGTATGAGAGCAGTAGTGGTTTATACCTAAGCAAAAAAATTCCATAAAACAATATTATTGAAGGTAAGACTATCAAAAAGAGAAATGCGTAGGTAGGAACAGAGAGTTTTCCCCCTATTACACTAAACATCAACGGTCCTATCATCAAAATAACTATGGGAGTTAAAACACCAAGATAAATATAATTTGTCAAATTATCTGCAAGCATTTTGACTTTATTTTGATTTTCTAGGCGTAGATCTTTAGTATAATCTTCTACGGCACTATCGAGCATGAAATTTCTCTCTCCCATTTCTTTTACATTTAACGCGATTAATAGTCTCTCGGCAAATCTCTTAGCAGGCTTTGAAATTTTTTCTATTTCATCCGCAAAATCCAAAAAGGCTTCTTCAGATGTGTTATAGAATCCTTGATTAATCCTAGAAATCGTTAATTTAGCAATTTTCTCTAAAGGGCCCGAAGAATAAATTGTTGCAAATTTAAATGCGTTGTATAGGTGGGGATTAATCTTTAAGTAGGTGACCATATCCACAAAAAATCTTAAAATAACAGGCGATGCATCTGTTTTTTTCTTTTCAATTATGGATTTCAAGTGAAACTCAATTATATTCGGTATAAATATATATGAAAAGCCTAAAGCCCCGAGTATAACCATAAAAGACCCTATCAAACATCCAGAGAGATCTTTGAACAGTGAAAAACTGATGTAAGCAAAAAGGGTTCCCAGAATTAAAAGTCCAATTGAAAGAAATAAATTTAACTTGAAGAAGTATTTTCTTTCAATTCCAACCCTCTCCATCTCCTCAAAAATCTCTTTCCGTTTTTGATTATTTGTTTTTTCAAACTGCATTAAGGATCCAATCCTCCCACTTTTCATATACATCATTAAATAAAGGCTTTCCAAACTCTTCTTTACTATTTTTCATCAAAATCCGCCAAATTTTATTCGATTTTACCACAAAGTCTAACTCCAATAAAACAGGGTAACTTTTTCCTAGTTTTACCGTTGTTTCGAATGATTTGGATCGCCATTGAATATAATCAATGGCGTCTTCAGTCTCTAAGTTCAACTCAGCGCATCTCCTCCGTAAAATTCCATCTTTTCTCAATATGTTATTCCTATTTAGGCTCAAATTACCGTCTTTAATCGAGAATAAGGGCACAAACCAATTTTCTCTGGTTAATTCTTCTATATCTCTTAACCAATCCTTATTTATTTCTGCTATGCTCAATACTCTTCTTATTCTCTTTTCTGTTCCGAAAATTCGATCTTTTTTTGTGTGTACCACAAAATCTAGTGATTTGAAAGACTGTGGTGATGCTCCCAAATCTATTACTGTGCGCGTGTAAAGTTCAGGAATATCCATGGCGTGTATAGTAAAACCTACCTGTCTCGATGCCTCTAATTTAAGGGCTTCAAAAACAGGTCTTGTATCGAGGCTCGTCCTAATTTCTGAATAATATAGTTTCGCATCGCCAGCTCTAATCGTGCTCCAAATTGCTCTCTCTGGCGAAATATCATATCCTTCTCCATCAACATTTAAGGCATCGGAGACGTTTTCCTTCACAAGGTCTTTGAAATGTTTGGAAAAGTGATCGTAAGGGAATTCGCTCGTGTCTTCAATGTATATTATCCTCTCCGTGGGAAAAGATTGTCCAACAATACTTATCAACAGTGATGTTTTACCGGAATCCTTAGATCCCAATATAGCAAACTTCAAGTCTACGTAGTTTGCAAAATCTAAAAAGCCAGCAGCACCCGGAGACAAATAACCTCTCTTTACGAATAAAGGTAGTGTCCATGGTTTAAATCTGAAATTCCTAATCGATATAGTATTTTTTTCGGTAAAAGGTCTTCTAGTGATCATTATTCTTGAATCATTTATCTTTCCATCTAGAATTGGATGAGAAAGATCTAATGGTCTTCCTATCTCATTTTTAAATCTCTCTGAAAGTCTTATTACTTCAGTCTCCTCTAGATATATGTTCGTTTCCATCGTTCCATAGTTATCTACCTCAATGATAATCGGATTTGTATAAGGAGGATTTACATAACAGTTCTGAATTTCTTTTAAATTCATAATAGGTTCCAAGATCGAGTACTGAATCCCATTTATATACAAATCAGAGATTTTTTGAATTCTAGCTTCGCCTCTATCTTTTTCCATATTATCAGAAATAATCTCAAAAATATATTTCTTCAAATAATCCGGTAATCCGAATATAGCCTCTTCTTTAACATTAGTACATAATTCTTCGTGAACTTTTTTCAATAATTCTATTTCCTCGTGAGAAATGTTAACATCATTTAAAAACATATATGCAAAATAGTCTTGCCCTTTTTTTGAAAAATAAATGTTGAGAGACCCTCTATCAAAATAAAATTTATCTAGCAATAAGAAATCTTTGGGTACCCTCATATCGAGGAAATAATTTAAAAAGTGAGGAGTTATATAGAACGGCAATCCGTCATATGTTATTTTTTCTAATTCTTCTAATATATTCTTTAGAATGTTTCTATATTCGTTATTACAACGTGCGCATAGTTCTGATGATTTTTTGATCGAATTCCTGAGATTTTCCTTTATAGCGAATGCTCCTTTTTTATGATTCTCTAACATATCATCCAATGTCTTTTCGAGGAAAGTTTTTCTTTCTTTTAAACATGTGTCACAACCTTCAACGGTTATTTTTCCTTCTTTTAAAACAAATTTAATTTTCTTTAAAATAATATCTAGATTTTTCAAGAGATCTAGATTAAAATATTTCTTCTTGTAATTTTTCTTTAAAATTACGCTATCAATCTCCAAATTTTCTTGCAAATACTTTATTACACACTTCTTACATTCTTTTTCGCTTATTAATGCTGAATTTTCACACTCTTCACAAGATAACACGCCCAATACCCCAAAAAACGTAGTTAAAGAGTACTATTAGAGAAAAAGAAAGGAAAAATAACCGGAATATCTGTTTTTTATATTTGGAATTTCCCTTTCCAAAAAACATCCATTCAAACGTGTAATGATAAAAAGTAATTCCTGTCAAAAGACCCAAAGCCGCTATAATTATTACAGAAATATCGATTAA
Source organism: uncultured archaeon (assembly GCA_964347835.1). Taxonomy (GTDB): domain Archaea; phylum CAYFZR01; class CAYFZR01; order CAYFZR01; family CAYFZR01; genus CAYFZR01. The sequence goes on from CAYFZR010000019.1 coordinate 10,025, forward strand.
AATCGGAGTTATTTTTTGCAACGACGTTTCTAGAAAAAAATCTACTGTTTTTAAACTTATTAAGATATATTTGTCTTTTATTAAGCTTGTATAACAGATACAAGCGAAAATATAGAATGAAAATAGAGGTATAGTCCCAAACAACGAGGAAATTATATAAACTCTAATTAGATATGAAAATAAGCTAGAAGAAGGTACTAAAATGTCTTGATTTAATATTTTTGCTTCAGCTCCCGTCAATATCATCTTCGCTATTAATAAAAAAGTAAGCAAAATCAAAGCAGGGTATATCTCATCCAAGAGAAATTTACTAATCTTAGTAACTAAATTCCTCATCAAGTTCCTCCAATTTCGTTTTCAAGATGTTTTTAATCTTATCTTTATCTAAATCCGATTTATTTTTCCTTAATAGATTGAAACTTCCGAAAGTTTCTATTTCAGCAACGGAAATATTATCTATCATGACCTTGTCTAATTTTGAAAACCTTAGACATAGACTGGCAATTGCTATTATCAAAAAGTATGACATTGAAATTAAAAATAAATCAAAAAATAATGATGTTATAACCAAAAAAGTTCCTAATAACAAACTTAATAGCATTGAATATAGTATTTGAATTTTTTTATCGAAAAAAAGGAAACGAGGGTTTTGTGATAGAACAAAGTTTGCCACCGATGGAAATCCTGTGATAAGTAAAACAAATTTATATTGCATGTGAGTGAAACTTACCCCTACTTATATAACATTTTGCTTTGACTTTATCAAAGGTGTAAAAATGGTATCTTACCTGATAGCATCTCCCAGGGGTGGAAGTGGAAAAAGTACCTTTGCCTGCGAACTTGCATATTATTGCTCAAATATTTTGAATAAAAGAACTGTACTGGTAGATGCAGATATGAAGGCATCTTGTATTAGAATGTTAATGGGCGAGGTCTTTAATCCTTCTAAAACATTAACCCACCTTCTTAGTAACGATATAGAAAATATAGAAGAAATCTTGTATACTTCCAAATATCCCAATTTATCCCTAGTAATGCCTTCCGAGCGAGCAGATGTCAAATTTTTGTCCAAACATAAAAAGATGATTGCCCTGTTGTCCGCTCTCAAGGAAGTTTATGATGTGGTTATAACTGATGCTCCGCCGGATATAGAACAAATTTACAGGCTTTCTATTCCTGTAGACTCTATAATAGGCATTATAAGATTAGATTTACAAACAATACCTCACGTACCTCAACTTATTAGCATCCCTATTACGTTAAAGCACGTTTTTAGAGACACTTATACCGTCAGTGTAGTATTCGAAGGATTAGTTGCTTCTATGTACGATTCTTCAATAAAAGAGCAAGAAAAGATACTTAAACTATTAGAAGATCGGGGATACAATTTTTTGGGTAGAATACCGTTTGACAAAAACGTACAAAAGGCTCAACTACAGAGTAAAACCGTCTTAGAAACACAGAGAAAGAGCAAAACTGCCAAGGATTTAGAGGAAATATTTTTAAATCTACTAAAAATTAGGCGTGAAAAAGAAAACATATTACAAAAACTCTTTAGGAGGGGAAATATTGATAAAAAAAATCACTAGATTAAAAGAAGCAGGATTTACGGATGATCAAATAAGCATTATACTCAAAGAAGACGGTTTTGATGAAAAAAATATCATTGGTCTATTGAACGAAGAGAGCAGGATAAGAGACGAAAAAAGGCATGAAAGAGAATTTGAAAAGTTGCTCGAGTATGCAATGGAAGTTGATCCTGCTTCAATTTACGTTCCTTTAGGCGAAGAGGAATGCCTTGATACCATTACGATAAAGCAAATAGTAAAAAAAGAGTTAGAAAATGAGTTTGAAAATAAAATTCGATCTATTTCCAGGGAAGAGGCAGAAATACAAGCCTCAAAACTTTGGAACGAAAAAATTAGACCTGCCTTGCTTGAAATAATCGAAAAACTGGAGGGTGACGAATATGGAGGAAAAGATTAGAGAGGAATTAGCAAATCATTTGAAGATGATTGAATCTTTGATCTCAAGGATCGACGCTCTTGAAAACACCGTTGTAGAATTGAAGAAGGAAATTGAGGAGAAATAATGGAAGTAGGAATAGTTCCGAAGGTTATAATTGCTGGAATTATTCTAATATTTGCATTTCAAGGTTTATTTGTTATTTCTAATGAATATAAAGCAAAAAAGGAAGAACAGATAGCCTTCGAAGATTTTTCATCTAAATTAAATATGGTATTGATAGGAGATAAGAATTCTACTGCCTTTGTTGATATAAAAATGTATGAAGGATGGAACAATATAAGAATAAAAGATAACGAAATGATTTTCATGTATCCTGATCACTTATCCAGTTACGATCTTTCCCATGGAGTATGTTTGCCGGTTACCATATCGGAGGGAGGTAGATATAAGATCGTGAATGAAGGGGGTTGTTTTTCGGTAAAAAAACTTAGTAAATAACCCTACTTCGCCAGAGCGCTCGCGAGCGCAATAGCGTTTTCGTAGTTAGGACTTACCCTGGAAGTATCTATGAAAACTTTATCGATATTAACTACGGGTGCGCCAAAACCCTTTCCTCCTCCTAAAAGGACTAAAGTTCTGAAAATTAAATTTCCTGTTACTCCATCCGGCGCGATTATGATATTTGCCTCTTTTACTGCATCCTCTATCAATATTTCGTAATGTTTACAATCTATCTTATCTTTCAGTATGTTCGTTAGATATTCTCCTTCTGTTAATGTTTTATCTACTCTCTCGTCTCTACCTAAGTCCTGATGCCTTCCTCCAGATAATATACCAACCTTGGGCTTTATTTTAAGTTTTTCAGCAAGTTTTATACCAAATTCTGCGAATTCTAATTTTTGTCTGAGTGTCCTACCCTCGTCTATCCCAACCGGAGCGATCAGAAAATATCTATCGTCGTAAGTACCCAAAAAAGCCATTCTCAATATTTTAGGATAATGCTTTTTTAAGCAAGATAGCGTATGAGTAGCAGGCAGAGATCCTCTTACTGCTCCTTCTACCTCTCCTTTCACCAATAAATCTACTAAAGTTAAACATGGATTGTCGCTTACGATAGTATCTATATCTTTAGATTTTTTCTCGGAAACTAAAATCACGTCACCATATCCATTTTCTATCGCGCTAAGCGCCTTTTCCTCGGCTCTCTTGAAATAGTCTTCTCCTTCTATTCCTGCTCCTAAAGCGATTCTCGCCTTATTCGTTTTTGCCATGCTGAAAATATTTTCAATCATAGAAGAAATTGATAAGAATAAGATAATATCTTTTTCGAGTTTCATTCATTTTTCCAAGTACTCAATAACCTCTTCATCTGTTAAATCAGGGAAACTTTCATAGAAACTTGCTACCGCAAAAAATGGCTTACTATCCGAGACTAAATTTACAATTTCGTCTGCTTCAGGCTTAACAATCTTAATTGCACTTGCAGAAGCGGTAGGCACCGCAACTATTATCCTTTTAGGAGTATACGTTTTCAAATATTTAATCGCTGCAAGCATGGTAAAGCCGCTCGCGAGTCCATCGTCAACCACTATGACATTCATATTCGTTACGTTAGGAAATGGCTTTTCGCCTCGATACTTTTTGATCCTTCTACCTATCTCCATCATTACTTCTCTTGCCAAGAACTCAATTTCTTTAGGTTCAAATCCCAAGTAGGCGACGAGGGGCTCATTAAGAACTAAAGATCCATCTACCGTTACCGCTCCAAATCCTGCTTCAGGATCGCTGGGTATAGGTATCTTCCTCACGACGACGACGTCTAGAGGTGCATTAATCTTTTTCGCGACCTTATATGCTACCGGAATTCCTCCCCTGGGTATCGCGAAAACTATTGCGTTTTCCTTATAATCATCTAATTTTGTTGCAAGTATTTCTCCGGCTTCTTCTCTATTTTTGAATATCATATTCATCTCTGGATTAGTTGCGTTAAGCCTATAGATATTCTCAAAATATACATTAACCTTTCTTCACAGGACATATCATTGATTTCGCTTCCTGCATTTATCGAGTAATAATTATTTAAGTAGAAATATCAATCGGTCGCTCATATATTCTGGAAATGGTGGATACTAAGTCATCTATAGCGCAACCTATCTCTCTATAATGTTTCATTACATCCAAAAGTGTAATTATGCCTCTCAATTTACCATCTTCAACTACTGGCAGCCTTCTAATCTTGTTGGCGTTCATTACTTCTACTGCTTCGAATATAGAAGAACTCAAATTTATCGTTACGATGGGTTTCTGCATTATTTCTATTGCCTTGACTTTTCCAGGGTCTAATCCTTTTGCTACTACCTTTTTCAGTATGTCTCTTTCTGTAACAATGCCCGCTGGATTGTCTTTCTCTAAGACAATTAGACTGCCAACGTCTTTTTCGCTCATAAGTCTTGTAAGTTCGAGTACAGAGGAAGATACATCTGTTGTGAGGACTTTTTTAGTCATTATGTCTTCGACGCACGATACTACCATTCTTCACCACCTTTTAGCCTTCTTTTTCAAAACCTTAAATTTGGCATAGTTACCCAAAGATATCTTGCTTTTTTTTAATATATTTAATTCCAAATTCCCTTTTGCGAGAAAAAAAGGTATAAAAAATTCTTTTCTGCGTTTTTTAGTAACTACTTTAACTATGACATTATCAAATAACAATACCGAAACCTTACTTTGTGGAGCTTTTATATAACCTTCGAAATCTAAGCTTTTCAAGGGGTTTTTTGACAGTAAATATTTTACGTGTGATGATTGTTTCCGTCAACTTTTGTTTATTTGAAATATTGGAATAAAAGAAATACAATCCTCAATTTCTGCAACCAATTAAATTTTAAAAGTTGTTCTATCGTTTTATAATCAGCGCGATAATGATATATTCCATAACGAAAAGGTGAATTCATGAAGATAAAGCCGAGATGCATTTCATGTTTGGTAAGAAGAGCCATTATAGAGAGCGAATTGGCTACCCGAAATAAAGAATTACACCTTGAAGTCTTAAAAAGTTTTACATCCTTTCTGTCAAACAATATATCCGAGGATAGAATTCCGGCTCATCTCGGAACCGAAAGAGACAGAATTGTAAAAGAGGTTACAAAGAATCCAGATCAATACAAAGAATTGAAAGAACTCAGCAACAAAATAGCCATGGAGATTTCTAAGAATATTACATATAACGACCTTAAAGAGTTAATTTCCCTATCAGCTTCTGCAAACGCAATAGAGTTTGGCGTTTTGGGACACGAATTTAGACTAGAGCACATAGAGAATTCACTGAGGAAAGATATCGACGTTTCCGATACTATTTTAAACAAAATAGAAAGCTCTCAAAAAATTTTGTTTCTAACCGATAACGCAGGAGAGTTCATATTCGACCTCCTTCTTATAGAAGAACTGAAGAAAAAAGGTAAAGAGATTTTCATAGGAGCAAAAGAGGTTCCTGTAATAAACGATGTTACAATAGAAGAGGTAAAAGAGTTTACAGACATTACTGTTTTATCTGCAGGAAAATCTGTCGGAGTCAATTTTGATGAAGCCGATGAAGATTTTTTAAAGGTATTCGATCAAGCAGATCTCATCATAAGCAAGGGAATGGGAAATTACGAAGTTATATCAGAGTATGAAGACGAGTTGTCCGGAAGGTTGTTGTACATGTTAAAGGCAAAGTGTCTGTCCGTGGCAGAGAGTTTGGGCGTGGAGCATGAAGAGGTGATCGTTAGGCTGGTTTGATAGTTTGTTTACATGATATGTAAACAAATATGTTTTCTTGTGAACCATAGAGATTTTTATATTTTTTAACGCCTTTCAGCATATTCCCTAAATTTTGCCTTCTTTTAAAGGTTTTTCAAACTCATCCATATATACTGTTCCAAATTCAATCATTTTAAAGCCTAATTTTCTTAGAAATTCGTCATTTACTTCCGGCGGAAAAATTAACTATCCAGATTACGCAATCCAAAAATCATTCAAAAAGTTTATATTGTCACAAATCAAATCCGCTGATATGAAGGTAGAAGACGTACTCTATGAGAGTTGGGAAGTATTCAAAAAACAATGGCTTGTCTTTCTCTTAGGAGGTGCTATGACAGTAATTGGGTCAGTTTTCATAATAACGCTTCCGCCGCTCTTCTTCGGACTTTACTACATGGTTATTAAAGGATTGAAAGGCGAAGAAGTTGAAATCGTTGATTTGCTGAGAGGGTTTGACTACTTTGTAAAAAGTTGGGTATTTTTCATCGTAGCATTTATATTGATTGGCATCGGCTTTATTCTTCTGATAATACCCGGATTAGTCTTATATGCACTTTTCATATATGCAATTCCACTCATAATCTTGGATGACTCAGGAGCCATTGACGGTCTTAAAAAGAGTTACAGGTTCGGAAGAGAAAATTTCCAATTTACCGTATTACTATTTGCCGTTGTTATTATACTAAGTATGATCGGTGGATCCGGCTTTGGATCTCTTTATGTGCTTTGGATATTTACTACCCCCTTTATTGCATTGTGCGTATCGAGTGCAGCGATTAAATTAAATAAATTGGTCGAGGAGAAAAAAGAGGAAGTAGTCGAGGAGAAAAAGGAAGAAAAAGTGATCGAAGAGAAAAAAGAAAAATGAGCAGTCTATCTTATCATACTGTTCTTATAAACAGCGATTATATCACTCAATAAGGCGCTGCAAGTCTCTTTTTGTCCAGCGCCCCTCCCTACTACTGTAACTTCCCCAGCGAGATCTGTCTCCAACATGGCTACGTTGAGTGTCCCTTCCACGGAGAGGGGATGCTGAGCAGGAACTAGTCTTGGACCAACCTCTAAATTAGAATTTCTTGCCTCTCCAACCAGTTTAATCATATAGCCATTCTTCCATGCGAGTTCAATTGCCTCTGGAGTTATTCTCGTTATTCCCTCTACCCTAACATCTTTATAACTAGATTTCATATCCATCAGAGCATTTGCCATAATTACCAACTTACAGGCGGTGTCGACGCCAGAGATATCCAAGGTCGGATCTGTCTCTGCTATACCTAACTCTTGCGCCTCCTTTAAAATATAGGAAAAAGGCTCCTCCTCTTTCAGCATTCTCGTTAATATGTAATTAGTAGTTCCATTCAATATTCCTACAATTGCAAGAATATTATTTCCTGCCAAGGTCTCCTTGGCGAGATTTATAATTGGCATGGCCCCTCCCACAGAGGCTTCGAATCTCAATTCTACATCGTTTCTTCTCGCGAGATCTATCAAATCTGAATAAAATAAAGCCAGAGGGCCTTTATTAGAGGTCACTACGTGTTTTTTTTCGTTTAAAGCATATCTTATATGCGTAATACCAGGTTCTCCATCAGTTATGCTTGTTGGAGTTATCTCTACTATTAAATCAGCGTTTGATTCCTTTATTAAATCTGATCCTGTAAGATTTTTGCCGTATTTAGGGTATTGCAAAACAGATCCTCTTTCTTTTACTTTTAACAATGTTTCTATCTCCAATCCATCGTCGTTTAGGGCTGCACCTTTGCTATCTGCAACTCCGACTATGTTAAGATCAAGTAAATATCTATCTTTGAGCGCTTCTCTTTTTTCTTCTATTACTTTTAGAAGGCCCTGTCCAACCGTTCCGAATCCTATCAACGCTATATTCATTCTACGACCCCAAAGACTTTATTATTAAAAGATTTTTTTCTTTTGCGACTTTCTCCAAGGCTTCTAATGCGTTTCTTAAGCATTCTTCGGATTGACCAACGATAGTCATGTGGGCTGAGGATTCTTGTAATGGATCTGGCATCTCTAGGTCTAGATCTGCTACTGTAACACCTTCTACCTCGTTTACCCTATCTATTGTATCTCTTACATCCGTATCTACAACATGTCCTATTAGAATTACAGATGTCTTGGCTTCTCCCTTCTCTTCTCCTACCTTCACGATCCTTATCTTTCTATCGACTAGTCCCTTCTTTATTTTATCTAACTGAGATCTACTGTCCACTTCAAAGATAACTTGAACCGGAACGTATTCTTTTCGGGTTTTTTTGTCTCTTAAATGCAGAATTGAAATGATATTTCCCCTATGTTTAGAAATCGGTTCTAGGGCTCCCACCAACTGTCCTGGCACATCTCTTAACTCCAAAGTCATTGATATTCTCATCATCACACCATGCAAAGATTATATGTATATATTTATTTTTATCTTGTATAAGGTAGATTTTGATGCTCAAAGATATCGTGCGCGCAGTAAAAGAGTACGAGGGCGTAATTAGAAAAAAGCCCATTCACAACGTTGTAGATATACTAAAAAAGGCTGATTGTTCCTTTGATAGAGTCATCGCAGATTTTGGAGAAGATTCAGCCGCAATTCAACTAGGTGAAAATGTATTGGTTTTCGCAGCTGATGGCGTTTGGGACAGATTAATCAAAACAGATCCTTGGTGGGCGGGTTATTGTGCCGTGTTGGTAAATGTCAATGACGTATACGCGATGGGAGGAGAACCCATTGGGATGGTTAACGTTGTTTCCATGCAGAACGAGAAATTTTGTTATAAAGCGATAGAGGGAATGAGAGACGGCGTATCGAAATTTAATGTTCCAATGCTCGGTGGACACATACACCCAGACTCGCCCTATAACTCCATAGATGTAGCAATCATAGGTATACTGAAAAAAGAAGAAATCATTTTAAGTTCTTCCGCGAAGGTAGACGACGATATTATATTTGCAATAGACTTAGACGGAAAGTTCTATCCTAGGTTGCTAAACTGGGATTCCACGACAAGAAAGCCAAAAGAGGATATCTCGAGAATGTACAATTCTTTGAGAACGATTGCGAAGAAAGCCTTAGTCAACTCAGGGAAGGACATAAGCAATCCCGGTGTTTTAGGAACCTTAGGTATGTTACTCGAAACTAGTGAAAAGGGCGCCATCGTAGAAGTAGCAAAAATCCCTATCCCAAATGAGGTAGAAATCACAGACTGGGTCAGAGTCTATCCGGGCACGGGTTTTATATTTACATGCGGTTCTGATAAAAGTTCCGAAGTCATAAAGATATTGAAAAATGGAGGGTTTTCGACCGCGATTGTAGGAAAAGTAATCAAAGAAAAGGTTTTATTGTTGAAACATGGATCAAAAGAAGAAGTTTTATTTAACTTCGACGAAGATTTCATAATGGGGATAAAAAGGTGATAAATATAAGGTTGGATAAGAGAAAATTATTCGCAATCCTAATGTTGTTGTTCATGATATCTTGGATATTGGCTATCGTTATTGAATTTAGCGGAGGTATTTAAATGGATGCAGACGCTCTGTTGAAGTTATGGTTGAATAAGAAGGTGTGTGTAGAACTAAAATGGGGACAGCGCTTTATCGGTAAACTCAGAGGTTTTGACAATTTTATGAACCTAATATTAGAAAATACCTCAGAAATCTCTGACGACAAGAAGACGGAGTTAGGAACTATCGTAATCAGAGGAAACAACGTGTCGGTAATATCTCCCGCAGAAGAAGTTAGTTAAATTTAAACCTCATTACAGTCGTATGAAAGGTATTTAAATTTATCACGGGCACCCTACAAGGGTCTGGGATTAAATTTAGGGTCTTTTGATATTCCGTCTGCGTTTGCCATGCTCCAGAATTCGCCACGAGTATGCCCCTATAGTCTGTTACTCCTACGGTATGAACGTGTCCTCCATGAAATACGTCAGGCAGTTTATCTATTACCAAGTAATCCTCTTTTTCAGGGGCAATAGACGTCCTTTCCCCATATATTGGTGCTAAGTGTCTTCTTTTAAGCAATTCAATCATTATCTGAGTGGGCGACTGATAACTTAATCCGGACATCGAAGCAACCATATCGTCAAAACTTCTACCATGGTAAATAAGAAAATTCACTCCATGTAGAGAGACGTATGCGGGATTTCCTACCATAGTTACGTTGGGGAGTTCATAAAGAGGGCCTGCAATATTTTCTGGTAAGGCGGGTTGCGGTTCAGCGAATCTAACAGCGTCGTGATTTCCTGGTGTTATAATTATACTTATGTGTTCGGGGACGTGGGAAAGTAGCCTCGCGACTTGATTGTATTGCTCGGAAACATCGTTTATCAACAAGTCCTCCTCCTGATTGGGATATATACCAATGCCGTCTGCGATGTCGCCTGCTATAATCATATACTTTACGCTTTCAGCAAGAGCTCTCTGGTCTCCTCTCCCAACACCTCCGTTCAACCAACTTAAAAATCTTAAAAATTCTTTTTCTAAGAATTCCCTGCTCCCAACATGCAAGTCAGATAGCAAAACAACAGATATAGGATCATCTACCTTCTGGTGAGTTTCTTTAACAGGAACATGAGGACGCGCCAATCTATCTATGATAAAAAACCCTTTGCTTATCCGTCCCTCTAAGCCTAAAACTTCATCTAATACGATATTAGAGTCTTTTTTTTCTTCAGGAGTCGAAAGGATTGCATTTATGGAACCCGTTGGGTCCTCCAAACTTATCATCACGCTTCCCCTAGAAGTTTCTGAAAGACTTGTCACCATACCTATTATCTTTATCTTCCTGTCCAGGCAGCGATTTGCATAAGAAATAGAAACGGCGTCTCTGAAATCTATTCTCTCTTTAAAAATAACGCAAATTTTTTTGTATCTGTCATTAAAACAGTCCACGAAGTCATCAATCTTGCCTTCACAATAAGATTTTCCGGTAATTTCTGACAGAATTTCTATCTCTTCTCTAATATCTTTCGTTATAGGGTAAAACTCGGCACTTTTTACTATAGAAAGGTCGTTTTCGATCCTCTCTATAGGAGTTAGGTGCTCAGGCAGGAGTACGGGGGGCTTCTCTGTTTTTGCGATTCTTCTCAAAAGGCTTTGAATGATCAACTCCGGATTTTCAGAGTTTTGTATCTCTTTTAAGGTATCTGGATGTACGTTTACTCCCTCTTTTAGGAAAGAATGTATTATATTTGATAAATCCATCTTTACAGAATTTCCTCCTTCAGGAGGGTTTTTACTCTATAGAACGGTATTGTCGAGTAAATCTCTTTCGTTCTACCGTACCTTCCCTTACTAACTACTTTCGCCGTTATTATTCCGAGCATGTCTAGTTCAGAGATAAGATCGCTGACCCTTCTATGGGTTAAGACGTCCAAAGAAGTTCTTTTACACAGTTCTCTATAAACCTCGAAAACCTCTCCAGTCATAATGGGTCCATCATCTTCGTTTTTTAAGTGTAATATTGAATATAGAATTAATTTGGATTGTTTTGGTAGGGTCTTTACAACCTCGATGATTCTATCCTGTTCGATTTTATCTTTTGCCATTCTCACGTATTCTTCAGTAACCATTCTCTCACCTTTTCTCTCTGCTATCTCGCCAGAAACTCTCAATAAGTCTAGTGCTCTTCTAGCGTCTCCGTGTTCTCTGGCTGCGTAAGCAGCACAGAGCGGAACTACTGTTTCTTCTAGTACGCCTTCTTTGAATGCCAAGACTACTCTTTGTTTCAAAATATCTTCTAACTGTATTGCGTCGTAAGGTGGAAAAATAATCTCTTCTTCTCCTAGGCTACTTATTACCCTGGGATCCAAATACTCCGTGAACTTTAAGTCGTTAGATATCCCCATAATACTTACTTTTACATTCTCAAGATCGTTGTTGATTCTTGTGAGGTTGTATAAAACATCATCTCCGCTTTTTTTAACCAGTTTATCAATTTCATCCAATACAATAACGACTACCTTAGTATCTTTATCCAATTCCTCGATGAATAGAGAATATAGTTGATCTGTAGGCCAACCGGTAAGTGGAACCCTTTCCGAGCAGAAGTTGTTGCAAAGGTTTGCTAAAACCCTGTATTGGGTGTCGACTACCTCACAGTTCATGTATATAAAATTGATATTTGCATCATACTTTGTGCTTATCTTCTCCAATTCTTTCCCTACGTATTTTACAACCGCTGTTTTTCCTGTTCCGGTCTTTCCGTACATAATTATATTTGAAGGAGTTTCCTTACGTAGAGCAGATACTAAAATTGTAGCGAGTTGGTTTATCTGGTCGTCGCGGTGAGGAAGGTTTGCCGGCGTATGCGAATGCCTTAACACCTCTTTGTTCTTAAAAATTGCTTTGACCCTGTAAATTTTTTCAAACAAACCTTCTAACGTGCTTTGACTCTTCACCCCTATCACCACTTCCCTCTCTCTTTCCACTGGAGAGTGGAAGTATATAGATTTAATGCATAGGATTTAAAACCCCTTCATTTCCACTGGAGTTAGGGCGAATAAACTATCTGATTAAGGCGAGCACTATAAATTTAGAAGTATTAGATAAAAAGATTGTAAATGTATATTTTATATCGAAAATAAGCGTATATTAGACTGTTTCAAATGATTTTTAATACTCCATTATTTCCACTGGAACTAAACGTTTACATTTCATGTAAACAAACATAAATTAACAATAACTTTTACTTCCACTAGAAAATTAGGTCTCTATAACTCTAACAATAAACTCTCGACTACTCTTTTATTATACTTATCTTTACTAATCGCAGGGGCATATACCTTTACATCTGTTTCGTCGTCTTTACTATTAATCTCCACTAATAACCCTCTCTTGCGTAACCAATTCAACGCTCTACAAGAATAAATCATCGCCTTCCTTCTTTCTAAATTTCCATAGATATTTTCTGCGACTATTCTCGATGTTATTTCTCCCCTCACATAACATAATTCCATGATCTCTTTGTAGGTACCCTTCAACATATTCATACTACTCCTTCAGTGTTCTATGTAGGGCTTTAATCTCGTCTTCTAATCTCTTTAATCGCCTCTCTACTTCTCCAATTTTAACGTTCATTTTATCTTCAATGCTCTGAATACGCTCCGTCAAAAATAACTGAAGACTCAACCTGTCGGAAACCTTTTCCATTAGTTCGCTCCTCTGAATATAAAGAACAAACGCGCCCAGCGTCGCGTTGAGTTGCACAAGACAGTCCCTCAATTCCCCCTCCATGGGAACAATCTCATCAACATCACCAATCTCTTCCAACATATTATCTATAACTTTAAAAACCTGATTTGCTTTTTCATTCATGTCTTCCCTTCCTTCTATCATCAGGTCTTCGTATAAATGGACAAAGTTAGCAATTCTAGCTCTTAAAGCATTTAAACTGTGCTTGGCTACCTTTGAATCAACCCTCTCCCCCTCCAATAAAGTTAACATGCTTCTAAAACTATCGTCCAAGAGGGAGTACGTCTCATAATGTTTTTTCATTCGATCACTTTCATTAGTTTTTAACCTAAACCATATTAACCTTGCGAGTATCGTAAATCGACCTAAGTTGCATATAAGGAGGAACGGATAATGGGAAAATATGATGAATAAATTTAAATGGTTTTGTTAATTACAATTCATGAGAACTTAATTTAACCCGTGATAAATATGCCAGTAAAAGTTTTAGCATTAATAGGAAGCCCAAGAAAGGGCG
>CAYFZR010000020.1:0-18111 GCA_964347835.1 uncultured archaeon
ATAGGACAGGGTATAACTGCTGCTGGAGGGATAGGAGCAGCGGCAAAAGAACCAGGAACAATGGGAAAGAGTTTAGTCTTGTCAGTAATGTCCGAGACCTTCGCGATATTCGGCTTGTTGATATCCATACTTATAATGTATGGTGCAGGACTCTTTGGTTAAAAAGATCTCATGGAGGTTTGCGATTGGGTGTTGACAAAATAGTGGAAAAGATTTCACAAGAAACGGATGAAAAGGTAGAATCTATATTAAATGAGGCTAGATCTAAGGTAGAAAAGATCATTGCCCGTGCAAATATGCAGTCTGAGAGGAAAAAGGCAGATATTGTTGAGAAAGGCGAAAGAGAATCATTTCTCGAAAAACAGAGGATTATAGCAGATGCTAGGATAAAGGCAAGGAAGATGAAGTGGGATGCTGGAGAAGAGGTGGTTAATAAAGCCTTTAAAATTTCAAGAGACAAAATCAATGAAATTAGATCTGAAGGAAAGTACGGTGGAGAAGATTACTCAGAGGTTTTAAAGAGACTCATAAAAGAGGCAGGATTAAACATCGGCGGAGGAGATCTCATTGTTATCGCTACAAAGGAGGATGCTAATTTCATCGAAAAAGGATCATTAGACGATATAGCAGAAGAGATCGAAGGGGAAACTAAGGTAAAGACGACTATAAACCTCTCCAAAGAGAATATTTCCGGTCTTGGCGGAGTCATCGTAAGGACCAAAGACGGGAAAATGGAGGTAGATAACACATATGAAGAGAGGATTAGGAGGCAAAGCGAGGCACTAAGGGCAAAGATATACAAAATCTTGTTTGGATAGGAGGCACATATTTGGTAGTAGATCTCGGCGGAATAGGAAGTTTAGCTGAAAAATTAGGCTTTGGTAATTATCCAGAGGTTTTTATAGGGTTGATTATCGTAGCCGCAATAATCGCATTCATAGGAATTATAACTCCAATCTTAAAACTTGTTATAGATATATCGCCGTTTGCATATTCTAATGCTAGAATCAGAGGAATGGAGACTAGGCTACTATCTGCCTCTAAATTTAACGAAATAATAGAATCAGCCTCTTTTCAAGAAACTCTCAGTAATTTGGATGGTACAGAATATGGTGAATACGTAGCGGTAGTAGTTGCCGAGGGAAAAGGAAGTGAGGATGCAGATAAGATGTTAGATCAGTGTTTATGCGATACCTATGAGACTGTTGTAAGATTTTCTCCGGAGAGTGTGAAAAAAATTTTTGCTACTTGGAAAAAAAGGTGGGAAATAAAGAACATCAAGAAGGTAATTAGGGCGGTACATGCAGGAAAATCTCTAGATATTGACTCCATGATCCCGATAGGAGATATAGACATGAGTCCATTAGAATCTCTGGCTGATTCTAGGAGTATGGAAGAATTAATCGCAAAACTCGAGGGCACAGAGTTTGGAGAAGTTTTAAACGGGCAACTCTCAGCATACCAAGAATCGAGATCTTTACTTCTTTTAGAATCTGCTTTGGACAAACATTATTATTCGCTCATTTGGAAGAGCGTCTTTATTGTGTCGGATGAGAATATTCGTCCTCTTGCCTTATTTTTTGGATCTGAAATAGATGTTGCCAATATAAAGTTGTTATTAAGGGCAAAGGCAGAGAATATTTTACCAGATGAGATAAAAAAACTGTTAATCCCTAATGGATATGACTTACATCAATTTCTTTTAGAAAGTTTATCTGAGACAGAATCAGTGTTTACCTTAGTTAATTCACTGGAAGGAACAAAATACGGTAGGATTTTATTGGATGAACTAGTATCTTACGAAGAGGATGGTTCCTTAACGCCATTAGAAAGGGCTTTGGACAAAAGTTTAGTTGTTCTAGGAAAGGACCTTTCCAGGAGACAACCATTTGGAATCAGTCCTTTATTAACATATCTGATGTTACGAGAAAACGACATCAACAATCTAAAGATCGTATTAAGATGTAAGGAGGAGATGTTTCCTGCTGAAAAAATAAGAAAACATATGTTGTGGGTGTGATTGAATGGAAGTGGTAGTTATCGGCGATATGGATACAGTAACTGGTTTCAGACTTTCAGGCATAAAAGAAACGTATGAGGGCGAACAACCCGAGGAGACAGCAAATATCTTGAGAGATTTGATGAAAAGAGAAGATATAAGTATAGTTATTATTGCCGAAAGGGTGGCAGAAAGCATCCGTTCTGTAATAGACGAACTTGAAGAGAGAAAAATTTCGCCGATTCCAATTATCGTAGAGATCCCGGATAAAAAAGGTCCTATAGAAAGAGAGATTAGTCCCATACGCGAACTTATTAGAAAAGCAGTTGGAGTAGATATTACCGGATAGGAGGGATATAATGAAATTTGAAAAAGGCATCATTATAAAAGTTGCAGGTCCGGTTGTTACTGCGAAAGGAATGAGAGGATCCCAGATGTACGAGGTCGCAAGAGTAGGAGATGAAGGATTATTGGGAGAAATCATTAAATTAGAAGGAGATACAGCAACGATTCAGGTATATGAAGAGACAGGAGGAATTGGACCTGGAGATATAGTCGAAAGAACAGGGATGGGTTTGGCAGTAGAACTTGGTCCAGGATTGCTGAGAAACATTTTTGATGGGATCGAGAGACCTCTTGAGGACATTAGAGGAGAGGTAGGAGATTTCATAAAAAGAGGAATTGAAGTGTCTGCCTTGGATAGAAGCAAGAAGTGGGACTATGTTCCAATAATAAAGCCTGGAACAGAGGTAGTAGGCGGGGATATCCTAGGAACGGTTCAAGAAACAAAAGTAGTTGAACAGAGAATTTTGGTACACCCTCATTTGAAGGGAAAAATCATTGAAAACAATGAAGGAAAGTTTACAATAGATGATGTAATCGGGATTTTGGAGACAGATGGAAAGAAGTTAGATTTAACCCTCACTCAAAGATGGCCTGTCAGGATTGGAAGACCTTATAAGGAAAAGTTAGATCCTGTAGTGCCCCTTTTAACAGGACAGAGAATATACGATACCTTTTTCCCAGTAGCAAAAGGCGGTACCGGCGCTATACCTGGTCCCTTTGGATCTGGAAAGACTGTAACCCAGCAACAACTTGCTAAATGGGCTGATGCGGAAGTAGTTGTTTATGTTGGATGTGGAGAAAGAGGAAATGAAATGGCTGAGGTTTTAAAAGACTTTCCAGAACTAGATGACCCCAAAACTGGAGAAAAATTAATGGAAAGAACAATTATCTGTGCAAACACTTCTAATATGCCTGTCGCCGCTAGAGAGGCCTCTGTTTATACTGGAATTACATTGGCAGAATACTACAGGGACATGGGTTATTCAGTTGCCCTGATGGCAGATTCCACATCTAGATGGGCGGAGGCTATGAGAGAAATATCTGGTAGACTTGAAGAGATGCCAGGTGAAGAGGGTTATCCAGCCTATCTTGCATCCAGACTCGCGGACTTCTATGAGAGAGCAGGAAGAGTTATTACAATCGGCACAGAGGAGCGAACTGGCTCAGTAACTGTTGTAGGTGCTGTTTCACCTCCAGGAGGAGATTTCTCAGAACCTGTAACTCAGAATACTCTGCGAATAACAAAAGTGTTCTGGGCTCTGGACGCGCCTCTGGCATACAGAAGACATTTCCCGGCAATAAATTGGCTTACGAGTTACTCTCTTTACCTTGATAGAGTAAAAGAGTGGTTTGATAATGAAGTCTCTCCTGAATTCAGGCTTAGTAGAGATGAAGCAATGGTAATTCTCCAAAAAGAATCGGAGTTGCAGGAAATTGTCCAGTTGGTTGGTCCGGATGCATTACCAGAGAGAGAAAGAGTTATATTAGAAGTCGCGAGGATGTTGAGAGAAGATTTCTTACAACAAAGTGCTTTGCATGAGGTAGATACTTACTGCCACATTACGAAGCAATTCAAGATGCTCAGTATAATACTGGACTTCCACCACAGGGCAATCAGTTCGGTGGAGAGAGGCATACCCGCGAGTAATATAGGAGAAATGAAGATAAAAGATGATATTGCAAGATTAAAAGAAGTGCCGCAAGATAAAGTCGATGAGACATTTAACGATGTAATCGAGAGGATGCACAAAGAGTTTGAGGAATTGGCGGCATGAGGTGAAAGAATATGAAAGTTGACACGAAGGTTAGGGAATATACAACAGTGACTGAGGTTGCAGGACCGCTAATGATAGTCGAAGGAGTCGAAGGAGTAGTTTTCGGAGAGGTTGTGGAAATAGAGACCTCTACTGGAGAAGAGAGAATGGGACAAGTTCTCGAGGCGAGAACTGGAGTTGCAGTAGTACAGGTTTTCGAAGGAACAAGAGGCTTGGATACGGCTGGGACTAAGGTGAGATTTACTGGACAGGTAATGCAACTATCTGTGTCCGGAGAGATGTTGGGTAGAATCTTTGATGGACTCGGGAGACCTATTGATGCGGGTCCACCTGTCATTCCTGAAGGCAAATCTGACATAACAGGAGCGCCAATTAACCCAATAGCGAGAGAATATCCACAAGAATTTATTCAAACAGGTATTTCGTGCATTGACGGTATGAACACATTGGTTAGAGGGCAGAAACTCCCTCTCTTCTCGGGTGCGGGGTTACCTCATAACGAATTGGCTGCTCAAATAGCGAGACAAGCCAGAGTTTTGGGAGAAGAGGAGGAATTCGCCATAGTTTTCGCAGCCATGGGAATCACACATGAAGAAGCATCATTTTTCATGAGAGATTTCGAAAGAAGCGGTGCTCTAGAACGAATAGTCATGTTTATCAATTTAGCAGACGATCCTGCTATTGAAAGGATAATTACTCCCAGGATGGCTTTAACCGCTGCTGAGTACCTTGCTTACGAGTACAACATGCAGATGTTGGTCATATTAACAGATATGACTAATTACTGTGAGGCTTTAAGGGAGATTGCAGCTGCGAGAGAAGAAGTTCCCGGAAGAAGAGGGTATCCAGGTTACATGTATACAGATCTGGCAACCAATTACGAGAGAGCAGGCAGGGTTAAAGGAAGAAAGGGTACAGTGACACAAATTCCCATCCTAACAATGCCAGACGACGATATCACCCACCCAATTCCAGACCTTACCGGATATATCACTGAAGGACAGATAGTTTTGAGTAGGGAGTTACACAGAAAAGGAATATATCCACCGGTAGACGTGTTACCTTCGTTATCCAGACTTATGAAAGAAGGCATAGGTCCCGGAAGAACTAGGGAAGACCATTACGGTGTTTCAAACCAGTTATACGCGAGTTATGCAGAGGGAAGAGACCTAAGAGATCTTGTAGCAGTAGTAGGTGAAGAGGCTCTTACAAAAAGAGATAGAGCATACTTACATTTCGCAGATAGATATGAAAGAGAGTTTGTTCAACAAGGAAAAGACGAGAACAGAAGTATCGACGAGACATTGGATCTTGGATGGGAACTTTTAACTGATATAGCAGAGGGCGAACTAAAAAGAATTAGTATAGAGCACATAAAGAAATACCATCCAAAATATAAAGAGAAAACTAGTTAGCTCCCCTAACTTTTTGGAGGTAACTTATGGCAGGCATGATAGAAGGAGTTAAACCAACCCGAATGGAACTCCTTAAACTAAAACGTAGAGTAGTACTGGCTAAGAAGGGTCATAAACTATTAAAAGAGAAGAGAGACGCTTTGATAATGGAATTTTTCGCCTTGATTGATAAGGTTAGGGATGCTAGGACAGAAGCCGAGAATAAACTGGAAACCGCCTTTGAAAAATTAATCGTTTCGCAAGCTCTCATGGGAGTAATTGATGTAAAAGAAGCAGCATTAGCAAGTGGTAGAGATTTGAATATTGATGTATCTACGAGAAACATAATGGGCGTCATCGTACCCGTTCTTTCAGTCGGAGAAATTAAACGAAAGGTGACCGAAAGGGGATATTCTTTAATTGATACCTCCGTGGCACTAGATGAAGCTGCGAAAGCCTTTGAAGAGGCTTTAGAATCCGTTATAAGTCTTGCAGAGATAGAAGAATCCGTAAAATTACTTGCATTAGAGGTGGAAAAGACAAAAAGAAGGGTTAACGCATTAGAATATGTAATGATACCCAGACTTGAAAGAACGGCTAGATACATAGATATGAGACTGGAGGAAATGGAAAGAGATAATTTCATTAGATTGAAGAAAATTAAGGCTGGCCTTCAGGTAAGGAAGTTAGTTTCTGAGGCATAAAAAATGACAAGGGTAAAAAGAGGAGTTCGAGGAATTAGAAAAGAAATTGAGGATCGACTACTCGAACCCTTTGATTTCTTTGCTGGACCTCTAGCGGGACAATTTATTACGATAGTTTCGGATGAAGAAATGGAATTTAAGGGTGGAGAGGCAAAAATGATCAAGATAAAGGGGATAAACATACCTGCAAATTCGATGGTTTTTGTCTCTCCATATGAATACACCAAGATCGGACATATTGTATCTGTGGGTGAAGATTTGGCAAGACCTTCAGAACTCACTCGAGGGGCAGATCGGGCATTATTCTTGGCTGGATTGGACGGTACAATCAAAAAAGGAGAATTGCTTGGCGAAATTTTGGCTATCCAGTTTCGGAGGAGGAGATAAGCATTTTCAGAGATTTTGATAGAGATCTAAACCTAATCGCAAAGCAGGTTAAGGCATTGAATATACATCTTCCCTTAGCGAGAAAAACCCTTGAAACCTTGCTTAAAGAAGAGAAACCTAGTGTGGTAGGTAGAGATGGTTCTATTCATGTTTTTAAAAATGAAGAACTTGAATTACTCGCGAGGATAATTCCAAAGCGCCTACACTCTCAACTCAAACTCCCAATATACATAGAATTTGGATCTGGCGATTGGGGGAGCGGTGTCGCTCGAATAAGAGACAAGGTAAACCTCATGATTGTTGAGAAACTCATAGACATAAAAGTAAAGGAAGATTCTAATGAAATTTTTTTATATCGTCCGGATATAATTGAATTAAGGAAGATTCTCCCGACAACAACTCAATACGCTTTTTTGATGTCGATATGAGTGATATAGACAAAATTTTAAAAGACCCGGAATTCAGGGTAAAGTTGTATTGGTTGTACGTGGTGGCCAGCATTTGTGCAATCGCGGGAATGGTTTTAGGTATATTTATCTTTATTCTCAAAGCCTTGGGATATTTTTAGTGTTATTAATACCCTAAAAACAGTCTCTCGTATAACATACTTGGAAGACCTAACATTTTCATTTTTTTAACTGTTTCTTCGATTTCATAATGAATTCTTCTTATCTTTACAGTACTTTTCTCAGTATCGATTATGGCATAACTTGCATTAGGATTTCCGTCTCTAGGTTGGCCTACTGAGCCAGGATTTGTGATATATCGACCCTCTTTTAGGGATATTTCGCCACCGAATGTCAGGTATTTTTGGGTTATTTTTCCCCCTGAATAGATAAACACCTGAGCAACATGGGTATGGCCGACAAAGAAAATATTTTTATTTGTTTTTGAAAAAGCAATTACGGCGTCTTGTATTGATAGTAAATAATCCTCTATATAGTGATTTGTACCAAAAGATCCTAGAGGAACAGGACTTCCATGGACAAAAAAATAATCACCCTTTTCACTCATCATATCGAGATCTCTGAGAAAATTTTTTGAATCTTCACTCAGTTCATTCTTTGTCCAAAGGATTGCCTCTTTTGCAACAGGATTAAACCACTCAATGTTCATATTACCCAGAGAAGCCGCGTCATGGTTTCCCAAAAGCGAGGTAATATCATGGTCTTTTAAGACATCTATGCACTCATTTGGGTTAGGACCATAGCCGACTATGTCTCCAAGTGAAATCATCTTGTCAGTTTTTATGTCCCTGAGCACAGCATTCAATGCCTCTAAGTTTCCGTGGATATCTGAGATTAGACCTATCTTCATTTGTATGACCTAGTCGGTAATGGAGTGATACCAATCAAATAAGTACTCAGGCATAAGGTACCCTAACTCTCCCATCTTCCTGCAAAGATGAACTGGAGCAGGGCTTAGGACATATGCTGCTCTTTCATAAAAAGTGGTC
This sequence comes from uncultured archaeon, assembly GCA_964347835.1. Taxonomy (GTDB): domain Archaea; phylum CAYFZR01; class CAYFZR01; order CAYFZR01; family CAYFZR01; genus CAYFZR01. The sequence continues at coordinate 8,061 of CAYFZR010000020.1, forward strand.
GGATCTCTTCTTAATATCGGAGATCCGCCAGTTATTCCGCCAGCATCGTCGAGTAAGAATTTACAATCACTCATTTTTGCTAAACCAGAATCTTTGTGTCCCACAAAAGCAATTATTTTCGCTCCAAGTCTTTTAAAACTCTTAGCCCAGTCTAATAATATTTCTGTATTTCCCGAACGTGAAATGAAAATACCTGCATCACCAACTCGTGGCTGAGGAGTCGTTTCACCTCTCGATACGAACACTTCATCTCCTAATATTCTCTTAACATGCATAAATCTTATAGCGACCATGGATGCTACAAGAGAACTAGTACCTATACCGCCAAGGGTAATGCTATGGGGCTGGAACAATGCGTTTATAAGTTTTGAGTAAGGTTCTGAAGTTACTATTTCATCCACGAGCTTTCCTATATTTGCGAACTCTTTCTCTGCTAGTTCAAAAACTCTGTATGCGTCCCACCCTCTGTACATCACCTCAACGATCCTTTGTATAAGAGAGAGGAGGGCTAATTCAAATTGATCTCCCATGATTCCTAATCCAACCATCCTATCATAAGTACTGTATCTCTTATCAGACTTTGTTCTTCCCTTAAGTTCTAGTACGGTTCCGAAGTCTCTAACTAGTTCTCCCATGGGAGAATTTGGATTGGAAGTGATGAGAACAACATTGGTTCGATCTGAACCCGTACAATCTATATGGAGTTTTAAATCTAAAAGAGCTCGATGCGGCGTTGGAGAACTTCCTGAGCCAGAAGCAAGTAAAAAGGTGGTATTACCGAACCATTCTTCCAACTTATCGATTCCAGGAAAACCAGGGTCTTCTGGAGTGATCACTACTTTGTCTCTTACCATCTGGCTTGTACCTATCTTGAGAGAAGAATAAGTCCTACCAGATCCGTAAGGAACTATGCAGCGAGAATTGCTGATTAATTGATAAACTTCCTCCAATTGTTTAGGCTTTATCGCGAAGAAATTATCTTTAATTTTATTAAGGTATTCTACTTCTTTGCTTATTTTTGTGTTAACTTTAGAACCCATATATTTCACCGATCATTCAGTGAGTTTCATAATAGCCTCAGCAAGATTTCCATCCGCTTCTTCCAGGGTCTTCTTTGCAACCTCTTCTGAAACGCCTGTACTTTCGCATATGAGTTTTATATCTTCTTCCGAAATTTCAGTTACTTCTTTTATTTCTTTTTCAATTACATCTCCGGAAATTTGATAACTTTTTTGTCCCATACCTTCGGTTAAAATTATTTGAGGGTTTTTGATTATCACTTCTTTGTCTTTTAATCTTATTATTGCTTCTTCAGCTTGAATCTCCTTCATCTCTAAACCCATCTTTTTCATCATCTTTTTCATCTTACCTAACTGTCTAGGATCAATGTTGAGCATGCTAACCCTCCACGTATACAATATACCGGGGTATTTAAATATATGTGACAAAATTTAAAGTCCTTCAAAACTTAGTTTTCCAATCGCTCATTAAATATTCATCATAAACTTCTCTATAGGCCTTTTCAGTTATTTTTGCAATATTTATCCAGTTGTAAATCTCTTTTAATTTTTCTCTCGAATTTTTTACCAATTTTTCGGCGTGAGAAGGATTCTTGAGAACGTGAAGTATGCCCCAAGCAAGGGAGTCTGAGTTATCTGCCCACACCTTAACACCGTTGACGTCGTGTTCAACTATTTCTGCTAATCCACCTGTATCTGTGACGACAACCGGGACACCTCGACTCATTGCTTCCAGAGCAACGATGCCAAAAGGTTCATAAATGGAGGGAAATGCTGCTACATCAGCACATTGGTAGAGCGCATCAAGAGTAGAGTCATCCACGTAACCCGTAAAGTAGCATCTATCGTAAATTCCGAAGTCCCAGGCTATCCTGTGCAGTTCGTCTCTCATAAATCCTTCTCCAACGATTATAAACTTAACATTAGGCATTACGGACAAAACCTTAGGGGCTGCACCTATCAAAACATTGGCGCCTTTTTCTGGAACCAATCTACCTACGTTCAAAACTATCTTTTCATAGGGCGTAGCAAATCTGTCTCTTATTTCTTTAGGGCATTTTTTAGTTTTTATACCTATTTTATCCTCTTCTACTCCGTTTGGTATCACATGCACCTTATCCCAAGTTACGCCTAATACTGAGCATACCTCGTGTTTCATAGAAGAACTACAGCAAATAACTTTCCAAGCCTCATAAGTGATCCACCATTCTATCTGATGGATTGAATTTTGATAGTCTGAGTGTATACCCCGTCTTCTCCCATATTCGGTTGAATGCACTGTTGCAATTAAGGGTTTCCTGAATCCGTGTTTACATGCAATCGCAGCGGGACCTACTATCCAATCATGTGCGTGCACAATATCAATGTCCTCTCTCGCTAGAATCTTCGCGGCTTCTTTTTCCATGTAGTAGTTCATTTCCATCGCCCATGTAACAAAATCGGGAGTATTTATCTCGTATGAGCGAGTTCTATAAATATTAACACCCTCTACAATCTCGTTGTTCTTTGCACCGGGAAAATCGCAGGTAATCACATGTACTTCATTCCCTAATTGAACTAGGGCCTTTGATAGACCTTCCACATGGGGTGCTATTCCTCCAACTTTTCTTGGAGGAAACTCCCAACTAAACATTAGAATGCCTAAACTTTCCATTTGTTACCTCTTCGTAAATGTTTATAAATTCATCAAAATTTTCGTTTAAAGAGATAAGTTTTATTTTTGACTTGGGGACTGAATGTATGTCTATTAATCCCTGATAGGTTCTTTTATCATGAACAATTATCTTCTTCGCCTCATAAATTCCTTCCCATTCTATGTCCTTTATATTTTGGCTATAAGGAGTAAAAAATCGACTTGTTCTATGGTCTTCTAAACTATATAAACTCAAGACGTAAGGTATCGCAAATGAGTGCTTTAGCATTATTGCAGTAGGGCAGGTGATCCATTCGTGAGCGTGTATTAAGTCAAATTTTTTTTTGTTTTCGTACATGTAATCGGAAATAGCCTTATAAAAAGAGTTATTTAGTGTTATTGTCCATGAAAATACGTTTACATGGGTTTTAATAGAATTTGAAACCCTTTCTACATAAATATTGCCTTCTTTACCCTTTCCAGGAAACCATTCATCAAATGTAAAGACATAGGGATTGATTCCCAGAGGAAAAAGATTGTCGCACAAACGCTTCACAAGTAAAGAAATGTTTCCTATGACCCTAGGAGGATATTCCCAAGTAAGAATAACAAGATCCTTTCTTTCAACACGTTTTGATTGTTTCTGTTCTTCCAAGATTGAATTCTTCATGTAACGCCTCAACCGCTTTTTTTGCATCTTCTCTGCTTATTAGAAAGGATATATTAACCTCAGAAGAGCCCTGCGATATCATGATGATATTTACCCCTTGCTTTGCTACGGCGTTGAAAACTCTCGCTGCAACTCCAGGAGTACCCCTCATCCCTACTCCCACGACAGCTATTACGCAAACATCTTCGTCGTATATGATCTCCTTTATTACGTTATCACTTCTGTCAAATTCTTTATAAAGTGCCTTTACAGCCCTTTCCAACTCATTTTCTAAAACTACAAGAGATATGTTTGTCTCTGAGGAACCTTGAGAAAACATGATTACAGTAATGTTCTCTTGGCTTAAAGCAGAGAATATCGATGCAGCAACTCTCGGAGCCCCGCCTATTCCAACTCCAGAAACTGTTAGTAAAGATGCATTCTGAACAGAACTTAGCGCCTTGACAATTTCATCGTATTTCTCCTGTTCTTTTACTATCAAGGTGCCGCTTCCCTCTGGATTGAAGGTATTCATTACCCTTACAGGCACTTCCTCTTCTATGGCAGGCTCCAATGTCTTTGGATACAATACCTTTGCGCCAAAAAAAGCGAGTTCGCAAGCCTCTAAATATGAAATAACAGGTATTGTTTTGGCTTCTGGAACAAGTTTTGGATCACACGTCATGATTCCATCAACATCTGTCCATATCCAAATTTCATCTGCTTTTATGGATACGCCTAAGATGGATGCGGTGAGATCTGATCCACCCCTTCCTATAGTAGTTAATGCACCGTTAGTGTCAGCGGCAATAAATCCAGTTACCACCGGAACGATACCCTCTTTCATAATAGTTTCGATGCGCTCTTTTATTAATCTCTTTGTAGTATGAATTATAGGTCTTGCTTTTCCAAAATCTGAGTTAGTTACTATTCCAATCTCACTACCAGTGAAATTTTTTGCGTTTATCCCCAGATCTCTCAGGGAATACGCCAAGATCGGAGCAGAAAGCCTTTCTCCAAAGGACATTATATAATCCAACGAACGATTACTCAATTCCCCAAGGAAATGAACTCCAGTTAAAACTCTCTCAAGCTCCTTTATAAGCTCGTGTATCTCGATTAAAACCTCATCAAGCAATTTTTTATCCTTTATAGAAACCTTAGCAGCTTCTGCATGCCTCTTCTCTAACTGAGCAATGAAATCTCGTATACTGGCGATATAGTCTACATCCTTCTTTCCTTTTATCAAAAGTTGAGAAATCTCTATCAGGCTATCCGTAACGCCAGCCATCGCAGATACAACAACCACAATATCGTGCTCATTAACATATGACGAAATGATGCTGGCTACCTTTATTATCCGCTCACCATCACTTACTGAAGTTCCACCAAACTTCATTGTGTAACGCATGATACTCCTCTACACATCAGTGAGAATTTAAATTTAACGCCTGAAGATTTCACCAAACATGCCTTTAATACTCTTCTTTTCTTGTACTCTTGATAAAACGGAAACGCCTTCTCCTCCATGTTTGGACTTTCTTGTTCTGATTTTTACAAATACAGGCGTTTCTAAAGATTCTCCTACTACCAATGCCGTGCCTGGAGGCAATCTTTTTATTTCTCTCTCTAGTCCGGGAGTAAATCCCTCCATCGATAGACTTATCGCCTTTAGATCATTTGGATTTGTTACTTTTAATATTATCTGAGTATTGCACTGAGAGAGGACGTTTTTGTCTACTCTGGCAGGTCTCTGACTTACTACGCATAATCCAAGACCGAACTTCCTTCCTTCACTCGCTATCACCCGAATTATCTTTGAAGAAGGAACTTCGCCGAACCCCCTTTCTGGGGCAAAGTTATGGGCTTCCTCGATCAAAAACAAGAAAGGAAGGACTTTATTTAACTTCCTTGCCTCAAAAAGACCTCTTCCTAGTCTAGCAACAATCAAAGATTGCATATCTGTAGGCAATCCTCGCAGATTAATTATATTTGCAACCCCTTTATTTATCAAACTTCTTATATTCGTTGCTCTGGCTTTAAAAATAGGAGAACTCAATAACTCTTCTAAATGTTCCATCAGACCCCATTTTGATTTGCTCTGGTGATCAACGATTTCGTTGATGATGTCATACATGTCATAGTTCTTTTTAACTTCTTGAAGAGTCCTTATCGACTGATATAATATTCCTTTTTGCGTTGCTGTTAGTTTAGGAAGCAATTCTTGAATTTCCCAGGCATCAAGATTCTTATGGCTCAGGTAAAATCCCTTATCGCACGGGTTAACATCGGGTAACGGGGAGTATTCCACAATATTGTAACCTCTTGGTTTAATCCCAAATTTTTCCATCTTACCGTTGTTATTTGGGTATCTGAGAGTGTGATATTCTCCATGGGGATCTACGATGAGCACTGGAACTCCCTTTTCCAATAATTCCTCGACCATAACTCCTACAGTATAACTCTTCCCCGCACCCGTCTTTGCTAGGATACTCACATGTTTTTGTACTACTCTGTTTGCGTCAAGATATACGGGTATTTCAGTATGCTCTAACAACCCTAAGTAAATTCCTTTGGATACTCTGACATTTAGTCCTAAGGTATTCATTATGAGTTTTCGATCAGCCGAGTATACGTACTCACCCGGTTTGAAAGGGGTTTTTGGATAATCTAAAACACTTTGATCGTTTCTAAAACCGATAACTTCTATTTTTGCCACAATTCTCTCTTTATGTTCTTTTAGATCATCACTCAGCTGATATCTCTCGTTATACCTCTTTAACGATCTAATTTGACCGAGTACCCAACCGTCAATTTCATGTTTCGCCCTAACGTATGACCCCTTTAAGACGTTTGAATCTCTGACTAATATATTAAATCCTGAAGATCCAACTTCGCCAAAAATCTGTCCTATAACTTCCATTTTTAACACTATTCAATTAGTATATGGATATATAAAACAATTTTTAAGACAAACGTCAGACAAACCTTTATAAAAGGACAATTTCACCATTAAGAACAGTAACAGCGAAACCACCGACTCTTATTCCTCTAATCTCTTCATTCTTCGTATCAATCTCTATAAAGATCTCGCTTGGTCGTTTTATCTCGAAACCTTGTTCTGCTATAATTTTAGTAGTAGGTTCTTTGATTTCTATCAATTTATTTTTGACTAAATAAGCGCCTAAAGCACCGTTTCCCGTGCCAGTAGCGGGGTCTTCGTTTATTCCTACAGCAGGTGCGAAGTCTCTGGTGTGAACTGTTATATCAGGATTTAACGTCTCTAACGTGAAGAGATGAGTAGTTAAAGCGTCTATATCATTATTTATCTTAGTAAGTTCTGAAAAATCCGGATCCATATTCTGCAAAGTCCTTAAATTTTTTACAGGGACGATTAAATGCCATAGACCAGTTGAAACAATCTCCATTGGAAGATCTTCAGAAATATATTTTTCATCTATTCTTAATGCCTGAGCAATCTCTTTCCTTTCAATATTTGCATCTCTAAATTTGGGAATTGTTTGTGTCATCATTATATTGACCAATCCTTTTTTCAAAGAAATTTCTACTGGCAATACTCCTGCTCCTGTTTCCTGTCTTAGAATAACTTTAGACCCTTCTATGTCGATTTTTCCTTCTTCGACTAAAGCATGGAAAGTTGCAACCGTAGCGTGTCCGCAGAGGTCTACTTCGTTTTTGGGAGTAAAAAATCTTACCTTAAAATCTGCGTTTGGATCATCCGGCTCGAAAACATAGGCAGTTTCGGATAGATTCATCTCTTTAGCAATATTTTGCATATCAATTTCGCTTAAACCCTCCGCATTTATAACCACACCAGCGGGATTGCCACCGAAGGGATTCTTTGTAAATGCATCCACCTGCTTGATTTTTATTTTTCTCATACTATCACCTAATTTCGAATTTTATCTTAAGAAAAAATATAAAAATGCGCTGTAAAGCAAATAGTTAGGCTTGTTGAAATGAAAAAAATAACTTAAGAGAGGCTCGATGAAACGATTACTATGGTGGTTAATTGCCGGCACAAAAGGCGGAATAAACCGTGCCAAAATCATAGTTGCCTTGAAAGAAAGACCCTACAATGCAAACCAGTTAGCAGAGGTATTAGACCTTGACTATAAAACCGTAAGACACCACATTGATGTTCTTTTGGATAATAAAATCATCACGACATCCGGCGAAAAGTATGGTGCGATGTATTTTCTATCTAAAAACATGGAGGAGAATTTCGAGCTATTTGAAGAGATTTGGAATAAAATTGGGAAAAAGTAATAATAATTTAAAGGAGAATTGACGAATATGATGCATGAATTACATATGGTGATAAGCTTCGCAAATATAGTCGTTTTGATTATCATTTTTTTAATATTCTTTAAAAATTATAGGGAGATAAAATCAAAATTCACCCTTGGCCTTGTATTATTTGTAGGAATTATGAGTTTAAGCGCAATATTTTCTTGTCCTATTCTCTTTAGCCTTACTGGCGCATCTAACTGTCCACACGAATCTTATCACTTTTCGGCATCTGTTTTCCAATTTTTTGGATTGCTTATATTCCTTTACATCGTGTATAGGTAGATTTGGCATTAATTTGGGATAAAAATGGTCTAATTCTGGAAAATATTTATCAACGGGTACATCTATAATAAAACAGGGAGCTGGAAACCGAACTTATAATTTCTCTTTTGCCATCCCCCCTCCTAGCTCCCTATAATGGTGAAATCTCTAGGATTTCACGTATTTTCGTAGTCGAACATATTCGCGCTTAAAACTAAATACTCAGGTAGGTAACTAGGGAAAAATGATGGTAGGGTGTGGTTTGATGGAATTTGAAGAGGATTATTTTGGTGAAGAAATATTAGATATTTTGACAATAGAGTGGGTAGAGGAGATAATTGATAGATTAATTAGTAAAGGAATCTTGATAGATATGGAAGAGGATTGTGGTTTGAGCAGAGATGCATTAGACAAGATTTTAGATTACGCTGAAAAGATGGAAGAACTAGGAAAAGATATTTTAAGTAGATTAATTGTAGGAATTGATCATCTTTTGTTTGAAACTATTCCAGAATATGAGTATTTAGACGAAAAAAGCCGAATTGAGTATATTATTGTTATTTTAGATTTAGGTAAAGTTGTAGATATGTTTCCAATCGTGAAAGAAGAATTTGAATCGTTATTTCCGAAATTCCATTCTAAATATGATATCATTAATTCTCTGTCATGAACAATCTACATTAAAATCAATAATGATAGGGTAAAAATCGCCAGCACGACTGATAGGACAAACATATATCGAATCGCAGACGTAACAATTCTGAAGGTCTTGTGGTGGTATACAAATTCCATAGGCATCTCCTTTCTTTACTAATATAGAGAGATAAAATCCTACAAAAGATTTCTCTAAACTATTTTGTCCAAAATTTAGCAAATTTGATCCAATATTTGTCTCATTTTACTATTGGCGATGCTTCCTGATCAAAAGGATTCGTTCTCATAGCAAGAGAAAAGAGAAAGGGATAATTATCTTTCAAATGTCTCATATAATCCAACCACTGATGGACCAGTAATATGTATGCTCTTTTTATATCACCAGAGAGATGTTCATAGTCGGAATCTGGCAACTGTCCTACATCTTCCCTTTTTTCTAATTCCTCGGTCAAATGAAAAACTGCCCGAAGAACCTCTGTAAAGGATTCGTGTTCAAGCAAAGTTGGGTTTTCCAATAACCGAACTAAAAATTCCCTTTCTCTCGTAAGGAAACTGCGCAAACCTTCTAAATCGACCTTTTGAATTTCGACTCCATAATCGTAATTCTTAAGGCGCTTGCTAACACTTAAAAATTCTTGCTCAGACCAATCGTTGGTCACAATAAGATCCTCTCTAATTTTATCCAGTTTAGGATCAAAGTCGGAAAAATAAGTTAAGAGTCTAGTTCCGACTTCACTAAAGAAGGCTCCTATAATCATATTTAACTTTTCTAACATAGAACGTTTCTCTCTCATAGTCAGTAACTGGTGTATTATCAGGGTAACCAAAAGAACTTCAATGGGAACAAAGGCGATGTCTCCTATTAGATAAATGAAGATATGGTGTACATCTCTAAAAATTGAGTAATGGATGAGATATAAAAAAGCGGATAATACAATTAAGGATAATCCTAAAAGAATCTGCCAATTGAGACGTCTCATGATCCTCACTTCTTATTGTATATAATTCAACAATCACTGTCACTTTGTTTAAGATATTTATCTTTTAGGGTTTCGATTGTTATGTGATTCAAATGAAGGTTGAAAAGATTTTGGAAGAAACTAAAAGATTTTTAAAGGACAATCTTGAATCAAATATTCAAGAAATCAGCATAAACTTAACCGTGCCCCCGCCAGGAATCTCATACTCAGATCTAAGAAGACTTGTCTTAGAAAGAGGATACCATCTATCTTGCGTTTGTGGACACGGAGAGAAGAACGTAACACCTATTTTGACAAAGAGAGTTATGATAGGTTCTGCAGAAATTGTAAACACATTGTACTGCGATGAAATTTCTTTAGAAGAATTTAATATGTTGAAGAAAAAGATCCAATGATTGGAGTATAAATAAATTTTCGGAGGGAAAATATGGGTAAAAATGAAAAACTGAATTGTAAAGTCTTGTTGACAGTAGTTACTATATTTCTTGTTTTGTTTTTGGGATGCTTATCAGAAGAAACAACGAAGACTAAAACATATGAA
>CAYFZR010000021.1:0-6831 GCA_964347835.1 uncultured archaeon
TTTCGGTTCCCTCACAAAGACCTTCTCAAATGTATCTAAAATGTGCTTTCCTTCGGAATGCATCAAACTGAAAATTTAAAATTAATATAACAACTCAAATTAAAATATCAGTATCACGAGTTCTTCTAGGGAAATCTAAAATTAAAAAAAATCAAGACAGAATTAGACCTCCAAGGCCCTTCTGTCCAACGAAAGATTAATTCAGAAATTTAATTCTCTATTAACGTAGTACGAACATTCGCTAGCTACGTTATTGTTTTTATTTTCTATTCCGAGATAAAAACACCATGTTGGAAAGTGTTGTCCAAATGACCGACACGTATCACAGGTCTTCATCTCCTCACCTCCGAGTTAATGGTTTTTTTAATAATAATTAATAAAGATATATAAAGTTTATTATTTAATATGTTTATTTGTTCTATGAAAAAGCAAATCAACTTTATAAATCATTAGATAGATAATAACATTGTTATGATTGTGTCGGTAAATATAGATGTCGAAACCTTTCGCGAAATGGAGAAATTTATAACAGACTTTGAAGAAAAATTTGGCTATGAAATAAGTAAATCAGCAATCATCAGGAATGCTTTAAAAAAATACATGAATGAAGAGAGAAAGAGGCTTAAATTAGAAAATATAGCGGCTTTCTAAGCCTTATACAAGACTTAATTCGGTCTATGTTCATTATATGGGTTTGATGGGGTTCAAGGCGCGATAAAGCACTTGTTGCTTTTAAGTCTTACAATAATATGAGGGCTAATTGACCGTTAAAACCTGCGAACAAAGGAATGAGAAGATTATCATCGAGTTTCGTTACAACGGTCTCTACTGTAGTGGCCGTAATAGCCATGACCAATGCAACCGTAATATTTTGCAGAAAAAAATACCCGATTATAACGTCAACGAGAAGTTCCGCTAAACATCCTTCAACAGACCTATTTTCGAGTTTAGGCAACATTGTTCTACCAAATGCTTTCCCAAATATTGCGGCCGCCATATCGCCGAAGGTTGTCATAAGAATAGCGGCTGATGCTATCTCTTTATCGAAAACACTAATGGCTATTATCGCACCCATCAAGAAAAATACCCCTCCCCCTATGGCTTCCTTTTCTCTTTCTCTGTAAAATCTCCAGAAAAAAGGAATTTTTTTACTCCATTCTATTCTAACAAACTCTATTTCTATAAATATAATCAGAACCACGGTTAAAAAAAATAGTGTAAAACTCTTGTCCAGTATATAGTAGATAATCACTATTAGTACAGAGGTCAAATGAACTGCTTTCCTCCCAATTTCGTGTTTTAAATCAAGATCTTCCATCTTTTTGCCTTCTTTATTTCAAATCGCTTAAGATAGTTTTTATCGCCTCTCGATGCCCGCAGTGAGATCCAAATACAGTATCGATGATCTCATCGTAACGTTCTTCCTCGCATAGATCAAAGAGGGTCCTTGCTAAACAATTTGAACAGGTTATGTTATAAAGGTATTTTTCCACACATCTGCCCATGATACATGTATTTTGAGGAAAAGAAGAGATATCAATGGGTAAACAATGATCGCCCTGTTTATGAATGCTTGGATTCATAGACGAGCGTAAAAGAAAGTGCGCAATCTCTTCACAGAGTACTGATTGCGTATAGGCCAACCCAGAACAAATAAATTTGTGCTCTTCTTCATGACCCTTACAACAAATGCCGTGGGAAAAGTTGAATTCCCTTTGGAAGTATTTGACTAAGATTAAACCGCTGAAGGGTTGAATGTATTCGATATCATGAAATGACTCATCCATATTAGAGATGTGCCAAGCCCTCAATTTTGTCTCCTGATCAATAAACTCCCTTTTTAATTTTAAATCTCCGCAACCTGCCTTTGAACATGCACCGCGATGATGCGGTGAGCGCCCATCCATGGGGATTAGAGGCGTTTCTTGAAAAAGATATATGACGAGTCTGTTCTTGAAAAAGAGTGCATATTCTTTTGATACACGCCAATCATTGTGTATTTTGTTCCATAAATTCCAAGTTCTCCAGAGAGACTCTCTGTTAATAATCGGAGGTGCTTCCATTATCCTTTGAAAAAGCTTGTTTTGGATGATTTGACAATCATCGTGAGGTAATCTATGTACATTAAACCCAAAAACCTCTTCTAATAACCCTCCAATAGAAGGTTTATAGATGTTTATAAAGACTTTCATGGCGCGCACCATATTTCAAATTTTATATTGTCATTTCCATAAAAGTTAGATGGAGGGTGGGAAGGCGCCGGAGTTCATTTACTCCGCATCCTGTGATGGTAAAAAAAGCAATAGACGGCGCCTCCACTATAAATTAGATTTATTCGTTTATTTAATTTATCTTGGCATTTTTATGGATTTTCTAGCCGAAAACGTCACTTTTTTGCAATTTATCGAAAATTTCTAATTTAAAATGTATTGTGATGTCAATAATAATAGAAGGGTTTAACTCCAAATTATTATCTACTATGCTTATGATATATTTCGCCTTAAAAAATCTAACTAGGAGAAAGGCAAGGACTTTCTTAGCGATTTTGGGCATCACAATAGGCGTAGCAGCAGTAGTGGCTCTCGTATCGATTTCAGAAGGATTAGAATATGAAGCCTCAGAAGCAATAGGGAAGATACAGAACATCATGGTCTGGGAAGACGATGTAATGGATCCAATTTTTAGCAAGATCTCGATAGATTACTCTGAAAAAATAGAAAAGATTGGAGGTGTGAGAGTAGCCTCTCCTGAAATTTTCGCACCCGTCTGGAATATCGATGGAAAGACAATTAAGATGGGACCTCAAATGCCTTCTATCATAGGATTAGATCCTGAAAAGACGAGTAAAAGGAGAGGTGGCGCCTATTCTACAAGATTAATAAGAGGTAGGGCCTTAACCACACATGACAGATATTCTTGCGTTCTGGGAAAAATCGTAGCAGATAATTTCAAAAAAAGCGTCGGGAGTAAAATCGAGGTAGAAGGAACGAGTTTTAGAGTCGTAGGCATATATGAAAGCGGTTCAAGGACAATTGATAATTATATCGCCATTCCGTTAGAAATTGCTCAGGAAATGGTTGGTTTTGATAAAGACGAGGTCTCGTCCATAAATGTTGAAACTGATGATCCTTCTAATATGGAAAAGATAGCAAGCATTATAGAGTTAAGATACGATGAGCTGGATGCCCATACCCCGGAGGAGATGACGGAAGAGCTTGAAGGTCTACTGTCTACGGTTAGAACTGCCTCTTGGGCGGTCTCTGGTATCGCGGCCATAGTCGGCGGCATTGGCATTGCAAATACGATGCTCATGTCTGTAATTGAAAGGACGAGAGAAATAGGGTTGCTAAAGGCAATTGGATGGGGCAAATTAGATGTCTTAAAGAATATCCTCATCGAATCCCTGACTCTTGGATTCATAGGGGGCGTATTAGGCATCCTCCTGGGCATTGGAACTGTATTTTCGATAAAAATTACATTTCCAGCATTAACTGCAATAGTCACACCTACCTTGGCTGTTGAGGCCATGGTCTTTGCTCTATTCTTGGGAATGATTGGTGGTTTATATCCCGCATATAGGGCTTCAAGTCTTAATCCTGTGGATGCCTTGAGAATCGAATAACTTCTTTCAAGTTCTTAATTATGCTCCTTCTACGACTTCCCTTACCCTTTTTAATTCTTCTTGCGTTCCCATAGCAAGAATTATTGATCCTTCTTCCAGTACTTCGTCTGGGCTTGGATTCGTGTTTAAATTACCTTTCTTCCATATTCCGATGATAAATGCACCAGTAATCTCTCTAAATCTAACTTCACGAAGTGTTCTGCCTTTGGCACTTGAGTTTTTATGTATGGTGAATTGTACAATTTCGAAGTCTTCCATTAGTGTAATTCTGTCTAAGAAATCAGCAACAAATGGAATAACAGCGGATTTTGCGAGCATCTTACCCCCGATCATCTGCGGAGATACTACTTTGGATGCTCCGATTCTATACATCTTATCTATACTTTCCAAAACTTCTGCCTTTGATATAATTCTAATTCCCGGATTCAGTAATCTTGCTGTTAAAACAACAAAAGCATTTGATGCATCCTCTCTCAGAACACTTATCAAAGATTTAGCGTCATCTATTCCTGCCTTTTCTAATGTTTCCTTCTTTGTTGCGTCCCCTATTATTCCAACAAGGCCTATATTCTCTAACTCCTTTATCCGCTCCGGATCTTGATCGATAACAATCAGATCTACTCCTTTGTCCATCAATTCACGGACAACATCTCTTCCGATCGATCCATAACCGCATACGATGATGTGATCCTTCATTTTAACATCTTTCTAAATTCTTTGAATTGTTTGTCGGTGCCTATCAGTATTAATACATCATTTAGTTCTAAAATAGTTCCGGGGTCTGGATTTGGTAAAAAATTACCCCTTTTCCAGATTCCTACTACAGAAGGGCCTATCTCTCTGATTCTCGATTTCTCCAAAGTTAGTCCTATTAGCTTAGATCTCTCTTCGATCGGATATTCTACAAGTTCAACGTCTCTAAATAAGGTAATTTTATCCATAAAATCTGCTACATAAGGAGTGATTGCCGATCTAGAAATCAATTTAGATCCAATCGTCTTAGGCATTATTACTCTATCTGCCCCCGCACTATACAATTTTCTTACGATGTCCTCGTCATCTGCGCTGGCGACTATTCTTAGATCTGGTTTTAGGCTACGTGCGGTAATTACAGCATATGCATTTGTCGCATCATCATCCGTTGTTGCTATGAGTGATCTGGCTAGATCTATATTTACTGTCTTCAAAGTAACTTCATCCGCGGGATCTGCCTCAAAATAAGGAATCTTCTTTACTCGTAGTTTTTTTACGGCGTCTTCCTTATTTTCAACTATCACAAAGGGTATCTTATAATTTTTAAGTTCTTCCGTTACTTGATCAGCAATTGGATTGTATCCGCATATTATGACATGATTTTTTAATTTTCTTGCTTCTATCACCCCCACTAAGGAGGCTATTCTGGACTCAATAATAGAGAGAACTATGTAAGATACCCCTGAAAAAAAGACTCCAACGCCTGTGATTATCATAAAGATTGCAAATAACTGACCAACTCTTGTCTTAACGGTAATATCTCCGTATCCTACTGAAGTTATAGTAGATATGGTAAAATAAAGAGCGTCAATCCACTCTAAATCTTCAAAGATCTTAAACCCAATAGTTCCGATTAGAATAATAGCAACAATAACGCTTAATAATATCTTTTTCTTTATCTCCAAATACGCCACCTATCTGAATCTAGGTCTGACGGATAATCTATCAGGCAAAGAGAGAGGCATATAAACCATATCTTTGCATTCTTCCCTAATCTCTTTGATTAGATCTTCTACTTTTATCTCTTTCTTTTTTGCTTCATCTATTTTAGATCCTTCTCTTACCGTAACAGTAATAGTTCTTTCCCTTACTTCTTTATCTCCTACGACTACAGTGTAATTTATCCACTCTCTACCAGCATCTCTAATCTTTTTCCCCAAAGTCTCGTCTCGATCATCTAAATCTGCTCTAATGCTTGATTTTTTTAAGGTGTCATGTACTTCTTTTGCGTAGTCCAGATGAGCACTCGATACAGGTATTACCCTAACTTGAACGGGAGACAACCATATTGGGAGGGTGGGTAGAAAACCTCCTTCCATTTTTAGGTGGGCTTTTTCCAATAGAGCATAGATACACCTTTCTATTGCCCCACTTGGAGAACAATGAAGTATTATAGGAAATTTTTCTCCTCCATCTACGTCAACATAACTAATACCGTATCTCTCACTATTTTCTACATCTATTTGAACCGTAGATAAAGCACTTGCCTTATCTAAGGCATCAACAAAGTTAAACTCAAATTTAAGGACAAAATAGAAGTATCTTTTATCCCATATCTCTATTAAAACAGGTTTTTCGACTATATCTACGAGATCTTTGATTAACTCCCTGTTTTTTTCATAAAAATCTTTTGTAAATCTAATTGCTACTTCATAATCGTCTAAATTCAATCCAATTTCTCTTAATACCTCTATGCATAATTTGTATTGGTTCTTGAACTCTTCCATGGCTTGATCCATGTTCTCGCACAGCGTGTGCATATCTGGCATGGTGAATGATCTTAATCTTTTTAATCCAACTAATTCTCCTCTTTGCTCTCTTCTAAAACTATATCTTGTCATTTCAATCATTTTGAGCGGCAAATCCCTATAAGAAATTGTCATATCGTGATTCATCAAAAATTGTCCAAAACAAGCAGAAAACCTTAAGAATAGATTCTTCTTTTCCGATTCTATTGAGTACTGTCTTGCAGGAAATCTATCAAGGTATTTCCTCAGGGTAGGATGATCCATATCGTACATTATCGGGGTTTCAACTTCCATGGCACCGTATTCTATGCCTTTATTCAAAATGTATCTCTCAAGTAAAGATTTTATTAACCTTCCTTTAGGATAATATCTCATATTTCCCGGATCAGAGCCTGATTCATAGTCTGCTAGTTCTAATCTTCTCATTAGTTCTACATGGGGGGGTACCATATCTACAACTCTGCTTTTTGCTATTTCATGGTTAGCGAATTTCTCCAGATTCTCATATTCTTTAAAGTCGAAATCTGATATTTCTATTAATTTTCCATCTTGGTTTAAGATGTTCCAATATGATATCGCCTTCTCTTCCTCAATAAGAGCCTTTGATACAACTTCTTTCTCCTCTAAAGGTGCTATGCTTCTTGATAGTTCTGAAAGAGGGTGTCCTTTACACTTTAATTCAAAAGACTTGTACCATCCGAAAGGAGC
>CAYFZR010000022.1:0-12652 GCA_964347835.1 uncultured archaeon
CCGAATATCGCGAAGGTCTCGGACATTACTGACAAGACTAAACTCTTTCCCATTGTTCCTGGTTCTTTTGCCGCTGCTCCTATCCCTCCAGCAGCAGTTATACCCTGTCCTATTCCTGATAGTCCAGCTAATCCTACCGAGGCACCTGCCCCTATTAGTGCAACTCCAACTAAGGGCGAGACCTCTTTTATCGTTCCTAAAAGGCCTGAAAATACTAAGAGTAATATGGCAATCAACAACCCATATATTGCTTGAGTCTCAGGCAATACAGAAAAGACCATTCCTCTGCCAAATATTTCAGGAACTTCTCTGGAGGCTCCGATGCCTGCTGAGGCTGCTATGCCCTGTCCTATAGCCGATAAACCTGCCAAACCTACTGCTACTCCAGCGCCTACTCCAGCCAAACCTGCAAAGAAGTAAAAATCTTCGTAGGGTGCTACTATTCCAGCACCAGCCAGAACACCTGTAGATGCCAGCAAAAGTATAGCGGTGAGCAATCCATATATTGCTTGAGTCTCAGGCAATACAGAGAAGACCATTCCCTTGCCAAACATCTCTGGTGCCTCTGCTGTAATGCCAACGCCTGATGCTGCGGCTATACCCTGTCCTATAGCAGATAAACCCGCCATACCGACTCCTATTCCTGCTCCTAGGCAAGCAAGACCCATCAACAAATTGAAATCCGTCTTTGGTGCTCCGGCCAATAAACCGGTTCCAAGGAGTATAAGTATCGCAGTCAACAATCCATAAATCGCCTGGGTTTGTGGGAGTGCCTGAAATACTATGGCTGTGCCAAATTTACCGGGATCCTCGGCGATTACACCTGTTCCGGCTGCTCCAGTTATACCAACACCAATTCCAGACCCAATACCGGCTAATCCCATTGCAAGACCCGCGCCAACTGCTGCAATAGCAACGTTTGGGTTCATTGGCATATCAATTCCTCCTATTCCACTACTGTAACCTCTCGATTTACCTTGAAGGGCGTAAATCTTCTACCTCCGCCCTCATAAAACTTTCCGAAGAACTCTACATAGTGTAACCTAAGCGAATGAACGAAGGCTCCAAGTCCGTTCATCGCCATGTTGAAAGTGTGTCCCACGATGAATACTATTATCATTAATATGAACCCTACGTGAGGCGTGCCTTTAACCATGCCTGCAAGCATATTTACAGTCATGGCAATTCCTCCTGTAGCCAATCCTAATGCAAGCAACCTCGCATAAGACAAAAAGTCGCCGATATAACCAGTAATATCGAAAAAGCCCATTGGATCTATGTAGGGGAATTCTGGTCTAGTCAATAGCATTAATAAGGATACTACTGTTGCCATAACAGCAACTTTCTTTATGAATGGACTAAACTCCATACCGAACAATGTGGAGGTAACCAGTACGTACATACCGGGTTGGAAAAACCATAGCCATAAATGCTCACTCACAGTCACCATGTACTGTTTTCTTTTTAGGGACATATAGAGGCCTATTAGGACTCCTATATTTATGTGGATGAGTCCGAATATCAACGCCGTTAAAAGAAAGACTACCAAAGGACTCTGAACCGTTCCGAGGAAAGTTATGTTTTCTTTTCCAAGGGGCTCGAACCAAATTGCAGGTATTTTCCAAGGAATTAATCCCGCTTCACTCAACCGAGTTGTTAAGTCACCAAACCAACCACCTAACATGGCGCCTAAAAATATTGTGCTAGCGCCCGCGGACATAAGTATAAAGCTAAACCTTCTTATCCCCATATTGTATTTTCCAGCACCTCTAAAAAGCGCAAAACCTAAAGAACCTATTATAATACCATAAAACGCATCAGAGAGCATTAAACCATAAAAGATTAGGAATGCTACCGCAAATATCATCGTGGGGTCAATTTCATCGTATCTTGGAGGTGAAAAAGTTTCAGTTAAAAGTTCAAACGGTCTGAATATCTTCGGGTTATCAAAGAGTACAGGAATTTCTTCTACTGGCTCATCAATTGGATTAGAAATCTCAATTACACAATGTCCATCTGTTAACTGCTCAATTTTCTTAACAGTTTCCGTAGAATCCTTCGCTGTAACCCATGCCTCCAACATAAAAGCATTATCCGTCTTCAAAAATTTCGTACTTACCTCGCCCCTTTCTTTCTCTATTGTAAGTTCTTCCTGAATTGCCAACAATTTATCTTCCCAATTATCGGACAATTCTCTTATCTTAGAAAGGACTTCATCTTTTTTAGAGTTTATTTGAATCATCTCTTCCTTCAAGTTCATAGTTACTACAGAAGGGTGTTCTTTTAAACCAGCAGGTAATTCAAATGCCTCAAATCCGGCTCTTCTCAAAACTTCACTTACATTTTCAAGATAATCTTTGGAGACAGCGGTTACTAATACAGCACGCTCTTCATCAATGATTTTTGTTATAACTACTGCTTCTCCGTTTGCCTCTGCAAGTATTATGTCGGTTAGGTCCTTTCCCGTAGGCAGTGAGCCGCACAAGACCGGTACATACGGACCATCATACAGCAATTCTACATCAACATCAAGATGTACTAATTCGCTCATAACTTTGATAAGAGTGTCAACCTGTTCTCGTCTCTCTTCCAAGGAATTTTGGTTTTTTTCGAGTTCTTGAACTAAGGGTTCTGTATCGTTCAATATTTTGTTTGCGTCTTCAATTAGTTGTTTTGGCTCCTTTTTATCAATTTTTATGATTTTAGGTTCATTTGGAGCAAAAAAAGCCTTTAATGGATTTAATTCTTGCTTAGGTACAGCCGCCTCAAAAATCGACAAAACTCTTCCTACCCTCATGATGAGCGGGGAAACTTTTCTAGCAATCTCAGACGGCTCATCCTTTTTGACGATCTTTGCCCAATCTGGTGATTGAATCTTTTCAGAAAGGTCATAGAGTTGAGCGGTTCCGATTTCATGTAAGTTTCTTACAAGGTCGTGTTTATGGGAATCTAAGGTGACTACTTTTAATTTTTGCATCCGCGCTGTTCGAAACATAGGCCTCCCTCTTGGCGATCTTCACAGTCCAAGAACTGACTTTATTATAGCGTCGATAGCGTCATCGAGTTTTCCGGTGGCCTTTTTCTTTAATTCTTCCGATCCCTTCTCACCTTCTTTGATGATTTCTGAAGCCTCTTCTTCTGCCTCTTTCCTCGCATTTTCGATTAATTTTTTTGCATGATCTTTTGCCTCTTCCTCAGCCTTTTTAAGCAGGTCAGAAGCCTCAATCTCTGCTCTTTCAATCAATCTTTCTGATTCCTTTTCTGCATCTTCTATTTTCTTTAGACATTCGTTTTCAACTTTTTTTATAGTCATCAATGCCTCTACAACCACTGTTAAGCCCCCGTATGTTCTACGATGTAATTTATTAAATGGGTATTTATATTTTATCGCTAATAAAAGAGTTATATAGCGTGATAAAAATGACATCAAGACCAGATAAAAAAACTATAACTTGGATAAGAGGAATTACGATTGGAACAGAGTTAGCATTTACAATCATTATTTGTACATTTTTGGGGTATGTTATAGGCAGAAAGTTTGGCGAACTTCAATCGGTTTTGGGTCTGACATTGGGATTGCTTTTTGGATTCTTCTTAGGTATAAAAAGAATACTTTCCATAGATATTTAATTTTTTTACTACATTATGTTCTAATTGTACTACAACAAACTTCTATTTTGCTCCGAAACGTTTAATAATAAAAATTTTGTGAACTGTTTGTAACAACATGAGCGTATAACGGGGGAATGAAATATGCCATTGGATGTTAATCTCGCTCTTGCTGCAGTAGGAGCAGGTCTTGCGATGGGAATTGCAGCAGTAGGATCTGGAATTGGTGTTGGTATAACTGGAGCAGCCGGAGCCACAGTTATATCTGAGAGTCCAGAGAAATTCGGAGTAACAATCGTATTTTCAGCACTCCCACAAACCCAGGCGATTTATGGATTGTTGACTGCGATACTTATACTCCTCGGAACTGGTCTAATAACAAAGGCCCCAAGAGAAGGTTTTTCCGCTCTTATGGCTATGGCATCTTTAGGAGCAGGAATAGCAGTTGGTATGGCGGGTTTATCTGCTATAGGACAGGGTATAGCCGCAGCTAGCGGAATAGGGGCAACATCAGAGAATCCAGAAGTATTTGGTAAGGGAATGGTCTTTTCTGTATTGCCGGAGACTCAAGCAATATATGGATTGCTTACCGCTATACTTTTGCTGGTTTTTGCAGGCATCATAGGTACCATGGGTAAAGCGGTTTCAACAATGGTAGGGCTCGCAACCATTGGAGCCGGTGCTTCTGTAGGATTAGCCGGACTGTCAGGAATAGGACAGGGTATAACTGCGGCAAGCGGCATAGGAGCTGCGGCAAAAGAGCCTGCAACAATGGGCAAAAGCATCGTATTAGCGGTTATGTCTGAGACCTTCGCGATATTCGGCTTGTTAATAGCGTTGCTAATAATGTATGGTACAGGGCTCTTTGGCTAAAAAGATTACCAAAAAGTACATGAGGGGTAAAGTCATGGTAAACGGTATCGAAGATTACTTGACCATTGCAGAAGTATTTGGATTTGCAGAACATCCTCAGATTTTCTTCACACTTGTTCTAATTTTAGCGACATTATCCTTTATAATCATCATCATACCTATTATCAGGTTTGTAATGGATGTTGCACCTTATTCTTTGTTAAACGCGAAAATACGGGCAATGGAGGCAAAATATATAGGTAAACCTAAATTTAATCAACTATTAGAATCAGACTCTTTGATAGAAGCGATGGTAAACCTTGGTGATACAGAGTACGGAAAATACACAGAAGAAGTCTTAGCAGATAGCAAAGGACTATTAGATGCAGAAATTGTGTTTAATCAATGTTTAAAGGATGTTTACGATAAAATTTTACATTTCTCTCCTGAAGACGCGAAAAGAATGATTTTTACATGGACAAAGAGATGGGAGATAAAGAATTTAAAAAAGATACTTAGGGCTATTCACGCCGGCGTATCTCCGGACATCAGTACCATGATCCCGATAGGAGAACTTGATGTGCCTCAACTAGAATCCTTGGCTGATTCTAGAAGTATGGAAGAATTAATTTCAAAACTCGAGGGCACAGAGTATGGAGAAGTTCTAAAGGATTTTTTAACTGATTATGAGGAAAAAAAATTTCTATTGATCCTAGAAAGTGCTTTAGATAGATATTATTACTTTAAAACTTGGTCGTTAGTTGCATCAGGTATAACAGACGAACTGAAGATGTTTAAGGTCTTTTTTGGAATCTGGATTGACATAGAAAACATAAAAACCTTATTAAGATTAAAGTCAGAAAACGTTTCTCCTGAGGAGATAAAGAACCTACTGATACCCATTGGATATAATATAATGCCAGAAATCCTTTTGAGTCTAGCAGAAGCATACAACATAGAGGAAGTTATAAGTGGAATCGAAGGAACTCCTTATGGTAGAATAATCAGTGAACTCTTGCCTGAATACGAAGAAATCGGTTCTATAATTCCTTTTGAAAGAAAACTCGATGAATTTTTGTTAGAAACTGAGTTGGCAATATCGTTAAGACAGCCTTTTTCAATTTCGCCCCTCGTAAACTACCTTCTTCAGAGAGAGAACGAAATAAATGATATTAAGACAGTGCTTAAATGCAAAGAAGAGGGATACACCTCAGAGCAAACTCAAAAGCTCATTGAATTTGGCGTGGCAGTTCCTGTTATAGAATTGTTCGAGCCAGAGGCTATAAGAACTAGGCTTGATATCGATTTAGGCGAGATGGGGCGCCTAATAACAATGTCAATCCACTACGGGTCAAAAGATACTGAAGGAATAGAGTCTACCACAGGATTACCAAGGCACAGGGTCGAAGAAAGACTGAGAGTACTCAGATTGATGGGGTTGGTAATAGAAACCGAAAAAGGATTAAAACTTACTAGAAAGGGGGAAAGTATTGTGAAACTAATAAAGAGGGTGGAGGAAGAGTGATCCTTTTGTACATTTTTTATATAATTTTTTTACAAATTTTTTTAAAAATGCTTACAACTTTTTTTGATGAAACGAACGGAAGGAGGGTGGATTTTTGTATACAGTATTCTATCAACTGTTCTTAATTTTAATTACAACTATTATGCCATTATATACGAAAAATTTAATATATAATGCCGAATCAAACTTGAACTTACAACATGGGGGAATATTTCAATGCGCGTCAACATTGCAGCCATAGGGAGTATCGGTATCTTTGTGATAGTATTGCTCATTTCTTATTTCGGACTAAATATACTGATATGGGCTTCAGCGGTTATAGGAATTATCGGTTCAATCATAGGTTACTGGCTCCTCTTGCCACTCCAGTTTAAACGCGTTGAAGACTTACTAAGAAAGACTGAAATAAGACTTGGGGAAGCAGGGACGCTCATACTTAAGACTGCCGGAACCGGAGTACATGAAATAGACCAAATAGAAACTCTAACCGGATTGCCTAGAGGGCTCATTGAAAGGAGATCGAAGATGTTGGAGGTCCTAGGTCTTGTTGAGAGGCAAAACAATAAGATTATCCTTTCGAGAGCAGGAGAAGATTATTTGGATCTAATTAAAAGTTTAGAGGTGGAAATATGGAAAAAGAGGTTGAAGAGTTTCCGGAGATATCCGTAGGAGAGAGAAGTAAAGTTAAAGATGGAAAGATAGATATACCCAAAAATATTTTAGACGCCTTAAACGTAGAAGAGGGAGACGCAGTCGCGATCATATTGATCCCAGAGAGAAAACAAATGAGGTTAATGAAGATTGATAGGGAATTATACAAATTAAGGATTGTTGCGAAAGATATCTATGATACAACTCACAAATTGGAATTGAAGTTAGCAGATGCAAAAGTAAAGATCATACATACCACTGGTTTTTGTTATGCAAAAGAGGCATGTATTTGGGAAGGTTTCCTTTCTGGACCTGACAAGGCAAACCTTGAAAGATTAGCCGACGATATTAGGCAGGTTGAAAATGTGTACAAGGTTGAGTTGAAGGCACTGTAATCTTTAAATGGTGTACCTAGATGATGCGACCTGCAGAGATGAGAAAGCTAGTAATAATTACGCACAAAGACTTTGCCACACCCCTCATTAGAGCCTTGCATGAAGAAGGCTCTCTTCAGGTTAAAGAAATCAGCAAAGAATTGTTAGAACTGGCTGAAGAATCGAAGGGCGAAGAACGTATCTTTTTATCTCTCTCAATGAGATTTAGACGTATACTCACATTCTTCGATGTCATAAAGGATATAAAGAGTTCTGAAATAAAAAAAGGAGATTTAAAGTCAAGAGCACTAGCAAACTTTAGTAGCATCTACTCGGCAATGTTTCCGAGAGTCATAAAAGGAGAAGAGATAGACAAAGTTACCGTAGATGAGTTGATTAATCACTTGGAAATCAGCATATCGAAAATTGAAGATAATGTAAGTATTTTTGAAAGCAGACTGAACGAAATCGACTCTGATAAAGATAAGTACAGGGGCTATCTAAATACATTAATATTATTAAAGCCTTTAGAGGTTGATATTGGATATTTAAAGGTGGAAAAATATAAATTTTGTAAAATTTGGATTGGTACCGTATCTATAGAGAGATTAAAAGAATTAGAAACTTTAAGATCTTTAACAAACGGATGTATATTGGTTCACGCTGAAGAGTTAAATGGAAGGGCGCTAATTATTGTCTTCTCGCCTAATGAGTACCGGAATGTAATAAATGATTTCTTATTAAAGGTTAAGTTTGAATCTATTGAGATACCAGAAGTTGAAGGCGCACCAACAGAGTCCATCGAAAATATAGAAAGAACCCTTGATGAACTCGAATCCGAAGAAAGGAGAATAATTGAATCAGCATATGAAATTGTCAAAGATAACGAATGGAATATGCTATTAAATCACGAAATTTCTATTATAGAAACTGAGAGAGAAGGGATAACACCTTTACTTCTTGAAACAAATAATGCTGTTATCCTTGAGGCGTGGAGTCCAAAAAAGAATCTTGACAGGATAAAAAAACTATCTGAAGAGATTACAGATGGGTGTGTATTCATAAAAGAAACTCAAAGTTCGTCTGAAGAAGAACCTCCGATCCTGCTGGAAAATCCTAATTTAATAAAACCTTATGAGATGCTCACTGGGATGTTCGGGTTACCCAAGAAAGGAGAATTTGACCCGACATTAATTATAGCTGTATTTTTCACAGTGTTCTTTGGTTTTATGCTGACGGATGCTATTTATGGTTTGATGGCTGTAATCTTTGCGCTTCTTGTGAAAAAAGGTCACGGAAAAATCAGCGAGTCTATAAACGATGTTTCTAGCATCCTTATAATAGGTGGTATTTCAGCCATATTCTTCGGTATTTTAACCGGTAGTTATCTTGGAGACTTCTCAGAACGTTTCTTTAATTTTGACGCAAAACCAATATGGGTAGATCCATTTGCTACTGAGTCCTTATTGTTTTTAGGTAATCCAATAAGCCCGGTTTTGCTAGTTTTAGTTGTCTCAGTCCTTTTAGGCGCCATACACATGGATATCGGAATTCTTATCTCCCTCAGAAATGCATTTTACAATAGAAACCTGAGAGAGGCTACCGGTCAAGTTGGATTACTAATACTCGAAATAGGTTTGATACTCGTGTTATTCAAGTTATTTGGAGTAAAGGCTATTACTGAAGGTGCTTTTAAGTATGGACTCTACCTGCTCTTGGTCGGTTCTGCACTGATCATAGTACGCGGAGGTCCGTTGGGCTTTTTTGATTGTACCGGACTACTCGGGGATCTGATTTCTTACTCAAGGATCTTGGCATTGGCTATGGCGACGGGTGGATTGGCCTTAGCAGTAAATGTAACCGCTTATATTTTGGCGAGCACTATGGGATTAGCAGAGGTGGGCGAATACACAGGCATCTTTGGCATCATAAATAATGGGCTAAAATCACCCTTTGGCTTGCTGGCGCTTCTTTTGGTATTTTTAACATTGTTCTTAGGACATCTAACAAGTTTTGGACTAAATTCTCTTAGCGGATTCATACACTCATTGAGATTACATTATGCAGAACTATTTGGAAAGTTCTATGAGGGAGGAGGAGACAAATACAAGCCTTTTCGCGCTATGAGGAAATATACAAAATTAAAGGAGGTGTGACTGATGGTTGAATTGACGCAAGCCGCTGCTCTCGCTGCGATAGGTATTGGACTCTCCGTAGGAATCGCCGGATTTGGAGCAGCATTAGGTGTAGGTATTGCAGGGGCTTCCGCGGCTGGAGTTACCGCGCAAGACCCAAAAAAGTTCAGTAAATCTCTAATATTGCAGCAATTACCCCAAACTCAGGGTATCTATGGATTTTTGATAGGTATTTTCATACTCTCCGGTGCTCTCCTGACTGAAAAGGAGATTTCCGACCCAGTAAGTCTCGCTGCTATTGCTGCAGGTCTCTGTATGGGAATAGCAGGTTTAACTGCAATAGGACAGGGAATCACGTGTGCGGGAGGCATAAGCGCTACAGCAAAAAATGAAGAGGTTTTTGGAAAATCTATGGTATTCGGAATAATGGCAGAATTCTTCGCTATACTGGGATTTGTCATGGCTGTGATGATCTTACTGAACTCCGGCCTACTTGGATAGGAGGAAGTGCATCTCATTGGGCTTATTTGACTTCTTAGTAGAACTAGTAGGATTCGAGGCATCCCTGATTATCATCATACTCTTAGGAATCATGCTGATGTCAGTTTTAATAGCCCCCACTGTGCAGTGGCTATACAGAAAAATACCTTATTTCTATCCTATTTCTAGTATTAGGACGATGGAAGGTAAACTCCTATCTCCTTCAACCGTTAGAGAATTGACCGAGGCAGACAACATTCCAGTATTTATATCTACCTTGGAAGGATTGGACTATCCTGCTTATTTGAGTTTGGTAAACGGTTACGAAATAGGTCTGAGGTTATATCTAGCGCATACCCAAGAGGAAATTGACCTTGTTATCCCCCAACACTTAAGAGGTTTTTTTGAATCCTTTGTGGGAGCAAGATGGGACATCAAAAATATTAAGAGGATTTTAATAGAGACATATTCAAAAGAGAGGGTTTTCGAGACGCCAATTGATTTAATTAGAATAGGAACAATCGATTTTGATCTAGCAAAGTCCATATACGAGACTGAAGATTTAAGTGAGATTCTCTCTAGGTTAGATGAAACAGAATACGCTGCATTGGTGACTGAAGGGGTTCGAGATTGGAGAGAGACAGGCTCAATATCTTCTCTGACAATTCTTTTGTTTAGATATTATTTTTCAAAGTGCCATATGCTCATAGAAGATATAAAAGGGGAGGATAGAGAAGATCTTCTCACTTTAATCGGAACTATCATAGATATCACAAATATAAAACTTATTATCAGATTAAAAATTGATCAGATATATCCGGAAAACATAAAGGAAAATTTGATTTATCCGGGATTTGAAATCGACGCTGAAATCCTGAACAACTTAGTTCAACTGGATAAGATTGAGGATATTCTGAACGTCTTAGTAACAACTCCCTACGGCGAATACATAACCCATGCTCTTAAGGAATTCGAGAAAGATAAGGATTATGTCGTTATTGAGAAATACCTACAAAGAATTTTGATTGGTAGGGCACGCGATATATCTTTGAAGAGATCATTTGGAGCCGGTCCCATAATTGCGTTCCTCCTTACAAAAGAGATTGAGATTGATATTGTCCGCAGCATACTAACAAGCATACAAGAGGAGTTAAGTGCTGATGAAATCGACAAATATCTGGCTCTTGAAACAACTTAGGAAGAAACAAATTTTGAGCCGAGAAGGGCGTTCTAATGATATGGTTTTAGTTTCTACCTTAAGTTTACAATTAATTCTGGTCGGATTCATTTACGGGCTGTTACTCTTGGCCAGCATAAGTCCTTTCTACATAACTTTGGGAATATTTTTGTTCCTTGCGGTATCTTCTTTAGGGATAATATCTGTGATGTACAACGTGATAGCAAAGAGTGTAATGGGAAAAATATACTACTTCATTCTCTTTACATCATCCATTTCACTCCTCATAGAACTTCTATATATCAAAATGATGTAAAATGACAAAAACAATTCAGGCCATGACTTTTGGAGTAAAATTGGCTTTAACTAGTGTTTTATTTGGTTTTATTGGTTATTTCATCGGAAAACAATTTAGTCCAGCTTGGTCCACTATCGGTTTTATTTGTGGTTTTTTCATAGGTTTTTTTGCGAATATCTATGTCGTAATAAAAGAGTTTAGTAAAGAATGATTCTTGAATAATTATTTCTCTTTTTTTTCCTCACTTTCCTCTTTTTCTTCGTAAACCCTAAATCTAGGATATGCTGCCTCTACCTTGCAAGCAGGACACACTATATGTGCAAAGGGTCTTCCGTCAGAATAATGTCCGGCTAGTATTCTTTCGCAATCTAAACAGGTTAGTTTTCCACACATATAACATTCAACGATTTTATCTGTCTCTTTTTTGCAAAAGTCACAGGAGATAATGAATTTAGATTTGCCTTCCATTAAGTCCCTCATCCTTCCTTGAATCTATTTTGGCAGTATATCGGTAACTTCATTGGTATTAAAATTTTCGCATTCCTAATTCTTCATACTTTTTTTAAATCTACGTTATAAACGTTCTCCATTTTCCTGATTTCGTTTATCATGTTCTCCAAGGTGCCTTCTTCTGTCTCAGATAAGAAGCCTTCCCATATGCATTTTCCCTCTACAAAACAGAAACCAGTGGTATGAACAATATTTACCTTGGCTTTCACTAATTTTTGTGTAATACCAGAAGTGGTCTCGTATATATCCTTGCATGATACAGTTAACTTTTGTAGTTCTTCTTCCACTTTCATTACTCTCAGCTGGTTTCTTTCTGGTATGAAAATTACGACAAGTCTATCCCCATCTCTTAGATTCAATCTGTCAAGCATATGGGTAGGTATGTCAACCTTGCCATCTTTTAATTCGCGACATTCACCTAATGATATTTCTTGAATTTTTTCCATACTCCTCCCTCTAAACTTTTAATCGTCTCAAAGTATTCGTTTCCGTACTTCGATAATAATATCTCACCATTCTTAGTTTCTACTAACCCTAGTATCTCTAACATTCTGACCCTATTTGAAATAATCGATTCAGGAAGTCCTGTAACTATCTCAAGACTTTCCAAATCATTTGCGCCAGTTGCTATGGATGTAAGCAACAATTTTCCCGATTCTCCTAATTCTACCTCTGTTCTTTCTAATATGGTCTCTACCCTTCGAATCTGAACGGGTAGAAGTACAAAAAATCCTACCAACATGGCAATAATAGCCAAAAGAAGTGAATTAGTCATTCTTGCTACGCTTTTTTCAAACAAATTATACGAGATTAAGAAAGTCAACAAAGCAAGTGTAATCGCTGCAATTGCCGCAATGTTTGCCCTCATCAGTATCTCTCCTATGCAAATAATCCAACACCATACATTATAAGTATGGCTATTAACAAGCCGAATATCGCGAAGGTCTCGGACATTACTGACAAGACTAAACTCTTTCCCATTGTTCCTGGTTCTTTTGCCGCTGCTCCTATCCCTCCAGCAGCAGTTATACCCTGTCCTAT
>CAYFZR010000023.1:0-4165 GCA_964347835.1 uncultured archaeon
TGGGGGGTAAGATTGAGAGCTCATTTGATAAATTCCCCTTTTCCAGGGGTATATCAGGAATTGGGGTTTAAAGTGCCACCTCTAGGTCTAGCTTATATCGCGGCTATTTTAGAGGAAAATGAAATTACTGTCCATATCACCGACTTAAACTTAGGGAATGAGAAGATTAATGGAACGAATAACTATGACGTTATAGGAATTTCTACACTAACCCCAACGGCCAAAAAATCTATTGAACTGGCTAACCGCATAAAATCGATGGATTCTGAAATTCCGATTGTTATGGGGGGTCCTCACGTCACATTTATGGATGAGCAAGTACTAAAAACTGGCGTAGTGGATTTTGTTGTAAGAGGAGAAGGCGAATACACCTTTCTTGAGCTTTTGGAAGCATTGGAAGAAAAAAGAGAATTAAAGTCTGTGAAGGGAATTTCATATTTTGAGCGTAACAAATATGTACGGAATAAAGACCGGGATTTTATAGAAAATTTGGACGAAATACCCTTTCCAGCGCGCCATTTACTGAAAATAAAGGAGTATACCAAGCGGCTGACTACCGCTGTTTCAAGTAGAGGTTGTCCTTTCTCGTGTTCTTTCTGCGCAACCCCAAAAATTTCTGGCAGAAGATGGAGAGCTAGATCTCCAAGAAACGTCATAGACGAGATGCAGGAAATACAGAAAAAATTTGGTTTCGACAGGATTAGCTTTGTCGACGATAATTTTACCTTAAATCCAAGTAGAGTTATGGAAATATGTGAAGAAATTAAGAATAGGGGGCTTGAAATTTTCTGGGGATGTGAATCGAGAGTTGATACTATCGTGGAAAATCCAATAATGATCAAGAGAATGGCAGAAACGGGATGTACAATCGTATTTATAGGCGTGGAAAGCGCCAGTCAAAAAGTCTTAGATGACTACGGTAAAAAAATAGATGTCGCTCAAATTTATAAGGCATTTAAAATACTTAGAAATAATAATATAGAAATTTGGGCAAGTTTTATCATTGGAAATCCCGAAGAAGACGAAAAAATGATTGAAAACACTATAGATTTTGCAAAGGATCTTGATCCAGATATTGCTCAGTTCTCGATTTTAACTCCTTATCCAGGGACAGTTCTATATGAAAAAGTAAAAGAACAAATAACTAGTGATAATTTCGAGTTTTACGATGGTTTTCATGCAGTTATGGGCACTAAATATTTGAAACCTGAAGAATTGGAAGAAATACTGGTTAAAGCTTCCAAAAACTTTTATTTGCGTCCAAAAAGGATTTTAAGAGGAGTATGGAGGATTTTTTCTAGTGACTTCTCTACGATCATGGACACTCTCAGGATCACAAATTTGTGTTTAAAGCTCCAAGAACTGTGAAAAAGGAGAATAAAATCCTAAAATAGAAAAAGAGGATGAGGTAGCTAGATTTTGAGCTTTAAATCGGGCACATGCAAGAAATAAGGAGTGAGCTTTATGGCCGAGTTTGAGACACAAAGTCTTTGTCCTATTTGCCTTAAAATAATTTCAGCCGAAGTCTACGAAGAAAATGGAGATAGGGTAATAATAAAGAAAAAATGTTCTGAGCATGGTGAATTCAACGATACATATTGGTCGGATGCTCATCTCTTCAAAAAGGCTTCTGAGTATTATGCACATGAAAATAAAGTTGAAAATCCTATCATAAATGTGAATAAAGGCTGTCCATACGACTGCGGTCTTTGCTCAGTCCACAAATCTCATACAGTTCTTGGATTGATCGATGTAACAAATCGATGCAACCTTAGATGTCCCTTATGTTTTGCAGATTCTAATTCTACCGGTTATGTATACGAGCCGAATTTTGAACAGATCAAACAGATGCTCGAGAATCTCCGTGCAAACAGACCTGCGCCCACTCCGGCTATACAGTACTCTGGAGGAGAACCAACAGTAAGAGATGATATTGTAGAATTAGTCAAGCTCGCAAAAGATCTTGGATTCAAACATATTCAGATAGCAAGTAATGGTATAAGACTGGCTCAAAACTCTGGTTTTGCTAAAGAACTCTCAGATGCCGGATTGAATACCATCTATCTCCAATTTGATGGAGTTACAGAGGAACCACATCTAATTATGAGAGATAAAAATCTTTTATCTGTTAAGCTAAAGGCGATCGAGAATTGTAGGCGAGCAGGATTAGGGGTTGTACTCGTACCCACGCTTGTAAAGGGAGTTAATGACGAACAGGTAGGCAGTATAATAAGGTTTGCCGTTAAGAATATGGATGTGATAAGAGGCGTGAACGTACAACCGGTCTCTTTTACCGGAAGAATAGACCAGAGCCATCTCAAGGAAAATAGAATCACCATCCCTGATTTCATTAGGGAAGTAGAAATACAGACGAACGGACAGATAAAAAAAGAAGATTGGTATCCTGTTCCTTCAGTAATACCGTTTTCGCATTTCGTAGAAAGTATATCCGAAGTACCGCGGGTAGAATTAACCGCACATCCGCATTGTGGTATGGCAACGTATGTCTTTGTAGAGGGGGATAGATTAATCCCCATAACTAGGTTTATCGATGTAGAAGGCCTATTCACTTTCTTCGAGAACCTTTATGAGAGTATGAAGGAAAATAGACTTGAAAAAGCGAAGTGTTTAATCAAAGTTAAGGATCTCATCAAGTTTATCGATGAAGGCCAAACACCTGAAAAAATACCGATTAGAAAATTATTATTGGGAAACCTTACTAAAAATTCATACGACGCACTAGGAGATTTTCATTCAAAGACGCTTCTATTGGGAGCAATGCACTTTCAGGACCTGTATAATATGGATATAGAGAGATTAAAGCGATGCATAATTCATTACGCTGTTCCAGATGGTAGGATCATACCTTTCTGTGCGATGAATACTCTTTATAGATCAGAGATTGAGAAAAAATTTAGCAGATAAGGAGCTTCCTGCATAATTAACAAAAGTAAAGAGTAAACTCATTTATACACTCTTTTTGAGCTTTTTACAATCAGATTGGGTATTATAACTAGATTGCATTTGAGACATTGAAGTTCCATCTTTGGAACTAGCCTATCATAAGAGAATTACAGTGAATGACATCTGAAGGATGTCGAAATATTGAGATAATTTGGTCGAGTATCTCAAGTGTAAAATCTAATCTTTGAATTATTATCGGGGGTTGTTTTAGACTTTGGTCATCCAATTCTTTAAAAACGGTAGCGAACCCTGCCATATCTCAGATAAATCATAGTGCATCTCCACCTTTAAAAATTTCCACCTTTTTTATTACAGCAACGATAACTTTTTTAAACTTTAAATCGTTGATGGTTTTTATGGACGAAGAGTTACTAAAGATAAAAACGATGGTCACGAAGTGGTATGAGACGTATAGAAACATGGAACGTCATGAATCAACCATTCGTATGTTTGTTGATCAAATAGACAGTCTTGTGGAAATGTATCTTACTGATTTGTATCAAAGCGAATCTATAAGCCCAAAAGATTATTCAGAGATAATTGCTTACTGCGAAGAGTTAATAGAAAGGCTTAAGAAAGAGTTTGGTCTCGAAGACATTGTGTTGGTATGGGATCCAAGAGGTGTTGCTCCAAGATAATTTAATCTTAGGGTACTCAATTATTTAGATAGAAAATCACCTTATAACGTTCTAATTTGTTCTTTTATTTTGAGGGACTTGATAACTTTGAAGGATAAGCGATTACATTTTATCTTTTTATAGCTACTCTAAACTACATAAACTCGTAAGTTAGAGATTTCAAGAAAAGAGACTTATTTACATTAGAAAACAACTACATAAATTCGAAAACTAAACATTTCAAGAAAATAGATTCATCTACATTAGAAAAAAACATTAGAAACTCATTTTTAACCAATTTTCCGTAAAATTTATATAATTTGAGATTTTTAACAAAAATAGACCAAAATTGGGGTTTTTACCAATGAGGTGAAAACATGACTGTGGAATATGGAGACGTTAGTTAACCATCCCTTAGCAGGTAAGACCCTAATCTTTGAGATAAAGGGTAAGGATATAGTAACAAAGAGATAAAAACGCTTTTGAAACCATAAAAAAGTATTGTATTAATGGATGGAGGTAACAAACATGATAAAGTTCGAATGTCCAGAATGTGGGGTGAAATTGAATGCTCCATACGAGAT
>CAYFZR010000024.1:0-20384 GCA_964347835.1 uncultured archaeon
GAATAGAAACGGTGCAATTTTCACATCATGAAGAATAAATTATCATTATAAGCTGGTCTTTAAAGATAAAATAAAGATCAAAGATGAAAGTTTATAAACATTTGAAGATGTCTAATGAAAATGATGATGTTTCTATTAAACTATAATAATAATTATTTAAATTCCTTCTTGAGTTCGCTCATAATTTCTAATGCAAGTTGTCTTACCTCTTCCCCACAATTTTTCAATTCATCAATAGCTCCATAACAATGTATATAACTTTTACATGCTTGCAAAATTAGGCAAATTTTTTTAAGTTTGTCAAAAAGGTCTTCAGGTATATACGGCTCGACTTCTACGCTAATACTCAAAAAATCTTCTCGATATTTGTTGTAAAAATCTCCCTCTACAGTAATGGTTGAAACCCCAATCCTAGGCGAAATGTACATGAATTGATTATACTGTTCTATATCAATAGAAAAACGGTGAATTAGTTTGTAAAGGAGTTTTTTAATATCTTTTTCCATCTTTTCTTTTGATTCCTTTTTATCACGTATCCTATTAATTTCAGAATAGAAAATATCCCAAATACCCATTTTATATTCCATAACCCTTAGCTAGTTCTCTTATAAACCATTATTTTATTTGTATCTAACGTGTAAATTTGAAAATTCTAATCAATTTAGCGTCCATAAATAGATTTTAAGCAACTACAAAATCCATAACCGCGGGGCGTTAATACATATAGTGTTTTATCGCCAGCCTGCTTCTCTTCGACAAACAAAGCCATCTCGAGAAAATCCATGTGATACTTTGCCATCTTCATGCTTAGATTGAAATGTTCTTTGATTTGATCAAGAGTCTGACCAGATCTGAGGAATTCCAAAATTAACCTTCTGATCCTATTCTGGGTGGCCTCTATTCCCCTTTCGTGGTCCACCTCCCAGTCCTCAATTTTACCCTCTTTAACCATCTTGTCCTGCCATTTCTTAATTTCATCAAGAGTATACGTCTTCATACTCCATATCCCCCCTTTATCAAATCTTTGTTTTTTTTAATTCACTCTCTATATTAAAATAAGAAAAATAGACGTATTTAAGCTTTTCTCGGTGAAAAGAGCATAGAATAAAAGTTTTTTCATAAAAAAACACTTATTGAATAAAAACGGTGCAATTTTCACATGCGAAGGATTAATAATCGCGATAGGAATCCTAAAAAGCCATTCATCCAAAGTTTATCTTTTGTTCATATCCAATCACCTCTTTTTTTAAATATTCTCGGGCCACGCAAGGCCCGCTTTCACTTTTTCAATGTAGCATCATCAGCCCTTTTATACAAAGAGGCTTTCTATTCCTCTTCCACTTATCTAACAACTCAAATCAATAACTTACATTTTTTATCTACTGTATTCGCCTATAATCTCTCTCTTTGCCAGTATATGCCCTTCCATAGCTTTTTCTAGCTGAGACTTGGTTGCTTTGCTCGGTAAATCCAATTTTTCATCCAAGGCATATATTTTAAAGAAGTACCTATGAGGTTTTTTTCCGATATTTCCTATTCCTGGTGGAGAGCAGGGACCGGTATAGCCTATCTTTCCAAAGTCATTAATTCCTTGCAGGATTCCATCCGGCAAAATTTCTTTTTTTTCTAACCTTTCGGGAAGTTCCCTTTTATCTGGCGGTATGTTGTATACAACCCAGTGGGTGAATGTTCTCATGGGAGCATCGGGATCGTCCATAATCAGAGCAATGCTTTTGGTTCCCGCCGGAACTTCTCCCCAGGATATAGCTGGAGAATAATCCTGGCCATCGCATGTATGTTCAACCGGTATTGTCCCACCTTCTTTAAACTTTAAGGATACAGAAATCTCCATGGCAACCACCTCTTTTTCTCTACCGAAATACTCCGCTTAAAAGGCGTTTTTGTATAGCATGGCCATCCCATATTTGGGAAGTAAATAGCATTGTTCTTGTAACCATTCACAAACCACAATAAACCAGTTTCTTTCTATGCGTGGTAAAAAGTATTTTTCGCTTACCCTAGGTTGCTAAAAAATTAAATAGTGCTCTTAACTAGCCTTTTAAACGTTTCAGATGAGACTACGACGATCTCTTCACTACCGAGTATTCCGTGATAGAGACATACTTTTGAGGTTTGCAGAGTTTTTACTTCAGATTTACAAAATTTACAAACCTCCAATTTTCTCACTACCTATAAATAAATCTATTTTAATGTATTTAAGCTTTTTTCGGTGAAAAAAGAACAGAATAAAACCTTTTATATAAAAAAACACTTTTCGAATAAAAACGGTGCAATTTTCACATCATGAAGAATAAATAATCGTAATAGGCTGTTTTTCAAAAATTTATAAACGTTTATCTATATACGAGAACTGGACACTTAGCCTCTTCTACTACCTTTGCAGATACGCTTCCTAAGAGTCTTTTCAGCGTTGAGGCGCGACCTCCTCCGACGCTACCTATCACAATAACATCTGAATTAATTTCTTCCGCAACCTTTACTATCTCGATATCTGGGTGACCCTCTCTAATGACCTGATTAAAATTTATTCCCTCCTTTCTGGCCATTTCCTCAATTTTTCTCAAATGTTCCTCTCCATGTTTTTTAATATCCTGGATTAAGACGTTGCTCGCAATTTTTTTATAGTGCTTAAAAGCTGGTATCCATGTTAGGACGTGAATATCGGCTACAAAAACCGCGGTTATTTTTCCTCCCCATTCTTTAGCCATGCCTATAGCAGCTTTTGCTGCTTTTATCGAAGGTGCAGATCCATCTGTTGGAACTAAAATATTTTTAAACACAATTATTCCACCTAAACATTTTTTTATCTAACGACGAGGACAGAACAATCTGCATTTTTTACCACTTTCTCAGATACAGAGCCCAAGATATTCAATCTAGCTCCAACACTTCCCATTACGATTAAGTCCGAATTAATTTCTCTGGATAGTTTTACTATTTCTTCTGCTGGATCGCCTTTCTTTATAACTTTTTTAAATTCTAAACCCTCTTTCTTAGCGATATCTTCAATTTTTTCTAGGTTCTTTTCTCCTTTTTTCTCCAAACCAAGAGTTAAGGATTCCTCTTCAAGGTGTTCAAATCCTTCTATTGCAGAAATTAATTTTGCACAACCGGTGTCAACAACGTAAAGGGCGGTTATTTTTTCTCCTAATTTTTTGGCTATATCGATTGCGCGTTCTGCGGATTTCATAGATGATACAGATCCATCTATCGGTGTTAGAATATTCTTGTATATTTTCCATACCACCTAAAAAGGATTAACATTACGAATTGTATATCCATAAATCGATTTTCCCATAACAATGGCTCTATAAGATTTGATTGCGACGCCTTCTCTAACCAGATCTTCAAGTATTTTTTTGACGTTTTCTGGAGAATCTTTGAGTTTTATTGCTATGAGTTCGGGTGTCAACGCTGTATTTCCCTTGCTCAAGATTTTTATTATTTTTTCTCTCTTTTTCATTTTTATTTCTCCCAAATTTACTTGCATTCTCTGTATGGTCAAAAAATAGAGGGAAGAGTTTACCATAACTCTTCCAAGACTTCCATTTCTGGTATCTCCGGATTCAATTCTTTTGACATCACTATAATGCCATGTACATAACCATCATCCGTCATCAAACGTTTTTTAAGCGTACCCTCTTCTCGGAAGCCAAAGCTCTGGAACCCCATTAAAGCTCTAATATCTGGTGCAGGAACTTCAGCATGAAGAATAAGAAGTTTAAGTTGCTTTTCTGCTATTTCAGCAAGGAACTTCATAAGTTCGCTGCCTAGCCCTCGTCCCCTATAATCTTTATGTACAGTAACGCTTACCTTTCCCACGTGTTTTGATCTGGGATCAACCCTCAAGTCTATCACAGCATCTCCGATGAGTCTTCCGCTTCCTTCATGATCAGCAACTATGGGAAGAGTTTTCGTATAATCAAGTTCTTCTATCCATCTTTCAATGACTTTCTTATCTTTGACATTCTCTTTCAGAAATTTGGCATCTTCTGCCGATATATTTGCGAATAAATCAAGAAGTTGAAGCCTATCTTCTTTGGTCAATTCTCTTAGCTTTACCTTTGTTCCTTCTCTAAGAGTGACATCTTTTTCGTAAAGATAAACCACCCTTTTCACCTCCTTTCTGTTTATAATCTTTAAGACCAAATTGCTTCTCCTCCTAAGCTACTGCGTAAACTTCCTGCTCGTCTATGTGGGGCAACTTTGGTCTAAAAGATCTCTCCACTAGGATTGGTACATCTACGGATTCGAGTACAGTTTCGGCAACACTGCCAAGATGCCACCTGGGTACTCCGCCCTTTCCGTGGGTGGTCATGGCTACGAGCTCAAATTTTCCCTTCTCAGCGTATGCGATGATGCTGTCGGCTATTTCTCCTGCCAATACAACTGAACCTGTCTTAATGCCCTTCGCCTTTAGAGTTTCCTCTACTTTGGAGAGATACGCTTTCGCCTCTTTTGCCATATATTCTAAGACATCATTAAGGGCTGCTGGTTCAACATCTGTAGTATGAATAACTCTCAAAAGAGTTACTTCTGACTCGTAGTTCTTACAAAGGTCTTCAACGAAAGGAATTATTTTCTCGGCTAAGTCTGAACCGTCTAATGGTACAAGAATTTTTTTAAACAATATTCTCACCTCCCCTAATTATATCTTAAACAAAGGGATATATTAAGTTTTCTCGGTGAAAAAGGAGATATTTTATCTTTTTTTCACAAAAAAATGTACTATTAACCGTTTTTAATATATTGGTGCAATCTTCACAAGATCTCTCATAATTTTTTTAATCTTATATCTCTAAGACCCTCAGTTTCCCAACGCCTTCCTCGATCTTTATAGGAATTTCAATTCTTTCGAATACGGTTTCGAGAAAGGTTTTGATAAGATCCATACTCTCAATATTTCTCGGTATTAGCGTGTATTTTCCTTTTCTATCAACATGAATGTGTAACCAATTTGACATTTCCAACACTCTGAGAAACTCATAGGCAGAATCGATTTTATCTTTGTACTGTTCTCCGTGATCATACCCAACTTCCCTGATTCTTTTCCAGCATTCCTCAGGGGCATTTTGCAGGAGATGGGTAAAGATTCTCCAGAAGGAGATGTCAAAAAGGAGATGTTCCTCGCTTTTAAGGTGATCTAGATAGAATTTTAGAGTTGTTTCATCTATTCTCTCCTTTTGAGAGTCTCTTTCAAAGAAACATTTGATAGCCTTCCTAATGATTTCTGATTTGGATCCTCCATACTTTTTTAAAAGATAATCAAGCATTTCATCCGTAGGATCATCCAATGATACAGTAAAGCGAGACATATTCCTCTGGGATTTTATTTAATATATATCTATTGTGCATATTGGTGATTTTTTGTGAATAACTCAGTTATTTATTAATTTTAATTAAAATGGTTAAAAAGGGGCTTTTTTTAATATTATAAAATCAAATAAAATTACAAAAAATCTCTTTTTTTACCCCACTCTTAAAAATCCCAAGACCGATAGTTTTAATCAGTTTTCGATCATATTTATCCCATAATTTTTTTAGATTAACTGCTTTCATTTTTCAAAACATTTCTCCTCCAAATAATTAACAAAATTAAACTTATTATGCCAACAGCAAACATTCCCTGTGCTGGATCAGGGTTTACGCCTTCAACAAATTCGTTAACCGGTGTTAAAAGTATGAAAAACAGGATTGAACCAGAAATTAAGGAAACGATGTGCCGCTTTGTTATATTTATGTGATATATCTGATAAACCAGAAACAGTAATACAAATACAATCAGAATGAATTGCACTGCAATAGTTATAATTCCTGCAACTTTGAATTCTGCAAGAATAGACGGAGTAAACAAGTTCAGTGCCTGAAAAAGAAAGGCAGCAATAACAAAAACAAAAGGAGAGAAAACAGGTATTCTACTCGTAGAAATTCGAGTGTTTTTGTATTTATATGCTAACCATATTAACAAGATTACGACAAAGCAACTCCCGGCAATTAATGAAGGATCTGGGTGATAATTAACCTTCTCATAAATGCCTTCAGAGACGACAAACACCGTCCAAAATATTGCAAAAAGGATAATTCCAATAAAAGATAGAATTATGCCTCGTTTTTTCAGTATAGGCACATCTCTGTATTCTGGCCAGGTCAATTCGGTAATTGCAATGGGGATTAAAGTGCTCATCGTCGCATGGAAGAGTATAAGCATAATAGCCCAAGGCAATTGAACCCCAAAATACACTCCATACATAGACAAAACGCCTAAATCTTCATGACCTGGATTGAAAAAAGACTGTACTAATGTACCCTCTTCTAGAATGCCGTACGCTACTGCCAAAAAAATAACACTCCATTGTAACTTCCACCTCACCTTTGCTTCTCTGATAAGCAGGGTTCCGCACCCATACAAGAGTACCAAAAATAATAAGCCAATAGGATTAAAAAACAGCAAAGGCGGAGAAGAACCTGTAATAAGTTCCCCTAAAGCAGGGGGGAGAAACAATAAAAATATTAATATTTTTGTTTCCGTTTTCATCTTAATCTCCGATTATTTTATTTTCCTGACCACCAATAATACTATTGGAATTACAATCTCTTGTATGTGATGGAGAAATTAAAAAGCCGATATCGAAAGTTTCAATAAAAAATATCCAAAAGTACTATACCGATAGAATTTCCCTTCACTTTTTTTCTTGAATAAAAGGCAAACGACTCTAGAACTTCTTTCTTTTCCATTGTAATCAACTTTAAAATTCAGCAACCATAACTGTATGATCCGATGGTCTCGTCTCAAGCCTCGGTTGAATATCTATGTAGCAGTCAACAGATTTTTCAGCAAGAGGTGGAGATGCGAGTATGAGATCGACCCTCCACCCGATTTTTCTCGCAACAGCATCTTTTACCCTGTAGTCAAAAAAAGTGTACTGTTTAGGTTCTTTAGGATGATGTTTTCTGAAAATGTCCTCAAATCCTATTGATTTTACCATTTCAAATTCAAATCTTGCTTTTTCATGAAAACAGACATGATTTTTTAGATTTTTTGGATTGTGAACGTCTATTTCTTCCGGCGCAACATTTATGTCGCCGCACCACGCTACATATTCCTCCATCGTGATGTTCCTTTCAAAAAAATTCTTCAATCTGTTAAACCATTCGAGTTTATACTCATACCTTGGGCTTTCTATTTTAAAACCCTGGGGTACATATGTGTTTACAATCGTAATACCGGAAAATTTTCCTTTAATCAGTCTATCTCTGTCTCTAGGTTCTGTATCTAGACCAAAAATTACATCTTCGGGTTCTTCAAGAGATGCTATTGCCACACCGTTTCGACCCTTATTCCCGCTGAAAATAATATGGTAGCCAATTCTACGAAAATCCCCTTCTGGGAACTTTCTGTCTTCAACTCTCGTTTCCTGCATGCAAAAAAAATCTGGCTTGTTTCTCTTCAGCCAAGGTATTACAATATGAAGGCGGGATCTTATTGAATTGACATTATAAGTTGCAATTTTAATGCTCATGTCTCTCAGTTACTCTGCAAATTGAAAAATTTTGTGTTTGTAGATTTGGAACTAATTTGGGTTAAATAAGGTCTAATTCTGGAAAATTTACATAAATAAGTACATTTGTAATAACTTCGGGAGCCAGGAAACCTACCATTCCTCATCTCTTTTGCCACCCCCTCATCCTAGCTCCCTATGCCCCCTGTTTTTATGCACTAAGACAACGTATCTGGATGTAAAAAAATCTAAAGGGAAGATCTTTCTCAAAAATCGGTGAATCTTTACCCATATCCCAAACAAAGACTTAGAGAGTTTTTGAGGGAAGTACTCATATCCTAGCCTATCCATATCATATTCAAAACCTATTTCGTTAAATATATCTCTTATTTCTTTTTCAGAATACCAAACATCGAATAAAGAACTGTTTCTCCCGAATAACTTAAAAATCCTGAATAAATAACCGTTGAAAGACTCGATTTTGGGAAAAGATATGATTGCAAGGTTATTTGAGACTCTGATCATCTCCTCGATCATCTTAGAGGATTTAAATATGGCAGTTAGACCTGTAGAATTAACAATATCAAAACTGTTATCTTTAAAAGGTATGTATTCTGCGTCGCCTCTAACGAGAAAGCATGGAGAATTCACTTTATGCAACATCTCGGCTGAGAAGTCTAATCCGCACGCAAAATACGATCTCCTAGATAATTCTCTAAGAAACCTCCCTGTACCGCATCCAACATCCAAAACGCGGTCCTTTTTAGAGAGATTCATGATTTTTAAATGCTCATGGAGACCTTCACTTCTCACCTCGCCTAAAATAGACGAGGCATCAAGATCATGGTATCCTTCTGCTCTAGAATCATAGTACTGGAGGATCTTCTCCTTCAAAGAGGACACTCCTAACACTCCTGTAGAACTCGGGCTTTATCCTGACATAGGATATCTTCTTTTCCCCTGATCTGTATTCGAAGTTTTCAATGAGTTCTTCTAACTTCTCTGTCTTTTCAGCGTTAAACTTATCCGCTAGTAATTTAATTTCATCAAGTGTTCCGCCCCTATATCCGAAAAAACACAGGATAAATAAGTAATTCTTTTCTTTTGGACTAAGTTCAAAGATCTTTTCTCTTACATAAACTTCAATATCATTAAGGACCATAATCCCACCAGTGATGTTTATGGATTTCAAAGAGTTTCACGGACACATCTGTCCCATGTCTGTTCTTGGTATCAAGATGTCTAACTATGCTCTAAAACTTTTGGATGTCGAGACCGAAAAAGAAAGGATTATCGCAATTCCCGAGATAAGAAACTGCATGGTAGACGGAATACAGTGGATTGTTGGCGCTACATTTGGAAAGACGAACTTGATTTTTAGAGATATCGGGAAATATGCATGTGTATTCAGTAGAGAAAAAGACGGAAGATCCATCAGGATAAAAATAAAAGATGATATAGTAGAGAGGAGTCTTGAATACGGTAGAAAAGCGCAGTTAATTCGTGAAAGATTGTCAGAAATGGATGAAGAGGAGAAAAAATGGGAATTGGAACTACTCTTTAGAAATGGAAAAAAGATAGTTGATTACATCGAGAAAAAAAGTTATGAGGATCTTTTCGATGTGAAAGAAGTAGAATTAATCCTAAAGATGGAGGAGGAGCCTCTCAACGTAAAAAGATGCAAAAAGTGCGGAGATATTACGTTGAAAGAAAAATTAATTGATGATCAATGCGAGGATTGTTTAGAGCCTTTTTATTTTATTAGGGATTAATTATTTTATACGAGATTGGGAATCAAAAGAAATACTTGTGCATACAGTCATTATTCAGTATCTCTTCGTACTTCTTTTTTATTGCTGGGGTCATCCAAGGCTTTATTTTAGGTATGGCATCCAAAAAATTTTTCATCGATATCTCATCTAAAGAATTGCCTTTTTCCTTTATGGCAATCAGCGCGGCTTCTCTACATAATGCTTCAAGATCCCATCCTACAAAGTTATCTGTTTTTCTGGCTATTTCTTCAAGAACGATATCTCTCGCAAGAGGATAGTCCTTTGTAAACTTTTTAAGGATCTTTAATCTGTCCTTCTCATTAGGAGCGGGAACGTAGATCTTTTTCTCCAATCTTCCTCTCCTAACAATCGCCATATCAATTACGTCCAGCCTATATCCTGAACCTACTATTACTATCTCTGGATCTTCTTTTAGTGAATCTATGCCCTCAAATATTATCTCAGCGATTTCTCTAGAAGCCAACTTATCA
This sequence comes from uncultured archaeon, assembly GCA_964347835.1. Lineage (GTDB taxonomy): Archaea > CAYFZR01 > CAYFZR01 > CAYFZR01 > CAYFZR01 > CAYFZR01. Next base: position 9,784 of record CAYFZR010000024.1, read on the forward strand.
GGTTTACCCCTTTCATCATTGTCATACCATTCATAGGAACAGTTCGGTCTAGGTGTAATCCAATCCAAATCACTAATATGCAGAACACATGGTTTATTTTTTCTTGCTAGTTCAAAAGCCTTAGAAATAGCCTCTGTAACATCAGTCACCTCTCTACCCCTGAGATAAACGTAGTTAACTCCTGCCTCATTAGCGGAGGCCTCCGCTAGAACAGACTTCCCTGTTCCCAAAGGTCCCCAGAGCAAAACTCCGGTAGGTTTCATGAGGTTTAATTTGCTAAAGGTCTTCGTGTGCTTAAAAGGAATGCAAACCATGTCCCTAATTTTTTCTTTTACTTCTTCTATTCCAGCAATATCATCGAAGGTTACTCTCGGCTTTCTTACATCAAGATAAGCGTCATGATAATGCATGATTACACCTAGAACTACCTTAACTTATACTTTTCAATATATCAAGTAATTTAGAAACATCTTCCTCGTTGTTGTATATATGGGGTGAAAACCTTATGTACTCTCGAACAGATGCTACAACACCGTTATTTATAAGATTTTTTTCATCTATGTTGTTTTTCTTAATGGAAACAATCCCTGATCTATTTTTTCTTTCAAAAAGACTTATTATATCGAAGTTTTCGAGTCCATCTAAGAGTAGAGTAGACAACTCCAGTACTCTTTCTTGAATTCGCTTAATTCCTATGGAGAATATAAGTTCCAAGGCAGATTTCATACCAAAAATCGCGGAAAGATCCATATTTCCTATCTCAAACCTAGATGCGGAGTCCTTAATCTTATATCTATATACATCCAAGGCTTTGTAATCTTTAACAGATAACCAGCCTAAAATTGGTGGGTCGTCAATTAATTCTTCCCTTATATAAAAAATTCCTGATCCTAATGGAGAAAGAAGCCATTTGTACCCTGCTGCAGATAAAAAATCTATTTTGTAACTCTTAACATCCATTTCAAAAACTCCGAGTGATTGAGTAGCGTCAACATGAAATAAAACATCTTTCTCATTGCAGATCTTTCCTATGTCCTCTAAATCTACTCTGAAACCGTTGCCATACATTACCGAGCTTATAGAGACCAACTTTGTGCGTTCATCAATTTCGTTTTCCACCTCTTCTGTTAGTACTTTCCCCTCAAGATTCTTCACGTATTTTATTTCGACGCCTTTCTTACGAAGATTTAGAAAAGGATATATGTTTGTGGGAAAATCTAGGTCGCTAACGACAACATTATCGCCTTTTTCCCACTGTAATATCAAAGCCACAAGATTTACGCCCTCAGAAGTATTCTTTATGAATGCTATTTCGGATTCTTTCGCATCGCAAATTTTAGAGGCTAGTGTCCTACACTTTTCTATTTCTTCAGACCACTTATCGAAACATAAAGATCCATAATTAGTCCGTTCAAATTCGAATTTTCTCACGGAATCGATAACTGGATAGCAATAAGGAGACAGAGAAGCGGCATCAAAGTAAAGGAACTTGTCTACGATTGGAAAAAGGCTTCTCAATGATTTGAATTTCATGGAATCCTCTCTCTCGACGTCAAATCTTCTATTTCTTTCTCCCTAACCTCTTTCTTTAAAAGATTCCAAATTTCCTGACGTATTTCTGGAAACTTAGGACTCGTCTTTACCTCATCTCGTGGTCTTGGAAATTCTATTTCTATTATTCTTTTTATTCTAGCAGGTCTGGAAGACATCACCGCTACTCTATCAGATAAATATATGGCTTCGTCTATGTTGTGTGTCACGTAGACGATTGTCTTTTTTGTCTTATTCCATATCCTAAGCAACTCATTTTGTAGATTCTCGCCTGTAAGAGCATCTACAGAAGCGAAAGGCTCGTCCATCAAGAGTACATCTGGATCGTTAGAAAGGGCTCTTGCCAGCGCTACTCTCTGCATCATTCCCCCAGAGAGATCATGCGGATACATCTCCTCGAAGCCCTCTAACCCGACGAGTTCGATGTAATACCTCGCAATAATTTCTCTTTCCTTTTTGTCAATGCCTCTTATTTCTAGTCCCAATTCAATATTTTTTATTACAGTTCTCCATGGTAATAGGGCATAACCTTGAAAAAGCATACCTCTGTCAAGACCTGGTCCCTCGATGTCTTTCCCGTTTATTTTTACTACTCCCTGAGTTGGCTTTTCTAAGCCGGCGATTATGTTTAGGAGAGTCGTCTTTCCGCATCCGCTTGGTCCCACGATTCCCAAAAACTCGCCGTCTCTTACATCAAGGTGCAAGTTTTTTAAAACCAATAAATCAGAGTTATCTAAACGAAATACCTTGGTTAAGTTTTCTATACTTATCTTGGACATATTGATCCTGCTCTTCATAAAGGTTAAGTACCTTTTTTAGTAAGATTCCTGTGGGTTAGACGTGGAAATAAAGAAAATATCTCTTATATTTGTTTTCGTTTTAATTCTATTACTGGGTTGTGTTTCCAAGCCTAAAGTCGAAGAAAAACCTGTAATAAGAATGGGCTATTTAGTAGGAACCGCCGATCAAGAAACGTTTGCAATGTACAATGACTACTTTAAAGAAGAGGGATTGAACATCTCATGGGAGCCATTCAGGGGTGGATCAAGAGTTGTTGAGGCAGCTATTTCAAAACAGGTTGATGGCGGTGCAATAGGCTCTGTGCCATCTATTATTATAGCAGTGTCAAAAGGTGTTCCTCTTAAGATAGTTGCGGTTGGAGCCATAGAGACGAAAGAAGAATCAGGAGATCGTCTTGTTGCACTAAAAAAATCAAACATAAATAGCATTGAAGATTTAAGAGGTAAAAAGATTGCTGTCCATAGATTTGGCACCACATTAGACCTTACCTTAAGGATTGCACTTAAAAAACACGGTATTGATCCTAAAAAAGACGTAACCTTAGTACAGGTTCCCATTCAAAATATGGTTCAGGTATTGTTAAGAGGGGATGTTGATGCTGCTTTTATCTTTCCCCACTTCTATCCTCTTGTCAAAGAAAATGTTACAGTACTCCTTACTCCAGGAGACGTCTTTCCTAAGGGGGGTCCCATTAGCGTGATATTCTTCTCAGAGAGTTTTATAGAAGAACACCCAGAAGAAGTAAGCAAGTTCGTAAATGCCTATTTAAAGGGAATCTCATGGGCAAATGAAAATCCTGATAAAACCCCTGAAGTTGTGGTTGAGTATACCTCCCTATCAAGAGAAATAGCAGAACAGATACCATGGCCTGCCTTAAATCCTTCTGGTAGATCCGATCCGGAAACTTACGACATGATGATAAACGGGATAAGGGATTATGATCCAACTCTTTTAGAAAAGAACGTTACAGGAGAAGATCTGCTGGATAACAGGTTCCTGCCTAGTTGATTAATCCTCTCGATAAACTCCCTCCCCTGCGCACGGATGACAATATCTCTTGTTCCCTTTTTCTATGGTTTTTATCTTTTCCACTAAATCTCCACATCCGGCGCATTTTATCGCATTTGTTATGTATTGAGAATTCAAAGGATACATAATGTCCTCTGGTCTCACATTGACTTCTGAAATAATGAACAATTCATCGTCCGCTAACTTATTCCACTTCTCTAACAATCCATCTTCAATATCGAATAATTCCTTTCTCCATGCCTCTGCTTCTTCATCAGAAAGATTTTTCACCTTCTCATAAAATTTTGCCAACTCTGCTCCATACTTTATATGCTCTTCGTCGATTTCTTCTCTACACTTTATTCTAATAGTCTTGCCAGTTCTTCTATCGCAAAATATAGCAGCGAACTTGCCATAATCCTTGAAGGTCAATCTGCCACTCCCGAAAGAACAATTTGTTGCGCTCGCTATTCCGTCTGCAGCGCAAGTTAAAACCTCTACTGAAGAGCATAAATCACTTTTTCTTTTGATGTCAAGTTCTCTAAGGGCTATCATACCCATTCTAGCCCCCAAATAAGAGGCTGTACAAACATGTCCGTGTACCCTTTTCACGGTTTCTAGTATCTCTTCAAGAGTCATTCCTTTCAAATCTTTTAGACTCTTATCTCTTTTCTCCATTTAGTCGTCCTCCTCTCTAATGCAAGCATAATTTCGTTTAATATAAATCCTATCATGCCGATGGTAAATATACCAGCGAACATTTTTTCCGTTTGAAATGCATATTCTGCGTCCAATATTAAGAATCCCAAGCCAGATCTAGCGCCTATCATCTCAGTTATGATTAACAAAATCAAGGAAACCGCGAGAGATAGTCTAAGACCCGTAATTATAAAAGGAGTCGCGGTAGGCAAAACTATCTTCGTTACGATTTGCTTGTGTGAAGCCTCAAACAATTTCGCTACATTTATGTGGGTTAAATCCACGTGCCTTACCCCTGATATGGTGTTTAACAATATTGGAAAATAGCACGCAAAAGCGATTATCAAGATTTTGGAGGCATTTCCAATCCCCAACCATAGTATTGCTACAGGAATTAAAGCAGCAGCTGGTATAGGTCTGAATAACTCCACGATAGGATTAGAAATATCCTCAATGCTCCTAGATAATGCTATGAGAATTCCGTGTGGTATCGCAATAACCGCTGCTATAAAAAAACCAAGAAAGGCTCGATAAAGACTTACTTCTACATGGGTAATTAATTCCCCATTCATTAAAAGTCCAATAAAGGTTTTCAGAACTTTAGAGGGTGCTGGAAGAAAAAGAGGATTTACTAAGCCTAGGTTGCAAAAAAACTCCCAGAAAAAGAAGAATGCTAAGAGAGAACCAATTCTTAGCAGATATCTTCGATTTAAATTCATTTCAGAGCACCAGTGGTATTTCTTTTCCGCAGTAACATTTTCTTTCCTTCAATTTCCAATCAGTAATGTCATATCCTTCTCTTCTTACAATCAATTTCTTGCAATTAGGGCAATAAGTGTTTTTGCCGGGATGAGAATAAATGTTCTCCAAGTAAACGTATTCTAATCCGCTTTCGTAACCTAAATTTAAGGCAGATTCCATCATATATTCTGGGGTAGAATTTATTTTGTCCATCTTGTAACTTGGAATATATCGAAGAAAGATGAGAGGAGAATCCAAAAGCATCGTAAAATTGATTATCTCTCTTAAATCTTTTTGATAATTAGGTATTAAAACATAAACGATCTCTAAATGGATTTTTTCTTCTTTTATGAATAAAGCGAGTTCTTTTATTTTATCTAAGACTTTTATTTTGTCTAAACTTCCACAAATATCTCTGTAAAAAAAGTTATCCCCCTTCAGAGCAAGAATCACGGCATCCGTATAATTAGATACGTATTTGAAGGCTTCTTTTGAAATCAAGCCGTTTGTGGCGAAGACATTAAGTAAATCTTTATCACTGGCGTCTTGCATAATTTCCAGATAGTATTCTAAGTTAAGAGTGGGTTCAGAGTGGGTGTAGAGAATGCCTTTGCAATCGAATTCTAAGGCGGCTCTTATAACCTTCTCAGGATTTAATGATACTGTTCTTATTTCTTCGAGAGGGACTTGAGTGATGTTCCAAGTTAGGCAAAATTTGCATTCCAGATTGCATCCCACGCTCCCTAACATCAAAAAACGATGGTTTGGATAGAAATGAAAACAAGGAGCCTTTTCAATAAGATCTACGCTAAAACTAGTGAGTTTTCCATAAATAAGATTGTATAATTTTCCTCTTCGATTTTCTCTTACCCTACAAAAGCCTCTACTTCCTTCTTCTATTTCGCATCGAAAAACACAAAGCTTGCACCTTACCCTTCCATTATCTTTTGAGTAGAACATCGCCTCTTTCATTGACACGATTTAGGAAAGATGCTATAAAAAGTTCTTCATTCGCGAGATTCTCCTTCTAATAATATCCTGTCCAAGAAATTGGCTAAAGATCCAGAGAATATTGCGCTTATAAAAGTTGCCAATGAGATTAAACAAACAAGTACCAGTCCATAGACAGGATCAGTAGGCTTTACAAATGCGAAAAATGCATATGCTTGTGGAAAACTTAAAACAATTGATCTAGAGGCTGTTAACGCTGTCACGGATCCTAAAGTAGCGCCTTGTCTAAGAAGGGTTGATAATAAGGGCAATCTAAATAGTCCTTTAGGCGGAGTTATGGTACCAAGTAGGGCGCCGTATAAAAGTCCTTTTTTTCCTGCTTCCTTACCTAAGAGTCTAGAAACGATATCTTCAGGCAAGAAGTTGTAAACTAAGCCTGCTAATAACATGGCTACAACAACCAGAGATAGGACGTCAAAAAATAGGTCCACGGTGAATGATAGAGCCTTTTCAAATCTTCCCTTGTCCAGTACTAAAAGGGCAAAATAAAATGCAATGACTAAATATATAATCCATCGCTCTTGACTCCTATTTCTCATAGAAAACCACAAATAAAACTCGCTATTATTCCTGCGAAAAGGGCTCCCGTGATTATTGCCAGAGTTTGAATCTTCATGACGCGCGTATTTAAAAATGCATACGCTTGGGGTAAATACAACAGGGAAAAACTTGCAAGAAGCGCTGTTACAGCGCCTATTCCTGCACCGAGTTGCAGTAAGGTCACAACAACTGGTAGTCGTATGTAAGGACCGCCGGGAAGTACACATCCTAAAGCGACGCCGAATAATATGCTTCTATATCCCTGTGATTCCCCCAAGAAAGCTATAACAAGATTTTCTGGTAGTATGGAGTGAACTATACCCCCTAAGGCTATACCAGCGAGCAATAAGTAAAAGGTATTTAAAAAAGTATCATAGGAATACCTCATACTTTTCATCGTTTTCTCTCTATCTTTATAATAACTGAAAAGGTATGTCAATATACAAAGCGAAATGAAGGCTATCTCTATGATTTCCATGATATGTTAGACTCTGCGAGAATATTAAAATTCTTTTGTTAACAAAAAGATTATAGAAGGGCGTGAAAGAATTGGGATCCAATTACACTAAATGTATCATACTCCTCATATTATTTTCTAATTTACTAACAGTAAATCTAGTTAAAAATCCATTTGAAGTCCAAAGAGAGGAAAATCTAGCGAATTTCTTAGAATTAAAGCCTCTTTTTTATTTTGAAGGAGATTCCAGTTTAATAAGAGAGGCAACAAAATACGAGATTGAGAAGGTAAAACTTTTTTCGGATTTCGTTTCCATGAACCAATCTCAGCGAGAAACTTTAAATAAATTCCTCAATACCTACAATAAGACAATAGAAGACATTATTTTGTGTTCAGATCTTGAGCATAAACTGCGAGATGATCCTTCTCATGAACTGGCATTAAAGGTTGAAAGTCAATATGAAAATATATTGAGCGACTATGACTTGATGATTTCTTATTTACTTGATCTAAGCAATTTTATGGAAGATTATCCGTATGATTTGGTTGTTAGAGAAAAATACGGTTATAAAATTACTATTTATGATATTAAAAGAGAAGTTGAACTTTGTAAGGATAATAAAGAACTAATCGCGGAAGAAATAGAAAAAAGGAGCAAAATACTTCACCAAAATGATACTGCAAAGAGATTGATTTTGGAACAGTCTATTCTTGTATTGATGGTGATCTCGGTCATAATTTACCTAATTAGGAGGTATAAATCGTGATCATGCTAATGGTTTTTTTAAATATCACTTCTATTTTATCGAGTTATCCTATACCCTATGCCAACGAGACCGCGGTTATAGAAGGTCCTTATGTCGTGATGGATCATAAATACTATGCCGTAACCTATGGCGATAAAGAAATTGAAGGCATATTCATCTTAAATTCTACCGGATACTTGGAACTGGATAAGTTGATATGGCAAGATGTTGTTATGCAAAAATACAACCACAGCGCTCTCACTGCTTGGGACTACTACATAATAAGGAAAACCGAGAATAGAATTTTTAAGCGGATTCGCATGAATGTAACGCTTCAATTGCTCGAGTTAGGTATGAGACCAACGATGTTCCCTCTTATCCATGATCTCACGTCTGATATCATTCACGACAACCCATTTTTGTGGCGCAAAAGAGTCGAAGAACCCAAAATTTTCCTTAGATTACCCAGACGTCTTTGAATAGATATTTATATATTAGATTTGATTAAGTCATTTTGGAGGGATAATAATCAGAAAAGAATTCGTAAGTGCTCTGTTTATCATTCTAATACTGACACCTGGTTTTTGCGTTAAGGAAGAGGTAAGAGAGAAGGCAAAAAAACTTGCGACCCCTCAAGAAGTTGTAATGGTTGAAGGTCCAGTATACTATAAAAACAATTCTTATTACCTGGTAGATTTCGTATCAAAAGGTAGAGTGCAAAACTCACTTGTATTTGATGCTAATGCAGAAATGGTTGAGGATCCAGACGTAGAAAAAAGGATACTCGCTACTTATACGTTTTTTGAACTAACAAGAGAGGATCCCTTGTTTTATTCTGTGGGAAATCCTTCTTTTTTGCCCATGGCCTTTGATTACGATGTTCAAACCGTTAAAAATTTTATGGATTACTGCTCGATTTCAGATCAGGAAAGAAATATCGTTCTAAAGATTTTTGAGGACTATAAAGTTTTAGGAAAAGACATAGAAGGCGTGAGTAGTTTAACCGATAAGATTTTGGGCTGGAAGAGTTCATCTACAGTAGAAATTGATTTTAGAAAAGATATTCCCAAAGCAAGAGTAATATTAACCAATAAAACAGGAAGGCTATCTTACGAAGATTGTCTTGAGCTCATAGAACTCTACGATGAGATTTACTCTGATTACATGGTCTTGGTATCTGATTTGGAGGCTTTTTCTTCTCTAATCATTGTTTTTCCAGAAGAAAAGCGCAGGCAAAAGTACAATTTAACGGTTACTGACAGGGACATCTTAGATGAGGTCAAAGCACTCAAAGAGAACGGTGAAGCAATGAGGTTGGAGATCGATTCAAGAAAGAAACTAATTGGTATAGAAGAAGTAATCAGAGAACCGCGACCTCCTTCATACAAAAACATCAAGATTTTAGCATTTATCCTCATAATTCTTTTAGTAACGCTCTTACGTTGGAGGAGGCAAAAGTTATTTTTTATGACTCTTATTTTAGTATTTAGCCTCGGGCTAGCCATAGAAACACCCGAAGAAATATTGCAAAAACAGGTGATGGATCCAAGTAAAATGGATTTAGATATATACGCTCAAGGCATCACCGAGTCTGAGGCGAGGTGGGTTTTGGAGGGTTATCCTTTCATGCTGAGCGGAGAAAAGGTGATAGTAGATGGTCCATACTATTATGAAAACTGGGCTTACTATATCTTTGACTTCAAGAAAGAAGGAGAACCACCCGGAAGTGTATTGATAGTAGATGCTATATACAAAAGAAAGCTTCCGGCTCGTAAGATCATTGTTCGATTGTATAGGACCCGGTATTTGGTTGATTTAGTAAAGGAAAAACCTTTGTTTACTCAAAATGCTACCTTAATTAAAGAATATGCATTAAAAGCGGATGATTCAACAATTTCTATGTTACTAGCAAGGACGGCGGTTTATGTAGAGGAAGGAAAAACGTTAGAAAAAAGTTTACTGGAATATCCAAGTTTTGAGAATGCCAGAGAACTTGTAAGGATTTATTTCCGGACAGAAAAAACATTAGAGACATTAGAAAAGGTTTTGAGTGAAGAAAACGTATTTAAAATGACTCAAGGCTTAAACAGGGAGATTCCATTTCTAAAAGGAAGATACCAACTCATTACCCAAATAATGGCTGATGAGTACTATTATACCTCCAAGGGAAGATACAGGACAAGATCTATAAGTCGAATTCCTTTAATGGAGGAACTTGCTCAAGCAGGTTCCAGACCTTCTGATATTCAATTGCTCCATGATTTAACATCTGATCTTGTCTATGATTCTAAATTCTTATGGTTTGCTGGCAAACCTGCCAGAGAATCTATGTTTGTCAGGTTGCCTCGAAGGTTTGGAGAAATAACGAATCTTACTTTCTGACGCTTTAAAAAAACTTTACCATTTTTTGTCAAATACCTTACAATCTTGAATGGGAAATGATTATATTGACTTAACCATATAATTTAATATATAAAATGAAGACCGGTTGGCAGGGAGTATATGCCTAATAAAATAGCGATCATCTTAGTCATAGCATTCTTGGTGTCCAACTTAGCACTGTCTATCAATCAAACCGCTAGTAATGAAACCTTTAAGAATGAAACTACCGGAAAAAATCAAACTATTTTTAATATAACTTCTTTCAATCAAACCTCTGGAAATGAGAGTCTAACATTGAATGCTACTCATGTAAATGAGACTTTTGTTAACCAAACTCTCGTTAATGAGACTTTAGTGAATGTCACCTTAGTAAATCAGACTATTCTGAATGTAACTCAAGTAAATGAAACGCTTGGAAATGAAAGTCTAATAAATATAACATTAAATGTGACTTTGGAGAATGTTACCCTAATAAATCAGACTATTTCCAATGTTACTCAGGTGAATGAGACTTTTGTTAACGAAACTCTCGTTAATGGGACTCTCGCAAATGTAACTTTGAATAAAACAGTGATAGGATCTGTTCAAAAAAATCTAACCTACGGAGAGAAACGCCTTTATCTGGGCTCTTCTTTAAAAAATAACACTGTAATGGTGTTTGAGGG